>CAYWYC010000326.1:0-5012 GCA_964462565.1 uncultured Candidatus Sumerlaeota bacterium | reverse complement strand
GCGATCCATAGTCAATTGCTCGATGGTCGCGCGAAAATTCCCCGCGGCAAAAAGGCCCCAAAGGAATCGCCGCCGAACTCCGCCGGGCCTTGCGCTGAGAACCTTTCGAAGTCGGCGCCGTCTCGCGCCTGGAAAAATCACACCCCCTGCGAAGCTGGTGCACGACATAAATGGGGGCTCGTTTTTTCTATCAGAGGATTTCCCGAAATTCCGAATCGTTCTGAAAAACGCATTGGTCTTTTTCTTCGAGCCGAAGGTGCGAAACATACCAGCCCAGGCATCGCCCTGGGTTGAGGCAGAATTTAATATGAAGAGGGCTGAAAGTCCTCGACAAAAAATCCCGAACCACAACTGGTCGAAAGAAGAGAAAGTCGGGGATTGGTAATTTGGCCGGAAGCCATTGTGCCGGCAAGATGCCGGCGGTACGTTAAGTGTTTTGCTGATTTGAAGGTATATCCTGTCTGATTCATTGGCTCGATTGCGAGTGCGATTACGAGTGCGCCCTACGAAGCTCCCCCCACGGGAATTTCTTGCGCAACGAATACAGGATTTGCTATTGTACCTGTGATGGTTTGGACAATATCGGCCTGGTATTTTCCTTTCCGCCCGGGTTGCTGCATCTTATTTTCGCAGTCTGAACCGTCTTGCTTTTCTTTTTATTGATCTTTATCAGCGCAGCCGATTTAGCCGACTTTGAATTATGTTTTTTTGGAGCCTGAAAAAAAACAGGAACGGACCTGAAAAAATGACTCTATCTGGAGATAATCATATTGGTGGCGACCCCCGGGTCGAGTTGGAGAAATACTTCGGCTATGTCATTCACCTGGCCAACAAGTATTTTCGCATGATGTCCGAGGGGATGCGCAGCCGTCTGGAACTGGCCGACCTGGTGCAGGATGGCTATGTGGGCTTGCTGGAGGCGGCGCAACGTTTCAATCCGGAAGCGGGGACAAGTTTTCTGACCTTTGCCCACTATCGGATTTCAGGAGAAATGCTGCGGGGCAAGGAAAAAGCGGCCAAACAACCGGCCCGGCTCGATGACTTTGCCCAATCCATGGACGGCCAGGACGACGAAAATCGCGACCCGATTGCCAACATAGCCGATCCCCGCAGCCTGCCTTCGGAAGAAGCGGCCGAAAACCAGCTGCTGGAGGATTTGTCGGAAGCGATAGAAGCCCTGGATGGCGATTCACGATGGCTGATCCACCAACGCTTTCTGGAAGGTCGCATATTGCAGGATCTGGCGGACGAACTGGGGCTTTCGGTGGGCGCGATTCACGCGCGCCAGACCAAGGCCCTCGAAGAACTGCGCGATTTCTTACAGGCAAAGGGCTACAGCATAGCCGACCTGCCCGATGAAAATGACGATTCCTGGTTGCTTTCGCCCAAACCGGCCCGGGAAAGGAGCACTCCTGATGGAGAAGAAGATTAACCTGATTGCCGCACTCAAAGAGCTCGGCTCACGCGAAACCGACGGTTCCGAAACTTCCGTCGGCCTGAAAAAAATGGCCGACGACGAACTGCCCATGGACGACATTCTGCTCTATGAATATTGTCAGGATCTGCTTCCGCCCGAGAAAAAATCGGAAGTGGAAAAGCGGGCAAAGCAGGATGAGGAAGTGCAAAAACAACTGAGCATGATCCAGCAGGAACTCGAATCGGCCGTCGGTATCGGTATCGCCCCCCCGCCCAAACGCGCGGCATCTCCGGGCGACGTGATGCGGACCAGCACCCGGGACAATATTTTCCAGCTGATTCTGCGCCCCAGCCTGAAGAATCCCAACCGCGGGACCCTGATGGTCAAGACCAGCCGCCGCGAACTGGAAGGCACCCATGTGGTCGTGCGGAATTCCAGGCGGCGCGACCTGCTGCGTGGTAAAATTATCGGCGGCGAAAGTTCGCAGCGCATCAACAATATCGAAAACATCCAGATGGGCGAGTTAATCGTCGTCGCGCTCTGACCCCTTTTGGCCTTTTGGTGCATCAAGTAGATTCGCGCCATCGGCGGTTTTTGCATAACTGCCGATGGCGTGAAAATGTTTGGAGGCTGGTGCAGGCTTTGCCTTATTGCGGCATGGTCACGTTGAAGCCGAGGTAATTCGTGTAGGCTTCCTTCAGCGCTTCCGAAACGCGGCCGCTGGTCACGCTCACGTGATGGCGATGGCCTTCCTGGCCGATATGGATCAGCACGTCCTGGAGTTTCGGGATATAGGCCACGCCGGCGCAGCCGAAGAAGTCGGCCGGAATCGTGTCTTCCGTAAAGGTTCCTTCGCCCAGGTATGTGTGGATTTTGCCGTCCCGCGTGAGCAGGCTGGAGAAGGTGAAATCACCGGGCTGGATGCGGCCCGTGTTGCAACCGAAGGAGCAGCCCTGGCCCACGGCGTTGGCGATAATCGAATGGTCCGTCACATTGCCCTTGCCCACCATCATGCTGGGCGGCATGGGGCCGCAGTGAAAGAGGATGCACTTTTCGTCATCGTCGCCGTAGTTGTTGTTCCAGTCGAGCAGGCCCGCCGGTTTGGCGGATGCCAGTTCCAGGGCATACATGGCCACGGCGTTTCCGATATCGAGTTCACAGGCAACGGGCCGCCCCGTCTCGTTCATTACTCCCATCACCACGCAGGGACTCACGCCAAGCTCCGTCTGCATTTCCGTCCAGCAGCGCAGGGCCATGGCGTCCATGTTGTATTCCTCGGACAGTTCATCCAGCACCACAGCCAGTTTCACCAGGTTCTTGAAGTTCGGCTCGGGCACTTCGTCCCAGTTGCTGATGTCCTTGAGGATTTTTTCCTTATCCTTGTAGGCCGCGGCGGCATCGTCCATCTTGCGAACACGGGCAAAGACTTCCGACATATCGAGCGTCTCGACCGTGATGCCGTGGCGCTGCAGGGCCAGTTCGTCGATGCGGACGGTTTTGAAAGGCGTGGTGCGCGCGCCGATGCCGCCCAGAATCATGCCGTCGATCCCGCCGACCACGCGACAGATGCTGTCAAAAACGGCGATATTCTCTTTGAAGCGCGGGCTGGCCGGATGCACGGTGTGGGGCTTGAGAAAGGTGCAGGGCACACCGTACTGGTGGAAAACATCGAGGATGGAAATTTTTCCGCAGAAGGAATCCCGCCGGCTGTCGGGCCCCATCTTGTCGGCTTCGTCGGGATAGGCCTGCACGAAAATCGGCATGCCGGCATCCTTGAGCGCGGCCACAGCGCCCGTTTCGTCGCCAAAATTGGGCAGGCAAAGGATCACGCCATCGACGCGATCTTTACGTTCGGCCAACCACCGGGCATATTTTTCGCCTTCCTCAGGCGTTTCCACGGCGCCATGGTTGGTGGCGTCGGCGGCCATTATTTCCGTCTCATGGCCGAGCTCCTTCAGGATGCGGGGCATTTCCTCGCGCGCGCCTTTCATCAGGCTGGACGGGAAAAAACCGCGATTCCCGAAAAAGAGGGCAAAGCGTGATTTGTCTCGAAACATTGGTCAGTCCTTTCGTCTATTTATCGGAATTCGCCGTGGAATATGCCTTACAATCCACCGGCCTCGTCATGAATTCTTCTTTCTAATACCATAGCGATTCCCCTTGCCTTTTCAAGAAAATACGCACACCCGTCTTTTTTGGGTATCATCTCTTCTGCTCTGGCTTTCACGATCAGGCGACCGCTTTGCGCTCAAAAGATACCGGGGAGCCCGGTCATCAGTTCCACTGCCATGCGCGGGGCTTTTTCTTCATCGGGCGAAATGGCTTCATCCTCGTTGCGATAGTCCATTTTGCGGCGGTATTCGGCCAGGTGATTTTCGATGTTCTGATATTTTTCTTCGACCAACTGCTTCAACCAGGCGCGATGGGTTTTGTTTTTGATGGCGTTGAGCAGGGGATAAAAATGCGGCGTACAAATTTGCCCCGCGGCTTCAAAGGCGGCAGGAATGTCCTTTTCGTCAAGCCCCTTGATAAAGGTCTGGATGTATCGCTCGCGGCTTTCGGCCTGGAGCAGGCAGGCAGGGCAATGATCGGCGGGATTCACCAGGGCACTGTCCCGGGGTGGACGAATGCGCGCGCCGGGACGGCTCTTGGCAACTTCTTCACGAAAGATGCGCAGCTGGTCCAGATAGAGGATGGCCGTTCCGAAGATTTTGCGGCATTCCAGCAGAATGCGGGCATGCCTGGGGCAATAGCCTCGGCTATGCAGCAGACGCGCCCGCAAAATGCCGTCATTGACGCTCTCATAGAGCATGGTCTCAAAATTGTCCCGCAGAACCTTGTCCTCGAGCACGCACAAAAAGCAGCGGTCATGGGTATGCTGGATGGCTTCGAGTACGACAAAATGGGGAAGATGTTTATCGTTCAAAACCATCGCTTACCTTTGGACTATTTATCCCCCGTGACCATGACGGAAGTCTCGTCACCGGCGCTCTGGATAACAACATTGGCCGTGCGTGAATCCTTTTCAAATTCAATCATGGACATGGGCCCCTGCGTCATGGTGGCGGATTTATTCCAGCCGTCCTTGGTCATGCGATCTTCATATTCGACCATTATTTTTTCCGGCTTCATATCGATCGTGTAACCCACGGTAAACTCCCCCTGGCCCATCAAACTGCGTGTTATTTTGCCCTTGGAAGGCAGGTAAATGTCTTTGGGAAAATCCTTGGGCCGTTCGAGCGCGCCGTTTGTCTGAAGCTGGATCGCCTGGCCGTCTTCTGTCTGAATGGACATTTTGCCCTTTGAAATGTCGATATCCGCGTTTCCGCCCTGGCTTCGAATTTGCTGCTCGATCATTTTTTCCATCTCTTTTTCCTGGGCTTCTTCGGCAGATTCCTTGCCACAGCCCACGATCAACAGCATCAGGATTACGAGCATTGCTCCCACAGGAAATATGTTTCTGGTCATTTTCTTTGCCTTTCTTGCAGCAAAATTACCACACTATAATATCATTAAGATTTCCACACGACTTCTTTTGAAAGCCTGACACTTTTGTCAGCGGCTTGCAAGCAAATTGGTATAGCAAAATTTAACC
>CAYWYC010000325.1:0-5013 GCA_964462565.1 uncultured Candidatus Sumerlaeota bacterium | reverse complement strand
GCCTTAGCACGAGTATTTTAAGAAACGGCTCTATGCTTTTTTGCCGTATAAAGGGCAAGCCTTTCAGGGTTGTCCCTTGTTTTGCCGGGCTATCCCACGGGTTAAAACCCGTGGCTATTATTGGGCAAGCCCTCCGGGCTTATCGCCTGAAACTTTCACGCGAATCGTGAATATTATCACATTCAGGCTATCAGATTACCATTTCCCAAAAATCCCGGAAGGACCGATAATTTTAAGTGCCATGCTATTTCGCGGCGGCCTTTACTTCGTCGGCTTCCGTTTCGTCGTCTGCCAGTTGGACCGACCATTCGGACTCGTATTGCAGCTTGTGGATCATGCCGTCTTCGTCGAACTGCAGGGGGCTGGTGAAATAGACGCGGTCATGGCCTTTCCAGCCGTCTTCGTTGCTGCCCCAGAGATCGCCGATGAGAATCCACGCGGGACCGTCGGCGGTTTCGATCTCGACGGCGCGGCGCGTCTGCATGGGGATGATCACGTCGGGACGTCCGTCGCCGGGTTTGGTGTCGGTGTTTTCGGAGACGATCTTGCGCGGGTCGTCTTCCGCTTCACGGTTGATGTCGCCGCGATATTCGTAAGGCCCCAGGGGATCGGATGCCGTATAGACGCGGCAGCCCGTTCCGGCGGAGCACCAGCAGCAGGTGTTGTCGTAGAGGAGATAGTAAGTATCGGCGCGCCTTAAGAGCACCGGGGCTTCGCAGTTCCAGTCCAGGGGGCCGATGGCTTCGCCAGAGCCGTTCCGGTAGTCATCGGTCAGGCGTTCGATGCGAATCTGGTGCATCTTCTCGGGCTGGCTGCGGTCGCCGTAGGAGCAGGTCCAGGCGATGTATGCCGTGCCGTCGTCATCCTGGAAGAGGCTGAAATCCCCCGCGCCCGGTCCCTGGAGTTCCGTCGGTTGAGGATCGCGATAGGGGCCTTCGGGCCGGTCGGAGACCGCAGTGTAGTACTGCCTGTCCTGGGAATACCACATGACATAGAGCCCGGTTTTGGCATTGTATTTCACGCAGGGGATGCATATCCGCACATCCGTGGCAAGCGGCTCGTGTCGGGTCCAGGTGACCAGGTCCGGCGAGCTGTAGCAGGTCATTTTGTTGTCTTCGGTCCAGCCGGTGTTGTTGGCATAGCCCATGCCGAACATGTAGTAGCGCCCCTTGAATCGCTCGATGCAGGGTTCGTGGCAATCCACGATCTCGCCGTCGGTGTCGCGTCTTGCTTTTTCGTTATGGATGGTTATCTGCTTCACGTTTCTGGTCTTTCCCTTTCAATCTTTCTTTTGGTTCTCTTCTTTGTTTTTCTCAAGTTCCTCTTCCCAGCCGGGGCCCTTGAGTTTGTCCAGCGTGAATAGCGCCACGCCGGCCCAGCCGTCATAGCGGGGCACGCCGCTGCTCACGTTGTCGGCCCAGTAGTAGGACTCGACGCCCAGTTCCTTGAGGCGCTTGTGCAGGTGTTCGCCGAACTTGGGGTGGTGGGTGGCGTTGCCGCCTTCGGAGACGGGGATGTCCTTCTGGCCGCCATAAACGAGCATCATGGGCGGATCATCGGCACTGGCCCATTCGTAGGCGCTGAACTCCTTGATGGCAGGGAGTACTTCCTCGCGGTGCTCCAGCCAGTATTCGAATTTCTTCTCCTTGTCGCGGCCCAGTTCGTCGGGATAGTCCGTGATGAAGCACTGGGTACCGTAGGTGATCTCGGGAATCCACTCGCGCATCTGCCTGGGATCGAGGGATGTCTGGGCCTGGTTGGGCGTGGAGCAATAGACACGGGTCGAAACGCGGGCGACGGGGTCGTCGCTGTCGGGGTCGGCCATGTCGTCATGCAGGGCCAGCCAGGCGCTCGTCGCGCCACCGGCACTGCCGCCGGTCAGGAGAATCTTGTCGGGGTTGATGCCGTAGTCTTTGGCGTGATACTTCACATGCTGCAAGGCACGGGCCGCGTCGATCAGGGGAGCCGCCACGGGGACGGTCATGGCCGGAGGCTGCTCAAATTCGCCGGTGTAGCGGTAGTTGATAGATATGACGGCGATGCCGTTTTTATTCCAGCGTTCGCCGCTGGTCTGCTTGTCGAGGGCTCCCCAGCCGCCGCCATGGATGTTCATGACCACGGGCAGAGGCTCGTCCTTCTTCGGGTCGAATCCGTCGGGCAGATAGACGTCATAGGCATGGCGCCAATGCGGGCCGTATTGGACGGAATGAAAGTCGGGCAGGGGTTTTTCGCGTTCGATCTTGAGCAGTTCCATTTTCACGGGCAACGACGGTCCTTCGCCGCGTTTGGCTTCGATCTTTGCCTGGAAGACTTTCCGGTTCGGGCCGATTTCGGTGACAATGCCGCCGAAGCGGAAGTTCTTTTCGGTGCTGAAATTCTTGGACCATTCGGCAAAGGCCGCCTCATCGCCGTCGGGCGTCAGTTTCCAGGTGTACTGGCCCCATACGGACTGGGGGATGTACTGAATTTCCGACTCGCTGACCTTGAGCACCTTGTCCTTGTTGGCCGCGTGGCCAAAGCTGCCCAGCTGGAGATCGTGGGGCGTGACGTACCAGGTATTCTGGTTGCCCGCCACCTGCTCATCCGCCGCCGGAACCTTCCATCTATCCGGATCGTCCTGCTTCACAAACCACTCGTCCATGCTTCCGGCACCGGCTGTCGATGCCCAGGCAAGGATAATCATCGTCACAATAATATTCGTCTTCATAAGCGCCTCCCGGTAATGTTTCCTTTTTTGAAAATCTTACTCCGCCATTCCAAACTGATCCACCACAAAGTTGGCCACGCCGGGCCAGCCGTGGTAGCGTTCCTTTTCGGCCTTTACGTAGCCGGGTTTGCCGTATTGGGTTCCGGCCCAGAAGTAGCATTCCACGCCGAGTTCCTTCAGTTTCTGATAGAGATGAAACCCAAACTGGGGATGGTGGGTGGCGTTGCCGGTGTCCTTGGCGGGGAGGATATCATCCTGGCCACCATAGACGAGGAGCATGGGCGGGTCGTCTGCGCTTACCTGCTCATAGGCGCTGAAGTCCTTGATGTAAGGCATGATTTCCTCGCGCTTGGACAGGAAAAACTCAAAGCGTTCCTCGCCCTTCTTGGGCATTTCGCTGCTGGTGAAAAAGGCATGAGCACCGTAGGTGATCTGGGGAATCCATTCGCGCATCTGCTTCGGGTCGAGCGATGTCTGCGCCTGCTGGGGTACGGAACAGGCCACGCGTGTACTCATTCGGGCAATCGGGTCCGGGCTGTCGGGATCGGCCAGGTCGTCCACCATGGCCAGCCAGGCGCTCGTCGCGCCACCGGCACTGCCGCCGGTCAGGCAGAGGCGATCCGTATCCAACTTCAGTTCCTTGGCATGGTAGCGGATATACTGAATGCCCCGGGCCGCGTCGAGCAGGCAGGCCGCCACGGGAATCTTCATAGCCGGATGATCCTGATAGCCGCCCGTGTAGCGATAGTTCAGTCCCACAAATGCAATGCCCCGTTCGTTCCAGCCATTGGCCGTATTTACGATCTGCTGGTTCGTCTTGTCCAGGGCGCCCCAGCCGCCGCCATGGATAAAGACCACCGCCGGAAAGGGGCCGTCGCCTTCGGGCAGCCATACATCAAAGGCATGCTGCAGGTGGGGGCCATAGAGCCGCGAATGGACCTGGGGCAGACGCTTCACTTCTTCCTTCACAATATCGACCCGGCAATTCAGTTCTTCGCCGCCGAAGTTGATCTTTGCCATAAAGGCCTTGCCCGGGGTCAGGATTTCCGTAATCTCCATCTGCACCAGCATGCCGCGATCGGCTCCCTTGACTTCCTTCACCTGGCTCCAGGGGGTCTGGTTTGAAAAGTTTGACTTGCGATCGCGCAGTTCCACCTTTGCCGCGGTGGGCTTTTCCTGGGGCGTAATGCGATAAGTCCATCGGCCCAGGCCGTTGCCCGATTCCACCTCCATATAATCGTCTGTCGCTTCCTGGATGGCGGGCACGTTCAGGTTGAAGTTTCCGGGACGCAAGTCGTAGGGCGTGGAATAAAAAGCCTTCTGGCTGCCGATTACCGCTTCGCCTTCTTTTGGAATCGGATAACGTTCCTGGGGATTTTCCACCAGGCAATATTCGTCAAAAAGATTCTCCGACTTTTCCTGCGCGCCAAGCGGCGCAAGCCCCAACGCCAAGAGGAACAAAACCAACATAGCCAATATCATTTTTTCCCGAAAAACACACATAAAAAACCTCCCGCCTGTGTAGATGCAAACCATATAAGAGTGCGGGACCCAAGGCGATATAAATATCTTGTCTCCATCGGAGGCCTGACCTGCCTCTTGCTATTTGATCAAAACCGTGCCATGTCTGGTGGAAAGCCTATCGCCTCTATCCCGATGATGGCGCATTATATCCCCCTCCCAGCGACAATGGAATGTCACATTCTGCTAATCATATACAAGATTCTGCTTTTTTTGCCGGTTTTTGATAACCGTGATGCTCGAAAACTGCTGCACCCGGGATGCTGATCGAGATTTTTTCGATGGAGAGCATACGCGAGTGCGGGTGCGAAACCTATGAAAAACAGGTGCGTTTTTTAGATCCGGATTCCGGATGCTGGATATAAATCCGGGGGATAATGGACAGGATTAACAAGATTAACAGGATTTGGAAAGGTCTTTGAATCCTGTCAGTCCGCTTGATTTCGTCTGAGTCATCGTCTCGATTGCGGGTCCGATGGCGATGGCGTATTTTTGCAGCCGACATGAAGAAAATCGCACTGGGCCGGGGGAATCTCCTCACGGGGCTGACTACGAACAGGTGCGCCTTTTCGTGTATTTCGTGTGTTTCGTGGTTAAAAAATACCGATTACGAGTGCGATGCCGATGGCGATGCCATCTTTTGCAGCTGACATTAAGACGAATATTACCACGGAGACACGGAGGACTCGGAGGGCATTGATGATATTGGCATCACCTGGCTTGATGATGATGGTTGACAGAATTATGCGCTCTGCTGTGGCCTTTATGCGAATCTCTCCGTGCTC
>CAYWYC010000324.1:0-5028 GCA_964462565.1 uncultured Candidatus Sumerlaeota bacterium | reverse complement strand
GTCTTGCATCTTTATTGTATGCGCTGCCTTTCCTGAATTGACACAGGCCTTTGGCTGTTGGTACAATCATATTCGGGTGAAACGACTTTTGCTTATCACAGGATAGAAAAATGGGAAAAACTCTTCAGTCGGTGTTTTTTTTCGGGGCCATCTTGTATCTTGTGGTCTGTCCCCGATTATCCAGCGCTATCGAGCCGGTCAATCCTGACCTGAGCCAATCGGGCCGCGATATTTTGAACTACTTCGAGAGCATCTATACGTCCCATACCCTGTACGGCTATAACGTCTATGTGCATACGCCGGACGTGTACGAGCAAACGGGAATGAACGGCGCCATATTCGGGCGCGATATACGGTGGCTGGGCAATGTGGATGATGTGGTGGCCGATGTAAAGGAAAAGGGATATATCCTGACGCTGCACTGGCACTGGTTTTATGACGGCGAATCGGCCTGGACCCGCGACCGCACCACACCTGTCAATTTCGACAACCTGATCACCACGGGCACGGCCGAATACAATCAGATGATGACGGAACTGGCGGCCAAGGCGGATGTGCTCCAGGTTTTTGAGGATAACGACATTCCCATTCTCTGGCGACCCCTGCACGAAATCGACGGGGGCTGGTTCTGGTGGACCGACAAGACCAACCCCGCCAACACAGCCGAACTCTGGCGCATCATGTATCGCTATTTCACCCACGACCGGGGTCTGGACAACCTGATCTGGGTGTATAGCGCAGGAATGGGCAACAAGACTTTTGATTATCGCCAGGGCTTCTATCCCGGCGCCGATTTTGTCGATATTTCGGGCATTGATATTTACGGCGTCGATCCGCAAAACGACGTGCAAAAATACTGGGACTACTTTGACATGATGAGCCTGGTGTCGCCGGGGAAAATGCTGGCCATGGGCGAAGGTGACGCCATGCCCGATCCGGACAAGATGAGCAGCGGCGCTTTGCCGCGATGGCTTTATGCGTTGCCCTGGTGGGGGACCCCGACGGGCCAACATCCCTACGACTGGGCGCTGTTTACCATGCGCCACGACTGGGTGATCACGCTGGACGAGCTGCCCTATCTGGGCAGTCATGATTATTATCCCGCCGTGGGCCTGCTCGATCCCATGGATGACGGTTCGGCCTGGCTGACGAGTTCTTCCGTGACCCTCGAAACTTATGCGGTGGATCGCGGCGGTAGTATCACACAGGTGGATTTTTATGCCGACGGCAATCTGATCGGATCGCTGACCGAAGCCCCCTGGATGCTGCATTGGGAGGACGCGCCGGCGGGATATTACAATATTACCGCCGTGGCCACCGATAATTCCGGCCAGCAAAGCACCACGAACAATGTCCGCATGGCTGTGCTGATGAAGGACCTGGCCCGTGGCGCGAGCGTGACGGCTTCGAGCGGTTCCAATGCCGATAATGCCGTCGATGGGGATTACTATACGAACTGGCAGGCCGACAAGTCCGACGACGAGTGGCTCTACGTGGACCTGGGGCGGGCCTGGAGTATTGATCAGGTGAACCTGCACTGGGGCTGGAAAATCCATCCCACCGATTTCATGGTGGATGTCTGCACGGAGGATCCATCGGTAGCATCGAATTGGACAACGGTCTATAGCGAGACAGGCCGCGCCTATGAAAGCTGGAAGGCCAGCGATTATTGCGAGTTCGATTCGACCGAGGCGCGATACGTTCGCGTACACGCCACAAAACGCGCCGGCAACCAGACCTGGGGTGGCTACAAGTTGATGGCTATCGAAGTGCCGATTCCCTGGTATCCGTCGCAAGCGGAGCCAATTTGGCAAATGTACCGATAGCGTTCTTATCCACAGATTACGCAGATCAGAAATAACAGAAAGGCTTTTGGACACAACTTTTATGCGCATCCCAAAAATCCCCAAAATACGAATCCTGAAAACTCTCGGTCTTTGCCTTTGCCTCTTGGCGCCGTGCCTCGCTGCTCCAGCCCAGGACGGGCAAGGCATGGGCGCCGATGATTTTCTGGAGCTATTCAAAGAACGACCTTTGGAGCATCCGAGCATCTATATTCGACAGCCGATCCAAGAAAGAATCGACAAACTGGCCCAGAGCGATCCTGTATATGGTGATGCCTGGGAGCACTTGCTCGTTATGGCGGATGTGATTGTGGAAGCCCCGGCCCTGGAGCGTGAAATGCGCGGACGTCGCATGCTCTTCACCAGCCGCCGCTGCCTGAAGCGCGTGACCTACTGCGCAATGGCCTACCGCGTGACCGGCGAGAAAAAATACGCTCAGGCCGCCCGCCGCGATATGCTGGCAGCCGCCGCGTTCAAGAACTGGAACCCCAGCCATTTTCTCGATGTCGGAGAAATGACAACGGCCCTCGCTATCGGCTATGACTGGCTCTATGATTTTCTGTCCGAAGAAGAAAGGGATGCCATCCGCAAGGCCATCATCCACAAAGGGCTGAAAACCGTGCGGGACCACATGTGGTGGCTCGAAGCGGACAATAACTGGAACCAGGTTTGCAATGGGGGCCTGGCTATCGGCGCATTGGTCGTGCGGGATTATGAACCGGAACTGGCCGCGCAAACGCTGGAGCGCTCGCTGCGCCTCATCCCCACCGCCATGGAAGAATATGAACCCGACGGGGCCTTTCCGGAAGGACCGGGCTATTGGAAATACGGAACCAGTTACAATCTTTTATTCCTTGAAGCCCTGCAGACAAGCCTGGGAACCGATGCCGGCCTGCTGGAGCGTTTTCCTGCTTTTGTCAAATCCGGCTTCTACGCGCGACACGCGCTGGGACCTTCGGGCATCACGTTCTGCTATTCCGATTGCAGCCGCGATATCGAGGATGAGCCCAATACGCCCTTGTTCTGGTTTGCCCGAGAGCTGAAGCAACCGACGCTTCTCGATTATGACAAGGATATCTTGCCATTCTTTTTTCAGGATACCCATGACCCCGCAAGCCGTAAGGAACGTTTTCTGGCTTTTATGTTTCTCTGGGCGCCTTTGGAAAGTACGGGACGAAGCCCTTTGCCGCTCAGCTGGCAAGGCCATGGACCCATGCCCGTTGCCTTTCACCGCACCAGCTGGGACGATGCCCAAGCCACCTATGTCGGAATCAAAGGCGGCAGGCCCATTGAGAATCACGGACACATGGACGTGGGAACTTTTGTCATCGACGCCAAAGGGATGCGATGGGCGGAGGATTTGGGCAAGGAATCTTATGGCGCCATGGAAAAACATGGGCTGAAAATCTGGGATCGCGGTCAGAACAGCGAGCGCTGGTCCGTCTATCGGCACAGCAACAAGGGGCACAATTGCCTCGTCGTAAACGGGCAGAGGCAGATTGTGGATTCGCATTCGCCGATTGTGCGAAGCCAAATGGAAGGCCCCCGGCGTTTTACGATTATCGATATGAGCCCCGCCTACGCGGGACAACTGGCATCGGCCAGGCGCGGCATTATGCTCCACTCCGACGGGCAGGTCGTTATTCAGGATGAAGTCGCGGCGGAGCAGGACGCCGATATTCGCTGGGGTATGCTGACGCGGGCAAAGGTGGAGATCGTGAATCCGAAACTGGCCAAGCTGGAACAAGGAGGCGAGATCATGTATCTGCATCTGGAAGGCGTGGAGGGTGCGGGCTGGCAGATGTTTTCAACCAGGCCGCATTACGAGTTCAATCGCAGTAATGAAAACACGAGTATGATTGGTTTTATGATCCAATCGAAAAAAGGCGAAGGGCTGACCTGGCGCGTGACGTTCCAGGCAAACGAGAAGCTCGGCCAAGCAGCCATCCAGCCGCTGGGGAAATGGTAGGAACAAGAAGCGAGGCTGAAGCCCCGGTCTATCCTGCATAATCAGCAAATACGCCGCTAGCGCTTTCCGTCATACCAGATGGAGCAATCCTTGCGTCGCTTGAGGGTGCGTTTGGGGAGGATCAGAAAACGAAAGGCGAAGCCGAATAATTCCCAGGTGGAATAAAGTTCTTCCTTGCGTGCGGACGTGAGGAGAGGGTGTTTTGCCAGTATGCGAAAGCGCAGGCGCTTTTTCCGGCAGATCCGCTTCAGCCGACGGCTCAGGTCCACTTCCTCACCGGCAAAAAAATTTTCGTCGAAGCCGCCGATTGCCTGAAAAAGATCCTTCCGGCAAAAAATAAAGGATCCCGCCGCCCATTTCAACATGCGTGAGATCAGATTCCAACCCCATAGCGCCGTCCGCATGCTCCAGCCGGCATCGCTCGGAAAACAAATCGTTGCGCCCCCCGCTCCGGTCTTGCCGGCATTGATCTCCTTCAGCAGATCTTCGAGCAGTTCCGGGCCGATCCAGGAATCGGCATCCAGGAAAACGAGCCAATCGCCCTGCGCCGCCTGCGCCCCACAATTGCGCGCACGGGCAATCTGGTTCTCGCCCTCAAATACCACGCGTGCGCCCGTCTCTCGCGCGATTGCCGCCGTCTGGTCGCTCGAATTATTATCAACCACGATAATCTCATGTTCCGGCATGGCGGAAACGGCTTCGATGGCCTCGTCCAGAGAGGCCAGACATCGGCCAATTCCCTTGGCCTCATTATAAGCCGGAATGACAAAACTGATCACCATCCAACCATCCTTTTCCCGCGGGGCCGACAGATCGGTTCCCGCGAAATAATTCATCTCATCATCAATATTACAGAATATCACAAAAAAAGAGAACAAAAACCAAGCCTCCTGTTTGTTTCCCCAAGGGGCCTGCTTTTTAGGGTGCACGACATAAAAGTGGGTTTCAGATAAAATCCTCATAAGGCCCGACCCATCGGAATTGACGGCATGAGGCCAAAGGCGTGTGATATCAGCGGCATCCGCGGTTCCTTAAAGATCAACCGCGGATAGCGCGGATGGCGCGAATATTATCGCATGAACTCTTTTCGTGCCTTTCGTGGTCAAAAAAATCGCACTCGCCATCGCAATCGCACTCGCACTCGCGCCAGTGGATGAGAAATGATATATTTTTTTCGAATCGGAAAACGCTTAACGTACCGCCGGCATCTTGCCG
>CAYWYC010000323.1:0-5031 GCA_964462565.1 uncultured Candidatus Sumerlaeota bacterium | reverse complement strand
GCAGGATGCCGGCGGTACGATAAGATGGGAATCTCTTGATTTTCAAAGTTATTGTGGCACAATGTTTATGGTGGGGATTTATGGGGACGATAAGGAGTTTGGTACGGAGATTATTTTGAGCCGGATGAGCGTGCTTGCGCGTCTCTACCGGCTTTTTTAGGAGTTCCGTGCCTGGGAGTTTGTTGTGATATATAATGGTATCTTCCGGAACATTTCGTTTCAATGCTTTATGATTCGCTTCGGGCTGCTGATTGGACTGGCCTGTGCGGCTATCTCTCTGCCTTTGCCCGTTTGGGCCGATGGGGAAGATCGTTCCGAAGAAGCACCGGCTCGGCGAGAGTGGGAAAAAGTATTGAAAAAGCACGAGGCGAAAGGGCCGCCGGTTTTCTTTTCCTATCCGCCTGACGGACTTCGCGTTTCCACCCAAAAGGTGCGCTTCGGCGGGTGCACCGCCCCCGATGCCACTCTGGAGCTCGACGGCAAGGCCATCCGTATCTTTCCCAATGGGGCTTTTGCCGGGCTTGCCTCGTTGGAGATGGGGAAAAATGAACTCACCTTTGTGGCCACCCGCAAGGGAAAATCCACCGAAGTGATCATGAATGTGGAAGTGATCGAGCCGCCAAAGCCGCTGCCCGAAAGTCCCTTGAAAATTCTGCAAAGCACCCTGTATCCCGACACCGATACGGAACTGCTGCCCGGCGATGAACTGGTCGTGCGCTTTAAGGGAAGCCCCGGGGCGGAAGCCTGGCTCAGTGTGGAAGGGCTTGACGAAAAATGGCGGATGCGGGAACTCTCTGTCGAAAAAAGGGAAGCGTCTTGCCCGGGCTATTATCAGCTGCGAAAAAAAATCCGCGACGACGTAAAGTTAGACCATGCCGATTTACGGGTGAGTCTGGAGCGCGAGATTGACGGGAAAAAGAAAAGTACATCCCGCAAACTGGACGCGCGACTGACGACGATTCCCGAAAAGATCAAGCGGCCCATCGTGGTGCTGCGGGATGATGCCGGCCTCTACACCGACCAGAGCACCGCGCGCCGGCTCACCAGCGTACCGCGCGATACCGTCCTCTACACAACGGGAAAGATGGACCGCTTCCGGCGGGTTCAGCTGGATGAGGAAACGAGTTGCTTCGTCTATGACAGCTATGTGCGCGACGGCACGCTCAAGGGCCAGCCTCCCGCGCGAAAGATTGTCACATCGGAAGTCACGAGGGAAGAAGGCGGCGAATCGGTCCTGAAGATCGATTTTGACTGGGGCGACTGGTACGCGCCTCAGCGCATTCTACCCGTCGCCGTGGAAACGCATCCCGGCACATCGACCCTGCACGTGACGCTCTACGGGATTGACAGGGAATCGGGTGAAGTAAAATGGCCCGAAATATCGGGCAAGAATCCGCTGATTGCTTCCATAGCCGATAGCGCACCCACCAAGCGGACCATGCAGTTGGACATCGCCCTGTCCACCGAAAGATGCTGGGGTTTCGATACGGCTTTTCGCAAGGGTGCTTTTTATCTGACGGTTCGTCCCGCTCCCACATTGAAAGAAGAGCCGGATTATCCGCTCAGTGGCTTGAAAGTCATACTCGACCCCGGCCATGGTGGCACGGACACGGGCGCGGTGGGTTCGAGCGGGCTTTGCGAATCGGACATTAACCTGCTGCTCAGCCGACGCATGGAGGCGCTGCTTCGCGCCGCGGGAGCCGAGGTCCTTACGACACGGGACAAGGATGATTATGTGAGCCTGGAAGACCGGATCGCGATGATTTCGAAAAGCGGCGCCAACCTCATGATCAGCTTCCACAATAATTCCGTTCCCTATTACCGCAATCCCTTTGACTATTCGGGGCCCTTGGTTTTTTATTATCATGGGCGGGACATTCCGGCCGCTGTTCAGGTTTACGATAATCTCACGGAATCCATGGAATTCCCGCGACGGGAAAAAGGCGTGCGCTATCATTATTTCCGCCCCATGCGCCGCTGTACGGAAATGCCGACGATTCTGTTGGAGACTCTTTTTATGTCCAACCCCGAAGATGAAATGAAGATGCTTGATCCTGCTTTTCTTGACAGGATTAACATTGGGGCCTATAAAGGAATAGTCGCCTTTCTGGAAAGCGGTGATGCCCTGGAGGTCCCCGGTGATACGGAATCGTTTCTGCGGGAAGTGGAAAAATCCGGGGTTCTGCGCTTCAGGGCGGATGGTACGCCCGTCGCGCCGAAGCCGCCGCTCCTGTCCGGAACGCAAGCCAATCCGTTGCCGGAACCGCAAAGCATGGTCAAAAACGCCCGGAAACTGAAGGAACGGGTGAACGCGGGTTCCTTGTAGGACTGAAAAGGGATTGAAAATGATGGGAACCTTACGCAAAGCACTGGTCCTTTCGGGAATCATCCTGGCCCTGACGACCGCAGTATCCGGCCAGGACGATGGGATTGACGTGCGTGTCGAAGAAGGTGAGGAAGGGCGTCCGAAAAAGGTGGAGATGTTCATCCGGCCCATCCAGCCCGAACTGGCCCTGCCCCGCGACCTGAGCACCACGGAAACGCAAAAACGTAAGCAGATATTCAGTAAATATATTGAAGAAGAACTCGCCGGAGGCGCGGAAGAAGGCGAAACGACTCCCACGCTGGCTGCCGACGAAGAAGCGACACATACCTTGGTCATGGGCAGCGCCGAAGTGGCCGCGGAAAGCACCAGCCCCACGGAAAAGGCCGATCTTTCGCTGCCTGGTGACATGACCGAATCCGAAGACCCCGCCTTTCAGGAAGCATATAAGAAACTTCTGGAAAAATACGGCAAAGAGGAAAAAGAGCAAGCCGATTTGGAAACGCCGGCCGATAAAAAAGCGGATAAAAAAGTGGTCGATATCCAGGACCCCGACGGTCAGGCCGTGGTGGTTTACGAAGGGGAAACCGATGAAACAGAAGAGACTTCCGCCGCGGCTGAAGAAGCATTGGCAGGGAAAATCCCCCTGACTGAAGATGAGGCGGCCAGCGACATGGTACGCAAAGCCAAGCTCGTCGAAATGGCCCTGCGCATCCAGTCCCTGCCGCCAAACACGAAGCCCGAGTATTTGCCGGAAAAACTGGAAAAAGCCATCGGTGAAAAATATGGCCGCATTCAGGATAAAATCGAAAGAGGGCGCAAGAGCGAGGCCCAGCGGGAACTCTACCAGCTGGCTGCCGATTTCCCGAACAGTTCTCACGCTCCCAAGGCGCTCTTTGAGGCATCGCAACTCGAACGGCGCGATATAACCCGACGCATCAATGGCTTTGTGCAGGTGGTGGAGGAGCATCCCCTGTCGCCCTATGCCGTGCAAAGCCTGCTGGAAATCGGCAACGCGCGATATCTGCAGGGCGATTACGAAGGCGCGCTCGATGCTTATCGTGCCTACCAGATCCGCCAGGGCGAAGGCTTCAATCAGGCTCCCCTGCGGGTGAAGATTACCCGGTGCCTGATGCAGGTGCGCCGGTATGAAGACGCCCTCCAGGAAATCGAACGTCTGTTGGCGGATTATCCGGCCAGCCGAAGCGCGGACCAGTGGCTGGACATGCAGAGCGAATGCCAGATGGCCCTCATGCGATTTCCCGAAGCCGTGCTGACCCTCCGGAATCTGCAATACCAGTATCCCAACTACCCCCTGCGCCCCAAGATTATGCTGGCCCTGGGATTGTGCTACGAAGAAATCGACCAGGACAACGCCGCGCGGCAGGTCTATAAGGAAATTCGCCGGGCCTATCCTCCCGGACGCAGCGATACTCCTTTTGAAACCTCCGCTGCCGGAGAACGCCTGGAGTCGATGGAAGATCCGCTTTTTTACGGAGCAAGAAAACCCCGGCCCACTCCTCCTCCCCAATCGAATGCGCCTGAAGGGGACGATACCCAAAATCGTCTTTCTGTGGATAACAAAGGTGGTGCGATTTCAGACAAAGCTCTCGCGCCTATTGATATGAACGCTCCCCTGCCTGACGATTATGTACCTTCTGGTCGTCCGGGCAAAGCTCGCTCAGGCGGCTCCGTTATTTCCAGCGACGAAGCCCCCGACATCCTTAAAGCGCCTTGATTTACAAAAAGGCCATGTCCTTATGCCAGTCGATCTCCCAGAAGTTGGTACCGATGGACATGGGGTCCCGGGCCAGAGAACCGAGAGGGGGCTCCGAGCAGGAATTAGGCCCCGGGACCAGCAGAAAAGGAAAGCTTCCCAAGCGATGATTTTTTCATGCTTTTCGACTTCTCTATCGGTTGGCGCGTATTGTGACCCGCTCTTGCCCTGCATGTCATGTTGAAGCGCCCGGGATCAGGCGCTGTTGCGTCCGGCGTCGGCGAGTTCGCTCTCTATCTGGTTCATGGTGGCTTCCTGGCAATCGGGACACAGGCTGTGGCTCAAGGTAGGTAAAGTGTCCCGTTCAAAAAGCGCGAAGCGGCTGACATAATCCTCAATTTCGAGCCATTCTCCCTCGTCGGTGGCTATTTTTTTGCACATGCTGCATATACGAAGCCGTTCGTCGCTATTTTCACGCTCCTTTTCCAGAAGAGGCATATATTCGCGTTTTTCGGTTTTGACGATGCGGCTTGTGATTTCAATATGACCGTCATCGAGGGGGCGCATAATCAGTTCCAGATAGCGGCGCTCACGGGGGGAATCGCAGCGAAAAGGAATGGGGCCGATCTTTTTGCCGGATCGCACCGCCTCATGCATATATTTGTAAATCATGCGGGTTTCCGGATCATGGATAAAAGACCACATGGATTGCCCAATGATATTCTTGCGACAAGTTCCCTGAAGCCAGGCGTTCTCCCGAGCAAAAGGCTCCCAATTATCACTGACCGAAGTAATTTTGTCCTCCGCGTCCACCTCATAAACATATATGTTTTTGCCCATGTTGCTTTTTCTCCTGTAATTTTATAATATAGTATCTCAGTCTTTGGCTACTTTCGCAAAACAAAGAAATCTTTTGCGTGCTCTTTGTATATTTTATTTGCAATGCTATATGCCAACATAAATATACAGATAATGATTGCAGGAATGGGAG
>CAYWYC010000322.1:0-5037 GCA_964462565.1 uncultured Candidatus Sumerlaeota bacterium | reverse complement strand
CCCGATCCATTTTCGAAATAAAAGACTTTTACCAACAGTAATACTTGTTAAGCCGCAAAATCGGCTATACAATGACGTCACATGAGAAGGAATATTATAATCCACAAGATCATTTCAGACTGGAGATAATAAGCAGATATGTTTGCGGAGCGATTTGATATTGATTCACTTTCGACTCTCGTCAAGGCCGGCGATTCGCTGGGCATTTTTCCCCTGCCCGAAGATCACACGGCATGGACGGAACTGCCCGACAAAATCCGGCACGATATTCTGGAACAGGCAAAGAACTACCGGGGAGTCCGATGGCCCACCCTGCCAGCCACCCTCTATATGGAATACAAGCGGGACGGAAATCGCGACCATTTTCAGACGGAGTATTTCGAACGACGCCGCGCCTTGACAAGCCTGCTCCTGGCGGAATGCCTCGAGAACAAATGCGAATACCTGGATGATATTATCAATGTGCTCTGGGCAATTTGCGAAGAAAGTTCCTGGGTGATTCCGGCCCATAATCGCGCGGGTGACACTATGCCGGACCCCTGGCACAATTATATCGATCTTTTCTCCGCGGAAACGGGCGCCTCCCTCGCCTGGACCCTCTACTTCATCAAGCCCAGGCTTCAAGCCGTCAGTCCATTGATGGTCCAGCGCATTGAAGACGAACTGCGCAAGCGCATCATGGAACCCTACATGGCGCATGACGATTTTTTCTGGATGGGCTTTACTCCCGATTCCACACCGAACAACTGGAACCCCTGGTGCAATTCCAACTGCCTCACCGTATTTCTGATCCAGGAAAAAGATCCCGACAAGCGGGCTGCTGCCGTTCATAAAATCCTGCGAAGCCTCGATGCCTTTGCGAAGGGCTATGAAGCGGACGGCGGATGTGACGAAGGACCGGGCTACTGGTCCCACGCGGGATGCTCCCTCTTTGATTGCCTCTATCTGCTCAAGCACGCCTCCAATGGAGAAATTGACTTCTTCACCGAATCCAAGGTCCGGGAAATGGGACGCTTCATCTACCGCGTTTTTATTTCCGGCGATTATTTTGTCAACTTCTCGGACGCGCCGGCCCGCTCGCATCTCGGTCCCGGCAGGGCCTATGCCTTTGGTAAGAGCATCGAAGATCCCAAACTGATGCAACTGGCCGGGCACATCTTTCATAATCTGCCCGTCAGCAAAAACGCCAACCGCGCCTATGTCCTTCCCGCCCTGCTCAATGTATTCTCCTATGCCGAACTCCAGGCCACATCCGGACAGCCCCCCTATGTGCGGGACAGCTGGCTGGAAAGCATCCAACTCATGACCGCCCGCGAAGAAGCCGACACTGACGCCGGGTTCTTTCTGTCGGCCAAGGGCGGCCACAATGATGTCAGCCACAACCACAACGACGTGGGCAATTTTATCGTTTATTACGACGGCAAGCCCGTCATTATCGATGTGGGCGTCGAAGAGTACACGGCCAAAACCTTCAGCGACCGGCGCTATGAAATATGGACCATGCAATCGGGCTATCACAACCTTCCCGTGATCGACGGCCTCGACCAGCTGCCGGGCGGGAAATACCAGGCCACCGGCATCGTGCGAAAGGCCGATTATGAACAGGCCGAACTCAGCATGGATATCGCCAACGCATGGGGAGAAGCCGCGGGCATCGAAAAATGGCGGCGCAGTTGCCGGCTTGTCCGCAAGCCCTACGCCTATATCGAAATCATCGACGACTTCCGGCTCAACCACGCCAGCTCCGATATCAGCCTCAATCTCATGTGCCGCAACAAACCCGAAATCCGCCAGCCCGGGATTATTTGCCTGATCTCCAATACCAATTGCGAAATCCAACTGATATATGATGCAGAAAAACTGGAACCGGCGGCCGAGGAAATCCCAATCGAAAATCCCAAACTTCAAAATGCCTGGGGAGAAAAAATATATCGCCTGCGCATGATATCCCGAATTCATACAAGCGAAGATATCTATACCATGCGCATCGTAAAAGCATAAAGCGCAGGACGGAACTATCGTCTGGGTTTCATGGTTAAGAATCGCGATCGCAAGCGGGTCACGACATGAATGGGGAACTGCGGATTTACCTTTCGAAGCGGTGCGTTTTTTGATATAATAACTTACTTTACAAATGAAAGTTCGCACAGGCCCTCGGCTTTGTCTCAGCATTTCTTGGTTTTCCCGGATCCGAGGCGCAAGAAGTGAGCCGGGGCGAAGATAGGGCGGAAATGCGTCCGCTCAAAACGCAAAGAAAGGGGCGCATATACCATGGCAATGAATATTTTTTTCGAGAAGGCAGGGCGGCGCTTGCTCTTTTTCATGGCGCTGACGTCGCTGTTGTTGCTGGCAGCAGGCCGGGCGGCGTGGGCGGACCCGCCGGTATTGTTGACTTCGCCGGAAGAATATGCCTTTGTCACGAAGTGGGGCTCGGAGGGCGCGGGCGACGGTGAGTTTGCTGGTCCTCATCGCGTTGCGGTGGACGATTCAGAAAATGTCTATGTGGCGGATATGGGCAACAAGCGCATCCAGAAATTCGATTCGACCGGCGCCTTCATCACCAAGTGGGGTTCGGAGGGCACGGGCGACGGTGAGTTTTATCTTCCCTCTGACGTTGCTGTGGATGGATCGGGCAATGTTTATGTGCCGGATATGGACAGCAACCGTATTCAGAAATTCGACTCGTCAGGCAACTTTCTCATCAAATGGGGCTCGGAGGGTCCATACGATGGGCAGTTCAGTTTTCCTTCTAGTGTTGCTGTGGATGACTCGGGCAATGTTTATGTCACGGACAGCGGCCACAACCAAATCCAGAAGTTCGACTCGTCAGGCAACTTCCTCACCAAATGGGGCTGGGGCATTCAGGGCGGTTCGAGCGATGGCGAGTTAAATGATCCCTGTGGCCTCGCGGTGGACAGTTCAGGCAATGTCTATGTCGCGGATTTTGGCAATCATCGCATCCAGAAGTTCACCTCGTCCGGTGACTATCTCAGCAAGTGGGGTTCACTGGGCTCAGAGGACGGCGAGTTCAGATTTCCCTATGACGTGGCGGTGGACGATTCAGACAATGTCTATGTGGCGGATATGGCCAACCACCGCATTCAGAAGTTCGATTCGACCGGCGCCTTCATCACCAAGTGGGGCTCGCAGGGCGCGGAGGACGGCGAGTTCGGAGGCGACTATAGTTCTCCCTATGGCGTCGCGGTGGGCCCATCGGGAAAGATCTATGCCGCGGACCATTACAATGACCGCATTCAGGTGTTTGTGCGGGTCCCCGGCCAGGATGCGGGCGATTCCCTCGCCGTCACCATGTCAGAAGGCGGCTCACCGACGGCCTTTGACCTGACGCTCTACGCCGAGAATCCCGAAGGCGACTCGCCGCTGACCTGGAGCATCTCGAGCGGCGCGAGCCACGGTACGGCGGACGTGACGGCCCCGGCCACGGGCTATTCCATGGTTATTACCTACGCGCCCGATGCCGGCTTCGTGGGCGCGGACAGCTTCGAGGTTGAGGTGCAAGCCCCGAGCGGCGCCGCGGACACCATCGTAATCGAGGTTACCGTTCTACAATCGCACAGGGTTGTTTTCATCACGGATGGCACGGTCGGCGCCAGCCTTTCCGGCTTCACAAACCAGCATGTCAATGACGGCGATGAATGCACGAGTGTAACGGCTCTTCCTCCGGCCAATTATCAGTTTCAGCAATGGACCATCACCGGGCGCGACCCGGTCTATACCAACCCGATCACCCTGGCCGGGGTAGACGCCGACACGACCTGCACGGCAGTTTTCCAGATTAACACTTTCAGTCTGACCTATCTGGCCGGGCCTGGCGGAACCGTTGACGGGCAAACTTCCGTCAGCCAATCCGTGATATACGGTGGCGACGGCTTACCGGTTACGGCGATTCCCGACACGGGCTACTCCTTTATCCAGTGGTCCGATGGTAGCACCACCAACCCGCGCACGGATACGGCTGTGACAACGGATATGACGGCAACGGCAGATTTCGCCATCCGCACCTTCAGCCTGACTTTTACTGCCGGAGCCAACGGCAGCCTTTCGGGCGATCTGGATCAGGCGGTCGAATACGGCTCGGACAGCACGGCCATTACGGCTCTAGCCGATGCCGGTTACGTCTTCCTGAAATGGATGGATGGCAGCGTCGAATACTCCAGGGATAATCCGCTGATCATCGGCAATGTCACACAAGGTATGGAACTGCAAGCCGTTTTCTGCCTGGACAAGGCGCTAATGACCACCACCCAGACCCTCTGTGTCGAGGCCGATGGTCCCTGGACACTTGGGCATTGGAAATACGTGAATGAGGCATGGTCCGGTGACGTCGAAGATTACACAGGCCCGACAAGTTACACCTTTGCGCTTGATTATCTGAGATGGCACTGCATCGGAATTCAGGACAGCGCCACGGGCGCATGGAAGCAGTTCTTTTATGTGATGCGCGATGCGTGGAACTTCGACGAAGCCGATATCGGCCTTTCCATGGCGCCCGCAGAAAATGCCGGAAAGGCAGGCGAACTTGCGCGAAACAAAGGTGAGGAAAAGCCCGGCATGGCGAGCTACTCCAGCCTTGCCGCTGTGAACACCGCCTTTGACGCCAACCACATTCTCGGCATCTGGAACTATCACCTGGGTGACTGGATCGCCTATGAGGAACTGACAGGTCCCTCGAAGGTGGAATTCCCCTTCGAATCGAATGGATGGTTTCTCATCACCGTCTATAACGCTGAGTTCGGAGTATGGTCAGAAGCGATATACTGCTACCTTCAGGACTTCTAAGCATCCCTAGTCTCAAATAATCCGACAAGCAGGATGTCGCGGCCCGCGAAGAGGACAGCGCAGCTGCCGGCTTGTCCGAAAGCCCTACGCCTATATCGAAATCATCGACGACTTCCGGCTCAACCACGCCAGCTCCGATATCAGCCTCAATCTCAAGATTGACAAGATTTAAAAGCCCCCTGAAATCCTGTTCATCTTGTCAATCCTGTCTAATATTTCCTGATCTATTTTCGAATC
>CAYWYC010000321.1:0-5052 GCA_964462565.1 uncultured Candidatus Sumerlaeota bacterium | reverse complement strand
TCAACCCCAGGTCAGGCGAAGAAAAAAGAAGAGAGGGCTGAAGGCCCGATCCATATAATGAAAACAACGTTTAAAATTCTCAAAACAAGCAAAATTCCCAGGCTACGGAGGAAGACAAAGATGAAACAGGAAATACGGATTGCGATAGCCATCCTGCTGGCAATGATGAGTACCGCCGCTCTGGCAGCGGATTATTCCTGGAACCAGCCCCACGCCAAGGTGCTGCCCCAGGGCGAACTCGAATGGGCCCCCGAGCCCTTTGAATACAAGGCCGGACCCGACGTTCGCTATATCGACTATGAAGAGGGCGACGACAACGCCGCCGGCACCAAGGCCGCTCCCTGGAAGCACCATCCCTGGGACGCCAACGCCACCGGCAAGGCCGCTCTTGCCACAGGACCAATGACCTATGTTTTCAAGGGCGGCGTGATCTATCGCGGCCAGCTCGTGGCCGACAACTCCGGACGCGCCGACGCCCGCATTCGCCTTACCCGCGACCCCGACTGGGGCGATGGCCCCGCCATGCTCTGGGGATCCATGCGTCTGCCCCAAAGCGGTTGGAAAAAGGCCGCAGCCTCCGATCTCCCCAAGTACATGCCCACCGACGGCAAAATCTGGTTTCTCGACACCACGGGTCTCTCCTTCGATCCCAAGTGGATCGACAACTTTGCCCAGCCCGCCGATCCCGACTTCGAAGTATTCTCCGTCTTCCAGGTCGAAGGCGACACCATCAAGCGCCTCCACGTGGCCCGCGATCCCGACTGGCAGCCCGGCAACCCGAATTTCCCCTTGGACTACTGGCATTCCTGGGACGGATTCTTCAAGGGCGAAGGCGACGAGCGCGTTGGACGCGGCGGACAGGACGACGACCTCAAGGGCAAGCCCGAGGACTTTTTCGAAGGCGGCTACCTGGCCAGCCAGTGGAAGGGCAACATGGGCACCCCCTGCTGGAACCCGATCAAAAAGGGCGACTACAGTCCGACTCATGGCACGCTTCTCCCAACCCCCTGGATCGTGGGCGACGGCACGCGCTACATGGTGGAAAACGTCCCCGCTTACCTGGACGCGCCCGGTGAGTTTTACTTTGCCCGAAGCGGCGAGCACAAGGGCAAACTCTACCTTCGCCTGCCCGACGACAGCGATCCCAACGGCAAAATTCTCGAAGTGCCCGCCATGCAGGATATCATCGCCATACGCGACAAGAGCCACATCGAAATCAGCGGCCTGCAGTTTGCATTCAACCGCGTCCATTACGTGGGCGACCAGTTTCTCATGCAGATCAGCAATCCCGCCTGCGTCCGCATCGGCGGCGACTGCCAGGACATCCGGGTGTCGAATAATGTGTTCATGCAGGTAATAACCGCCGTCACGGCTTTCCCCAGTCCCGACGAACGCCTCACCGGCCTGCACGCACAGGGACTCCTGCCCTGGGCTCCCGGTGATTTTCTCGATAATATCCATGTCACCGACAACGATATCCAGCATTGCGAACGCGAGGCCATTGTGGTCTATTCCGGAAGCGGCGGCGGAGCCGGCGCGGGACGTCTCGGCCATGCCGAAATCTTGCGCAACCGTATTTACCACGTCGGCTTTCGCCAGGGCATGTGGCGCTATTCCGCCATCCCCGCCATCAACCTGCACTATCCCCAGACCGGTGAAATCGCCGGAAACATGATCGACACCAGCTGGGGCACGGCCATCATGGTCCACGGCGGCAAGCACGGCGGCGACAAGGAAGCACCCCTCACCCGAATCATGGTCCACCACAACAAGGTGGAAAACACCGTCCTCGCCGTGAACGACTATGGCGCCATCTCCCTCTGGCAGGGCGGACCCATATTCGCGTACAACAATATCTCGGGCAACTGCGTCGGACATGCCCCCGACCGCGCCCTGGACAGTCCCTGGAAAAACGTGGGATACCCCTACTACATCGACGGCGGCTACAAGATTTACACCTTCAACAACATCAGCTGGGGACGCAGCAACGATCCCACCGACCCCTACCGCAACAACGGCACCTATTTCATGGTTTTCGGCTTCCTGAATCCCGTCGTGAATAACACCTTCTACCGCGCCTACAAGGGTATTGCCGGATCGTCGGGAAACCGCAACGACATCATCGGCAACATCGTGGCCGACATCAAAACCTCCTTCATCGCGAGCAACCGCATGGGCGACCCCTCTCTCGCCGGTGGCGGCGACACGGGAGAGATGGGCCTGCGCGGCGTGCCCTCATTGGCCTATGCCAACAACCTCCTGGCCGGAAAGGCCGAAGCGGGAACGCTTTACAGTCCGAACCGCCGGGCCATCGAGGGCGGTGCAGTGGACAAGCAGATTTCCGCCGCCACCGCCGAAGAATTCTCGAAGCAGATGCAGGAATTCCCCATCCGCTACGGCAAACTCGGCTGGCAGACCGAAGAAACACCCCTCGTCGATCCCGACGACGGCGACTATCGTCCCAAGAGCGGCTCCAGGGCCATCGACAACGGCGCGCAATACTTCATCCCCTGGTCCCTCTATGCCACCGTAGGCGAATGGCACTTCAACCAGAATCTCGCCAAGCCCAATGTCGCGACCGACTACCACTATTACATGACCCAGGAATACATCCAGCGCAAGATGTACGAATACATCCCCACCTTCGACATCCTCTTCAACCAGGCCGACGCCGACAGTTACGTGGAATCGCAGTCCGAAAACTGGGCTCCCGGCGCGCTGACTCTGGATGGAAACCGTCGTGGAGTAGTGACAGATAAATCGATCAAGGCCGACTTCAAGGTGGACCTTAAGGCATGGATTGCCCAGCCCCAGGTCTCCAAAAAAGACATCCCCGGCGAACCCTGGACCATCGACGGCGACTACGCAATCTTCCCCGGCAAACTCCGCAAGACCCTTGATTTCGACAAGACCAATATCCTCGTTGATACCATCATCCGCATCGACCAGGGCCAGCAGGGCGGAACCATTGCCGGCAAGTTCGACGGCAAAACCGGCTACCGCCTCTATGTGAACGAGAACGGCCACGTCGCCTTCAGCCTCATGTCCGACGGCAAGGGTGGTGCGATTGTTACGTCCCAGGCCCTTAACGACGGCAAGTGGCACCACATCCTCGCCGAAGTCGATCGCACCATCGGCAAGGCAAACATCTATGTGGACGGCCAGGCATCGAACGACGGCCTCATTGAAATAGCCCCCGACGCATCCCTTTCCAATCAAGCCGACTTCATCGTCGGCGAAGGCGTCAAGGGCGCCATCGACTTCCTCCGCGTCTGCCAGGGAACCCTCGCCGACGCCAAAACCTCCATCGACGAACTCTACGAATGGCAAACCAACGGCCCCGTCACCCGTGACTTCTGCGGCAACAAACCTGTCGGGCGTCGCGACATCGGCGCGGTGGAACGTCTGGACTAAACCATCAAAGGACCAAAATATGCAAAATAGGCAAAATTTCCGGACTGAACCCTTTACGCGGGCTATTATCAAACCCATCGCGTGCCTGGCATTTCTGCTGCTCGTGTGCGGTACGCTCAGGGTCCAGGCGCAAACAGATTTTCCACCCCTCAAATCGCCGACGAAAATCTATACTTGTGGCAACAGCTACACCAACTCCACCTTCAATACCGGACTCGAAGCTCTATGCGAGGCGGCGGGACATGAGATTGCCGACCTCAAGACCGCGGGCGTGGCCGGGGCAACGCTCGACGTCGTCTGGCGTGCCGACCAGGCCGACATCAAAAAGGACCTCGGCGGCGAATACTGGGACATTGTCACCTTGCAGTCCTACTACAACAGCGTCGAGCGCGACACCGAGGCAGCCCTGAAAATCGTCGCCGAAGGACGCAGGCACAACCCGAATATTCGCGTGCTCATGTTTACCATCTGGCCTCCCTATTCCGAACGCTACGATCCCCCCGCCGGACGCCGGCAGTCCTGGAATGAGCAAATTCGCGACGCCATCGTAAAGGAATATCCCGACACCGTCGTCCAGGTAATCCCCGTCGCTATTTATTTCAAGGAACTCTACGAAATGATCGACGCCGGACAGGTCCCCAACCTGAAAAGTCATGACCTGCTCTGGCGCGACGGCGGACATCCCGGCAAGTACGGCGCATATCCTATCAACGCCATGGCGGCGGCCATGATCTTCAACGAGTCGCCCATCGGCTATTCCAACATCAGCGTCGAAGGCCAAAGCATTGAGAAAGAAACCGCAGAGGTCATGCAGAAACTCGCCTGGGATGTCCTCAACACCTACCAGCCAGCCCTGATGAACGCGAAGCCCACAATCTCCACCTTGCGCCTGCAAACGGCGGTGCAAGGCCTTGATTTTTCACAGAAACTGGAAGCCATTAATGTCGGCGATGATGTGAAGTGGACCGTAGCCGACGGCAACCTGCCCGAGGGATTGTCCCTGTCTCAAGATGGAACCATCAGCGGCAAACCCGCGGAGAAAGGCGCATTCAAACTGACCGCCCAACTCGCCACAGCAGGGGAAACCAGCAAACGCGACTTCACCTTGAAGGTGTCCCCCGATCTTCCCCCGACAATCCAAACCGCCGACCTTCCACCGATCCCCCACGGTGAATATTTCATCCAGACCCTCAAGGCCGAAAACGGCGTGGGCAATCTGGCCTGGGAACTGGCCGATGGCGCGCTGCCTGCCGGCGTACAGATTCTTCCGTCCGGTTTTCTGGTCGGTACTCCCGGCGAATATGGCGATTTCAATTTCACCCTCAAAGTCTCGGACAGCCACCCCAACGGCCCCAAGTCCGGCGACAAGGACATGACCCTCACCGTTTCCGCGCCCGCAGCCGATACGCTTTTCCTGCGCGAATACGCCTGCTATACTGAGCCTTATCTCGATGGCGAATTCGACGAACCCTACTGGAACTTCGATCGCGCCGAGACTTATAAACTCAACAAAACCGTCGAAGGCAAACCCACCGCCACCGTCGAGTGGGACGCATTCTGGTGGCATCCGAATCCGAATGAAGACCGCGCCAAACTTTTCGTCGGAGCACGTATCAAGTTCGGCGATCTGGGCAAGAC
>CAYWYC010000320.1:0-5053 GCA_964462565.1 uncultured Candidatus Sumerlaeota bacterium | reverse complement strand
GGGCATCCCCTGGCTCACCACTTCTTTGATCAACTCGAACCTTTTATTTCGGCCCTTTATGGAGCGCAGAACTCCCCTGGTTGCTGGCGAAGTTTTGTCTATTATCTTGCCGGCTGCTGTAAAGGTGGCAATCGGGTTTTTTCTCGCCCTGAAGGCAACGCCAATAATAAACTGGATCAACCCCGATAATAATCGAATCATTCCGGCGGGGTACCGGGATTAATCACAAGTTTGCCGACACACGATGAAAGGGAGAATCATGAACCGTTCAAAAGCCACTCTCCTGGGAATCTTTACAGCCTGGCCCATTGTTTATTTCTTCCTTTCTTCCTTTTTATGATGTACATGGTATTTTCATCCATGATAAATATGGAACCTGCCCATAATATGTTTCTTATAATATTCCCCCTGCATTTTCTTACCATGCTCGAAATGTTCATCCTGATCGCCATTTATATCGTCTATATTTTTAAGACGAATGTGATCGATAATGATCGATGGTGTCATAGGTGTCGGGGATTTCCCAGCCGAAATCGTTACGATCGCGCACTTCTTCCTTGCCCTCGCTGGCGCCATCCCCGCGGGGATCCTGCGAGACGACCACGCATCCTTCCTGTATCCATCTGGTCGCATAGCGTCCCGTGGTCAGTCGTCCATATCCCGTGCGGATCAGAATAGTCGGACGCTTGCCCTCGCCGTCGGGGATAAAGACTTCCGTCGCCAGGCGCACCCCATCGCGCATGGGCAGCATGATATTTTCGCGCTTACCGCCGATGTCCTTAAAGAATTCCGCAGGCAGGTGGGCCTCATATTCCCAGAGGCCAAGGGCGCCGTCCTTGTCCGTATCGGCTTCCGGATACTTGCGAAGGTATTCGCGCAGGAGCGGATCATTTTCGGAGGAACGCTCCTGGTCCTGGGCATGGATTTGGGTTGCCGCCAAAATGAAAAGGATGAGGCAGCATAGGAGGCTACGGCTGGGCTGGCGTATTGCGGGCCTTTCGATTGCGAATGAGAGCATGGAGCGGGATGCTGTTACGCGTTGCCGATATCGAACATGGCTTCCAGGTCGTGACGCGAGTAGGCACGAAAGGCCATCATTGTTTCGCTGTCCATAATGCCATCGATCTTCAGCATTTCGCCGGTCACAATATTGGCCATGGCTTCATTGTCTTTCGTCCGCACAATGGCAATCATGTCATAGCGTCCCGTCACGGAATAGACTTCAGAGCATGCTTCCAGCCCCGCCAGTTTTTCGGCGACTTCGTTGACTTTTTTTCTATCCACTTTAAATGCCACAATAGCAGTAATCATAATGCATTCCCCTTATTCCATAATATTGAAGCTTGTGCTTGCGAAGCTCTATTTGTTTTATCCCGCTGGTGCAGAATTGTCAAGCCACTGCGTGCCATGGATAATATGTATCGGGAACGGTGCTTACTGCGAAGCCCCTGGAGAATCGGGGGGCAGGAGATAGCCTTTGTCCACGGCGTCTTCGATCATGGCGCGGGCAAATTGCCACAAGGACGGCGCGCCTTCTTCGATGTGCCGGTTACGGTCGAAAACCTGATTGGCTTTTACGCCATGGGCTTTCCAGGTGCGGCCCTCGGTAAAGTAGTTGTGCAGCAGGGGCTGAAGCCGGTCCAGCGATGCGGCATATCGCGCCTCCGGTGTTTGCTTTGCTTCAAATTCTTCCCAGATCTCGCGAAAGTTGTCGCGCTGTTCCTCCGGCAAGATTCCGAAAATGCGCTCGGCCGCTTTTTCTTCGCGGTCGCGCTTGTCCTGCTGACCCGTCTCGTCATAAACAAAGGTGTCCCCCGCGTCGATTTCCACCAGGTCATGAATCAGCACCATACGCAGCACCCGCGACAGGTCCACCGTCTCGGCAGCGTATTCTTCCAGGACTATCGCCATGATTGCCAGGTGCCAGGAATGCTCCGCGTCGTTTTCCCGGCGCGTGCCATCCATCAGGTAGCTCTGCCGAAAGACCTGTTTCACCTTGTCAATTTCGCGAATAAATTCTATCTGCCGCAAGAGGCGTTCGGGTTGGTCGGGAAAGGGATTCATGAAAAAAGTTTTGCTTTCGAGGAAATTATTTATGCAGCCACTTGGGACCCTGGCCGTAATGTTTCCGCCAGTGATCCCACAATGCCCTGCAAATGGCGCGCAAATGCCGGAACGAGGTCTTCGGATTTTTCAGAAGGCCTGTGCCATGCTTCCAGGCCTGGCGTCGCGCGTCAAAAACCAAAAGCCGCAGCACCAGCGCGAACTTGCGATCCCGGGGAGCATGTTTGCGAATAAAAAGCAGACGGTTGCGCAGGCCGTAGTAGGTCTTCAGGGGCGAATCCTTGCCGCTGCTTGCGTAGCCCTTGTGCCACATTTTTGCCGCCGGAATTTCCACCGTCCGAAAGCCGCTTCGCTGAGCCCGCACACAAATGTCGGCATCTTCGCAATAGAGAAAAAAATCCTCATCAAAAAGCCCGTGTCCGCGCAAAAAAGCCGTCCGAAAAAGCACGCCGCAACCCTGCACATAATCGACATCAAAAACCGCAGGCGGATTTTCCGGGGCCGGTACGCGATGAAAAAGCCACTTCTCCCAATCAATTTTCCAGCCCGGATAAAAAAGCGTTTCCGGCTCCTCATAGCGATAAACCTGCGGGCCGATAACAGCCAGCGCGTCATCTTCCTGCGCCGTATCCACAAGCCGGCCAATCATGTCCGGCGCGATAGTCGTGTCGTTATTCAGGATCAGACAATAAGGAATTTCCCGTTCCAGGGCGATGCGCATGGCCACATTGTTTCCGCCCGCATAGCCCAGGTTTTTGTGCGTTTCCACACACTCCATCTGCGGAAAAGCCGTACGCAAAGCCGCCACCGAATCAGGCCGCGAACCGTTGTCAATGATCAGGATTTTCAGATGGGGATAATTGCAGGACTGGATCGACCGGATGCATTCGATGCTGTCTTTTTCGCCATTGTAATTCAGGACGGCGGCCATGACCAGTGGATGCTTATCCATTGGCCTGCTCCGGCGCGGCTTCGGGTCCGGCTTCGGCCGCCGGCTCCGGTTCCGGTTCCGGGGTCACGCCGGGCACGCGCATGAGTTCGGGCATCACAAAGGGCCTTTCCTCATCACGCGACATCAGCATCTCCCGATACAGGGCGAGCATCAGCGCGCTGACCTGGGCGCTGGATCGCTGGTTCAGGGCGCGCCGCCTGCGGGCCAGGGCCATGTCGTTCCGCATGTCCTGATTTTTGATTAGGCGTTCGAGGCAATCCGCGAGGGCATTGGGATTATTGACGGGAAAGAGCAGACCGTCCGAACCATGATTGATATATTCCTTCATGCTCCCCGTATCACTCGCCACTATCGCCAGGCACCACGTTTCCGCCCGCAGCATGGTCATGCTCACGCTTTCGCAGGCTCCCGGACGATAAGGCAGCACCAGAATATCCGCTTCCCGAAGCAACTCATGGACCGACTGCTCCTTGAGCGCTCCGGGAATGAAGCTGACCAGCCGGCGTAATTGGCGCTTTTCAATATATTGCTTAAGCGTGCTGCTGTAATTCGTTTCCACCGCTTCACGCGTCAACCGTCCGCGAATCATCAGGTCGGCCTTTCCAGCCAGCGGCATACGATGGTTCAGGATAGCCATGGCGTCGAGGATAGTTTCGATCCCCTTGTCCTGGCGAATAAAACCAAAAGACAAAATGCGCACGGCGTCGGACTTGCCGCGCTCGTTGGGTTCGATGCGGTCGGGAATCGGCCCGATGGGCATGGGCGGCAGGTAACCGATCTTGTGCCGCATCATGGGATAGCGCTGGGCCAGCAGTTCGGCGCTTCGGCGCGACAAGGCCAGAAAGGCGCAGGCCCGTTCCAGAAAATCCTGGCTCATCCGCAGCTGCGCCCGCGCGGCCAACCGGTTCGAAACCCGCGTCATCCAGCGCACCAGAAAATGACTCTTCGGATTCACTTCCGGCTGCTTGAGCGCCTCGGGCAAATGCGGTGGATCATGAAAAACCACGCACATGGGAAGGGCCACCCCTTCGGGATATTTCTGCCACCAGTAGCGATGCCCCGAACGCTTGCGGGCGATATGGTATGCCGCCCAGAACTCCCGCATGGTTTTCAGGCCCAGTTCCACATGGAGCACCTGACTGGGGATGGAACCCGCCGCCTTCAGCGTTTCCGCAGCCATCCGCTTGACTTCCGAAACAGCGTCTTCCACTCCGTCGAGATTTTCAGGGACATTGGCCGAAAGCATGGGGGTCATGGTCAAGCCCTTGGACTGACTGAAGACATTCAGATAACTCTGCCCGTACATGGCAATGGGCGTCCGCGAATGCGACGAGGGCGTCAGGTACAGGACTTCGGGACGAATCAGTTCGGCCATTTTGATTGCTCCGGAAAAAAATAGGCCCGCCATGGGCCTTTGCTTTTATATGCATTATCATATTTCGTGCCAGAGGCGATGTATAGGGAAAATTTGGCTGATACGGAGGCTTTGATGCCAGCCGCCAGGATTTGTCGAGCTGTTTTATCGAAATCGAGGACGTTTCGGCGGTTAAATCCTAACCTAAGTGATATCAGCATCACACAGGAAATCAGCATACGATGGCGCCTATTGCGTCTCGAAAACAGGGGCCTGCCTTTGCCGGTCATGGGCTAAATCAAAAAAACCAGAGGCAAAGCTCATGGAATGGTTGCCTTTTTGCGATGTCATATAGAGGCGGCAACTTTATGTCAAAGTTCCGACGTTTTGGCGATTTTTATGGAAGATACGCGCCATTTTTTGAGATAAAGAGAAGAATGTGACCATGCCGTCAAATTTGGCACTGACCCGAAAGCACGGAGGGCTTGATTCATATTCGGAAGCGAAAAGAAAGATTTCTGAACACAGCCAAGGCGGGCTTTGCCCATAACCCATTTGTCGGAATTTTAGAAAGGCCTGCATGTTCGTAGTCAGCCCCGTGAGGGGCGTCGGGTTGAATGGAATCCATTCATCAATATTGGAAAATTCTGCTCCGGACGACGACCCTTACGGGCCTGACTACA
>CAYWYC010000319.1:0-5080 GCA_964462565.1 uncultured Candidatus Sumerlaeota bacterium | reverse complement strand
CACAAAAGCAGACAAGCACAATAGACCAGAACTGGGATCTCCGGCAATCTGACCAGGACGAAACCCTTTCCATACCCCAAATGCCCATGCAGGTGCATGACGTCCTCGTCCATCACGGGCTCATCGAGCCGCCCATCGAAAAGGGCAAGCAGGAGCCCTGCCAGTGGGTTGCGGAGAAGAATTGGACCTATCGTACCCGCTTCACCGCCAATCCCGAGGAAGGCCATCGTCGCTTTCTCGGCTTCCAAGGCCTCGACACGCTTGTCGATGTTGTTCTCAACGGCAAAAAGATTGTCCGCTTCAACGACTGCTATTATCCCCATCGCGTCGATGTGACCGACGTCCTGCAGGAAGAAAACGAACTGGAATTGCAATTCACCTCACCCCTGAACTTTCGGGACGCTGCCAAGGACGCCGGCGAAGACCAGCAGGAAACCGCACACATGCGCGGCTCCGGCGGCCATTCTTTCAACGGCGCTCAGCCCTGCTTTTACACCATCGGCGTTTATGGCCCTGTGACCCTGGAAACCGTCCACGTCGCCGAATTTGACTGGGTCGATATCCGCACCGGCATCCGGCCGGACTTTTCCGAAGCCAACGTCGAAATTGAACCCTTCCTGCACGAATACGCCAAGGCCGATCTCAAGGTCGAAGCCACCCTCTACGATCCCGACGGAAAAGCCTGCGATTCGCTGACCGTCCAAAATCCCCGCCTCTGGTATCCCGTCGGCTACGGTGATCAGCCGCTTTATCGCCTGGAAATCCTCCTCAAGGAAGGCGACAAGGTCCTCGACGCCCTCTGCAAAACCATAGGCTTTCGCCTGCTCCAGCGCCATGGCGAGTTCGACTATTCCGTCAATGGCAAGCGCGTCAAACTCTGGGGCGCGAATTTCACCCCCATGGCCACCGCCACCCTCGTTTGGGACCGCGCCAAGGCCGAACGCCTGCTTGATCATGCCGTCAATTGCAATATGACATCGCTTCGCCTCTGGGGTCCGGGCTTGCCTTGGGACGAACACCTCATCGAAGAAGCCGACAAGCGCGGTCTGCTTCTCTGGTTCGAATTTTCCCATTCCGGCCCCCGCCAGCCCGACGATGACACCTTTCGTGACATGTGCCGGCGCGAAGCCGAATATTATGTCAAGAACTGGAAACACCACCCCTCCATCTTCATGTGGTGCGGCGGCAACGAAACCTATCTCGGTATCCAGAAAAGCAACCGTCCCGAAAGCCGGATCGTAGGCGATCAGGTTTTCACCGAAACCTACCGTAAAGTTTGCGAGCAGTTTGATCCCGAACGCGAATATATTGTCAACTCACCCTACGGCGGGCCCTATGGCAATTGCACTTTTGAAGGTGACGTCCATGTCCGCAGCTACGACTGGTACGAACCGGGACTGGATTTTCCAAAATGCCCCAGTGAGCATGTCCGCGCCACGATTCCCCTGAAAAAGACGCTCCAGAAGCACTTCGGTGAAGACCTGGAATGGCCTGAAGGGTTCACCGGGCGCCGTACTCATTTCAACGAACCCTTCCTGCCGCCCAGTTGGAGCAGCATCATGCTTTGGGCCAGGCACGATTCAATCAACTCCCGCCTCGGCCATGTGCGCGACTTCTTCGATCCCGACGGTACACCCGAAAGCCTGCTCTTTGTCATGGGCGCGGGAACAAGCCGATACATTCGTCAGACCATAGAACGATACCGTCGCGGAAAACCGGCTTCCGACCCCGACAGTGAACGCCGGGTGATGGCCCATTACTGGTGGAAGTACAACGACACGTTTCCCATGATCTACGCCAGTCTCGTGGACGATCTTGACGAAGCCAACATGGCATATTACGCCATGCGCCGCGCCTACCAGCCCCTGCTGCTGTCCATCGAAGTCGCCGACAGCATCAATCTCTGGGTCGTCAACGACACCCCCGACGACATTACCGGAAGCATGAAGGTCCAGGTCTTTGATATGCGCGCCGAAAAATGCCTGCACGAAAAAGACATCGACATATCCGTCTCCCAGGGCCAGAGCGTTCTTGTCGGCAATTGCGATGATTTCGGCATGTTCTACACGCGCAACCCCATCTTCGCCCAAATCTTCGATGCATCGGGAAATCCCATCGCCTCGTCCCTCGAATACCCCTGCACCGACGTGCAAAGCTGGCATCATGAATCGAAAATCGAAATGCGTCAGGAGGGCGACGAACTCGTTCTCACGGCCGACATTCCCACCCGCTGGGTCGAACTCCAGGGCGATGCCGATGGCGATGCTTTCGGCTGGTATTTCGAAGACAACTTTTTCGACCTTATGCCCGGCATCGAAAAACGCGTTCGTATCCTGGGCCGCCACAAAAAAGGAACCATCACCGCATGGTCGCCCTACACGCCGCACCAGGCGAAGCTGGATATGCAATGAAGTTTTGGCCATGGGGCCGTAATCTATATACAAAAATAAGAAGAACGGACAATATGAACCGGTCAGGAAACGGATAAAAGAAAAACAGGCACAAAAAAAGAAGCGCGAAGCGCGCTTCCGGTTTGATAATATTGACTTTATGCAGTGGTAGCGAGGGACGGACTCGAACCGTCGGCCTGTGGGTTATGAATCCACCGCTCTTACCAACTGAGCTACCTCGCCACCTTCCTTGCGCCTTCCGCAGGAAAGCGAGAAAGAAATTTATACCATTTTTCCCGCCTTGTCAAGCCTGCTGAATAAAAAAAACACCTTCAACTTTCCTCATTCGGAAATAGCCCGCCCTTGTGCTTTTGCCCCGTTTCTGCTATATATCTTTCTTTCAGGAAGCCCTGTGCTTCCCAAAATACCGCAAAAGGACGCAACCATGCCGGAAAAGAAACTTCCCTTTAACAAAGCTCAGATCGAAAGCATTATCAAGCGATACCCCACGCCTTTTCACATCTACGACGAAAAAGGCATCCGCGAAACGGCCCGCGCCCTGCTCAAGGCCTTTTCCTGGGCTCCCGGTTTTAAGGAATACTTCGCCGTCAAGGCCACACCGAATCCCCATATTCTCAAGATTCTCCAGGAGGAAGGATTCGGCGGGGACTGCAGTTCCATAGCCGAACTTGTTCTCTGCGAAAAAGTCGGCATCACCGGCGAGGAAATCATGTTCACCTCCAACGATACCCCCGCCGAAGAATTCCGCAAGGCCCGCGAACTCGACGCCGTCATCAATCTTGACGACATCTCCCATATCGACTATCTCGAGGAATGCTGCGGCATTCCCGAACTGATCTCCTTTCGCTATAATCCGGGCCAACTCAAGGAAGGCAATGCCATCATCGGAAATCCGGAAGAAGCCAAGTACGGCTTCACCCGCGAGCAGATCTTCGAGGGCTACAAGGCCGTGCGCGACAAGGGAGCCCGGCGGTTCGGCCTGCACACCATGGTCGCTTCCAACGAACTCAATCCCGATTATTTCGTGGATACGGGCCGTATGCTTTTTGAACTGGCTGCCGAGTTAAAGCAGAAACTGGATATCCAATTGGAATTCATCAACCTGGGTGGCGGCATTGGCGTGGCTTACAAGCCGGAGGACGATCCGGTTGATTTTCAGACCGTGGGCGATGGCATTCGCAAGGCCTATGACGAGATTGTGCGGCCCGCCGGGCTGGACCCCTTGCGCATATACATGGAAAACGGGCGCGTCATCACCGGTCCCCACGGCTATCTGGTTTCCACCGTTCTGCACCTGAAGCACACCTATCGGGATTATGTCGGCCTCGATGCGTGCATGGCCAACCTCATGCGTCCGGCGCTTTATGACGCCTATCACCACATCACCGTTATGGGCAAGGAAGACGCCCCGAGCGACCACACCTACGACGTAACGGGGTCGCTCTGCGAAAACAACGACAAGTTCGCCATCGGTCGCAATCTGCCCGAAGTCGAGACCGGTGACATCGTCGTCATTCATGACGCCGGCGCCCACGGCCACGCCATGGGCTTCAATTACAACGGCAAATTGCGTTCGGCGGAGTTGCTGCTCCAGCAAGACGGCGGTGTCCGCATGATCCGCCGTGCCGAATCCTTGGACGACTATTTCGCCACGCTTGATCTGGACGCCTTTGAATAAGGCTTGTCTGTCTTCTAGATCCGGCAATGTTCGCTGCTCGCGACCAGGCGGCACGACGCTTTTCGGGCCGATTGGAAGGGCCGCACCGAAAATGCACGAATATGACATTCTCTATCTGCCGACCGCGCCCGCAGGCTGATCGAAACCCAATGAAGGGCTTCCACCTGCATCAGAGCGAAGCGCCACCGTCTGGTTTCCTCTTCATTTTCTCCGTCTATCGTAACAGATATGCGTTCGGCTTCTGAATCGAGATCAAAGGAAAAAGAATCCAGCGGAATCGTAATGCCCTTGCCCAGAGCCTTCATATAAGACTCTTTCAGCGTCCAGCAGGATAAAAATCGCGCCCGCTGCTCGCCCGGCTCCAATGCGCGGAGAGCCGTCGTTTCGCTTTGGGAAAAGAAACGGTCGCATATCCCCAGAAAATCGCTCCGCCTTTTTTCCGATTCCACATCAACGCCGACAGGGCCCGCTTGGCTAAGACCGCAGACGACCATTCCTTTTGTATGGGATAGATTAAACCGAAGCGGCGGCTCTGACGGATTGTTCTCGATATCCGGCTTGCCATATTCATTCTTCTGAAATTTCCAGGATTCGGGCCTGCCACCCAGATAGCGGCTCAGCAGATCGCGCTTCAGCACATGGGCCAGGAGATGGAGCAACTTGTCCTTGTCAAATCGATAACGGTCATACCGGCCCTTTTCCTCGGCATTGAGCAGGGGGAGGTATTTCCGGGCGCACGCATTCAAATCAAGCCCGTCAGTAGGGCACAGCCAAAGATCAGCCGTATCGGGAGGCAATGCCTGACGCAGCGGATATTTTTCTTCAGTATGCATAGGGTCTGTTCTCGCAATGGCTTCAGCCAATATCTGCATGCAGCATATCACATCAGCCAGGCGGCGAAAAGATGGCGATTAAAAATCTGAGGGGAAAGAAAGGGATGGTGGGCCTAGGTGGACTCGAACCACCGACCTCACGCTTATCAGGCGTGCGC
>CAYWYC010000318.1:0-5108 GCA_964462565.1 uncultured Candidatus Sumerlaeota bacterium | reverse complement strand
TCTTCGATCCGTTGCTTCAGATTAACTCAGCCCCCATTTATGTCGTGCACCCGGCATACGCAGCTGGGCCTTTCTTTCTTGATAAGGCCAGGCGCAGGTGTTAGGATTGACCTTCTTGGAAAAGGAAAAAATGTTCTGTTTGGACAGCAATAAAAGACCGAAAGGCAGGTAGATTATGTTTAAGAATGCTTGGACGAAATGCTTATCCCATGTTATTGGCGCGATGGTGATCCTGGCCGCGGCATCCATGGATGTATCGGCGCAGCCCTCGCTTACGGTTTATCCCGATGGCAATACGATCAAGGTGGTGAAGGACGGGGGCGAACTGTTTCATTTGACGCCTGCTTTCTGGGGTCCCCAGTGGGCCTGGACGGGGGTGGGGGGTAGTTTTCAGGCCGAAGGCAACAAGTCGGTCCTGGATTACGACGGCAAGATCAACAAGAGTGAACTCACCTATAATATGCGGATCGTTGCCGCCTTGAATGGGAATACGCTGCATATTGATTACACGATTGCTCCGAAAACTCCTGGCGAGTCGGGCCTTATGGCGCTGGTTTTGAAGCCCGGGAAGATGTATGGGGGACAGAAGGCGCTGCGTTTTGAAGGCGAGTCCTCAGGCGTGGCAAATCTGCCCGTGCCCCAGGGCAATATCGGCCAAGGCGTCAAGTCCTTACGTTTTGGAGAGGGAAGCAATGAAGTGAAAATCCAGTTTCAAAATCCGCGCGATCTTTCGGGATTTGGCGGTGAAACCCGGATTCTGCTGGCTGAAAGCGGCATGCAGAACCAGCCCATCCAGGCGAGTTTGCAGGTGGAACTGCCGGCTGAAGCCCAGCATTTTAAATCCCTCGATGAATTTCCAAAGCCCGATAACTGGAATGACTGGTTTGAATTTTCAGCCGATTCCCAGGCCGATGGCAACTCGGTGATATCCATGGCCAATTGGCTGGACGCGCCTGCCGGTAAGCATGGCTGGGTGGAGATGCGTGAAGACGTGCTGGTCTATCAGGATAAGCCCCTCAAGGTCTGGGGTCTGAATAACGCCTTTGCCAATACGGCTCCCGACAAAAAAATTGCCGACAAACGGGCCGACCTCTATGCCAAGTACGGCGTCAATTGCGTCCGGCTCCACAAGATTATAGATGGCGTAGGCTGGGCCGGTATCCAGAGCCAGGACAGCGCCGTGGAATTCGACAAAGAAGGGCTCGACCGTCTCGATTACTACGTCGCCAAACTCAAAGAAAAAGGCATCTTCGTCAAATTCTCCGTCATGTTCGGCAGCCCGAACCTGGGCCCCGCGGACAAGCAGTATGTGCCTTACATGGATGAGTTGGGCCAGCTGAGCGGGCGAAATGCCAAGCGCATGAAGCCGGGTGGCGGTTCCATGTTCTGGTCGCCGGAGATTCGGGATGTGCGCAGTCTGCAGATTACGAATTTGCTGAACCATACAAATCCCTACACCAAAATGCGTTATGCCGACGATCCCGCGGTCATGATTGTGGAGATGACGAACGAGGAAAGCGCGCTTTTCTTTTCGTCCATGGGCACGCTGATGAAGCATGAGCGGTTCTATACGTATGTCGGCCAGCGTTTCGCCCAGTGGCTCAAGGAGAAGTACGGTACCGAAGAGGCGCTGAAAGAAGCCTGGGGCGAAGGCGGTGGACTGAACAGTTTTGGCGAGACGAAGGCGGTCGATGAAAAATGGGACGAGATCATCATCCCCTATGGCAATCCCTGGTTCTGGGATCCCGCCAACCTGAACACCTCGCAGAAGGCCAAGAAGGCGCGTCTGCTGGATTCGATGGTTTTTCTCGGCGAACTTCAGACTGAGACCTATCAGGTCATTGACAAAGCCATTCGCGACACCGGATACAAGGGCCTCGTCATGAGCAGCAACTGGCAGGCCGGAAGTGATTACAGCCACTACACGAACCTCTATAGCGATGCCCAGATCGGCATGATCGACCGGCACAACTACTACAGCGGTCCCAGTATGCTCCAGTCGCCGGGTTCGGCGCTTTTGAGCATGGGCATGCAGCAGGTCGCCGACCGTCCCTTCTCGCTGTCCGAATGGATTCATACCCCGCCAAGCCTTCTCGGAGTCGAAGGCCCCGCCGTGCTGGGAGCCTATGGCTTCGGGCTGAACGGTTGGGATATCAGCTTCATGTTCGAAAACGGCGATGACGGTGAAATATCCAAACGCCTCTATGGCCAGACATGGGACGTCACGGCTCCGACCATCATGGGCGTTTTCCCCGCCGTGGCCCGACAGGTGCTCCGGGGTGACGTAAAAGAAAGTGAAGTTCTGGCCAAGCGCAATGTGTATGTACCCGAATTGGGGGAAGGCAAATTGGGCTTCAGTGATTCGCTTATTATGGACTATGACTACAAAATCATGGACAGCGACAAGGTTCCCGCAAAGTCCCTGGCTGTGGCGCGCAGTGTGGTCGACTTTGTGGACGAACCCACTCCGACGCCCGAGTTCGACTTGAGCCCCTACAAGAAGGACGGCTCCCTGGTTTCTTCCACGGGGCAACTCCGCTGGACGCCCAAGGATGCCTATGACCAGAAGGGCTACTTCACGATGGACACGCCGGGCACGAAGGCGGTTGTGGGATACGCCCGCGGCATCGAGAGTCGCTTGAGCGGGATGGCGATTACGCCGCGTTCTGACTATGCCGCCATTTACGTCACTGCTCCCGGCGCAGACGAAACCCTCAACGACGCCAAGTCCTGGATCGTCACAACCATTGCCCGCGCGATGAACAAGGACATGGTGTATTTCGACCGCAACATCCTGAAAAAGGGCAAAGGGCCTATCATGATGGAGCCGGTCCAGGTGGAAATCCAGTTGCCCTCCAACCGGACGAATGCCGTGGTGCATATCCTCGATCATGACGGACGACGCACCGGAAAAACGATCCAGACCCAAGGCGGCAAACTGCTTCTGGATGGAGCGGAGACCAGTACGGTCTATTACGAGATCCAGTTCAATTGATCAGCGGACGCCCCAGTGAGAAAACTATGCGAAAAGAGAAAGCGCCGAAAATCAATCGACGAAAGATACTGAAATCCATGGCCGCCGGGGTAGCCGTTGGAGCCTTGGGGAAAATCAGCTTTGCCCAGGAGGACCAAATGCGCCCCAATATAGTACTCATCATCACCGACCAGCAGGCCGGGATGGCCATGTCATGTGCCGGAGCCGACTGGCTCAAGACCCCCAACATGGACCGCATCGCCGAACAGGGCGTGCAGTTCACCCGCGCCTATTGCGCAAATCCCCACTGTGTTCCCTCACGGGCCAGCATGTTCACCGGACAATATTCATCCCTGTCCAAGATGAACCCCATGCAATTTCCATCTATCGGCAAAACAATGGCCGAAGCCGGTTACAAGACCGCCTACTTCGGCAAGTGGCATGTCGGCAAGAGCAAGCCTGACCAGAATGCAGACTGGCACGGTTTTGAAATCTACAAAACTTACGATTACGGCACCCTCAAGGACAGCAGGACCGCCGACGATGCCTCACAGTATCTGCAAACAAAGCCCCGCGACCCCTTCTTCATGGTCGTGTCCTTTCTCAATCCCCATGACTGCTGTGAATATGCTCGGGAAAAGGGAGGCTTCACAGACCGCATCAACATGCGCAACGGTAAGATCGACTTAAATCCTCCCATCGAGGATTGCCCGCCTTTACCGTCAAACTTCGCCATCCCCGAGGGCGAGCCGGAGGCCCTGGCACAGATCCGCAACCAGAAAAGCTGGCGTTTCTTTCATCCCGGCAAAGACTGGACCGACGATGAATGGCGACAGTACAAGTGGGGCTATGCCCGCCTCGTGGAAAAGGTGGACGCCGAAGTGGGCAAGGTGCTCGACACGCTTGAAGATGCCGGCCTGGCCGAAAACACCGTCGTCATCTTCACCGCAGACCACGGAGACGGCATGGGCAGCCACAAGTGGAACCAGAAGCTGGCCTTCTACGAAGAATCTGTCCGTGTCCCGCTTCTGATGGCCTGGAAGGGCAAAACGGCTGGCGGCAGCAAGGACGACCGCTTGATCAATACCGGCCTCGACCTTATGCCGACGCTTTGTGACTACTCGCAAGCCAAAAACCCTCCCGACCTTGAAGGCCTCAGTTTCCGCCACGACTCAAAGGCTAAGAAGCATGACTATGTATTCAGCGAAGTGGACCTGCCGATCAAGGGCTACATGCTGCGGACCGACCGCTACAAGTACATCCATTATATCGACGGCGAAAACCCGGAAGTCCTCTTTGACATTCAGGACGACCCCGGCGAAACCCGAAACCGCATAAGCGAAACGGACCTTAAGGGTACGATCGACCAATTCCGGAAAACCATCGACCGGCATATCGGCGCTTTGAAAAGCCCGGCCTGATCAACCAGGGGAGAGACCCAATGGCCCGATGCATGATCACCGTATTGAAACGGACCTTCAACGAAGACCTTGTCCGCGAGTACCTTCTGGCGGAGACGGCAGACAAGATCGGCCCCTGCAATTGCTTTCGTGAGGGCCAGGAGTTTGTCTTTGACGATTCCCTGCAGCCGCCGTCGGGATTCTGCACCTGGGCCTGGGCCGATATGCGAAGCCAACTCATGACCATCCTCCGCGGGGGGAATTGGCCCGATACCAAACCCGGCATCTGCATCGCCTGCTGCTCCGACGGAATCCGGCCCGTCATCTTCAAAATCGAACGGATCGCCTGAGACCGCCGCGATTCTTTTTTTCGGTTTTCCGGCTGCCATGTTTTTTCATGAACGCCCTTGTTGACCTGCAGCCCCTTCCGGCGCTATTGTGCGCCATGATCAAGATATGCTTTTTCGACTTCCGCCATCTGGAAAACATCATCGGCTTTGAGCGTGTGCTCGAAGTCGCCCGCTACGATGTCTTCACTGAACCCTACTTCCTGCCCAAGAACCTCGAAACCTATGAAAAGCCGCGACAATAGCCTCTATAGCGAATCTCGAAAGGCTTTCTGCCATATAGAGCCATTCTTTTAAGTCTTTCGTGTTAAGGCCGACTCGGATATGTGGCTTTTTATCCGCAGATTGCGCAGATTACGCAGATGGTAAAGCGCCAAAGGCGCGCCC
>CAYWYC010000317.1:0-5147 GCA_964462565.1 uncultured Candidatus Sumerlaeota bacterium | reverse complement strand
TTTGCCGGCAAGATGCCGGCGGTACTTTTTTTAACCACGAAATACACGAAAAACCTGAAACAGCAGAATTGTTTATGGTACAGCCTCTCTTCCATACGCGAAAAAACGCGTCGGCAAGCCGGCGCATTCCAAAATTCGTTCCCGAACGCATTTGCAGGTAGGATATTAAACCCCAAACAGCTAAGTGGTGTGAAGGATCAAGGAATAAGCATATTCTGTTAGAGAGAGCTTGACAGGACTCTATGATTTGGCGCATAGTCTATATTGGTGAGTAGGGTTCGGCCTGTATTATGCTGTTTTGATTTGCCGCCGACTCCTTTTACCGCGTGCAGACCCGCCAAGGGAGGCATATTTTTAAGCGAGACAGCGCTCCGAACGTTGACAAATCCCAAGAACCTTTTCCCTGTTGTGGTTGCTGAACCATCTTAAACGCAAACGTTCCGGTTCCCATTCTTATTGCTCAGGAGGCGCATGATGAAAACTTTTTTTACCCGCAATCTTTTTGTACCCCTTTGTCTATCCGTAATTCTGGTCCTGCTTTTTTCGGCCTGCAATGTCAGCCCGGAAAAAGATCCCGCGTTTTTGAAAATGGCCGGCAAAATCAAGGCCCTCGAAGATGCCCAGAACAAAACCCAGCGCAGTGTCGAGTCGCTCTATCTGGACGTGGATATCCTGACCGAAGAACTGAAGAAGGTCGGCAAGGATATTCGCAGCCTGGCGCAGAACGACCCGAACTCGGAAAAGATGATGACCACGCTGTCTGAGTTGGAAAAACTGCAAAGCCAGCTGAATATGATCCAGGCCAAACTGGATAAGCAGCAGGCGGAACTCTCCGAGACCAGCGCCACCGTCACCAAGCTCAAGAATCGCCCCGCCACGGTCGTGCAGGCATCGCCCAAGCCCCGGACTTCCGCCGCGGCCACGAGCACGAAGAGCCCTCAGGCTTCCGCCGCGAAACCCAAGCCCGAAGAAAAAAAGGCGGCTGGCTTTTATTACCAGGTCAAAAAAGACGACACCCTTCAGAGCATTGCCGAGAAATTCAAAATCGGATCGGCCGATATTCTGCGGGCCAACCGTCTGCCCATGTCCGCGGCCATTTTTCCGGGCCAGTCGATCTATATCCCCCAGAATATCTAAGCGGGAATATGGATCCGAACTATCGCATACTTCCCCCCGAAGAAGACGCCCCTGCCGCGCAGGCTTTTCGCGTGGAGCGTGAAAACGGTACGCGCTACTACGCCTACCAGTATCCCCATGCCGCCATCGCGGGCACGGTGGTGGTATGGGATACCCATCGCGAGGCGGTGCTGATGCTGCGTCGCGCCGGAGAACCCTACAAGGACCATTGGTGCTTTCCCGGCGGCTTTCTGGATCCCGGCCACGAAAGCCTGGAAGAAACAGCCGTCCGCGAACTATGGGAAGAGGCCCGCGTCCGTGTTGCCGCCGGCGACCTTCAGCTGATCGACATCCGATCCAAACCCGACCGCGACCCGCGGGACCATGTGATTGACGTGGGATATTATGTGGAACTGGAAAATCCGGACGCCGAACTGGGCGAAGAGGGCACGGACCTGCAGTGGATGAAGGCCGATAAGGTGGCCGGGCTGGATATGGCCTTTGACCACGAGCAGCTCTGGCAGAATGTCCTCGAATTTCACAAGCGCCAGCCCTGACCACGCATGACAAGCATCCGGCCCCCTTTACCGGGAACATTTTTGAACGATTTGTTTTCCAAGTATTGCTTGCCGGGCGGATTTTCGAGCGGGTGACGGCCTAAGACGAAATATTTGAAAGGTATGAATAAAAAAAAGCCACACAAGGTCCAGCTAATGCATCGCCCTGCTGCTGTCGATATATTTACGGGGCATCCTCACGGGAGGATCGATCTGGATCGATATTTGTAAGTGCAGGGATATGAGGCTTTCGCTGTTTATCCCGCATTTGCACCCCTAACGACAGCAGGAAGGAAAAGGAAGCACGTTATGGATATTGCATCAATAATAGGCATCTTTTTGGGTGTGGGCTTAATTCTGACAGGCAATGCCATGGAAGGCGGCGCCGTGAAATCGATCATTGGTATTCCGGCCGGCGTGATTGTGTTTGGCGGCACATTGGGAGCCATTATGCTCCAGTTTCCGCCCAAAACGCTGATCTCGGCCGTGCTGGGCCTGAAAACGATCTTTTTGGGTTACAAACTGGACCCCGTGGGCCAGATTCAGCAAATCGTTGAATTTGCACGACGCGCCCGACGCGAAGGCATCCTGGCCCTGGAAAAGGAAATCCCCAATATCCAGGATCCCTTTTTCAGTAAGTCCCTGAACATGGCCGTGGACGGGCTCGAACCCAAGACCCTCTACGAAACCATGGAGACGGAGATGGAAACGGTGGAGGAAGAATGGAAAGAAAAAGCCGAAGTCTGGGAAGCAGCGGGCGGTTATCTGCCGACAGTCGGGATTATCGGCGCCGTGCTCGGACTGATCATCGTCATGGGCAACCTGGACGACATCAACAAGGTGGGCCATGGTATTGCGGCGGCCTTTATAGCGACGATTTACGGTGTGGGTATGGCGAACCTGGTCTGCCTGCCCGTGGGCGGCAAGCTGAAGACCACCGGCAAATCCATCAGCAAATTCAAAGACATGACGCTCAAGGGGGTGCTCCTGATTCAGGAAGGCATCAACCACTCCATCATTGAAGAAGAGCTGAAGGGCTATCTGGACGAAAAGGCCCGTGAAAAATATCAGGGCGAGGCCGGTTAAGAAATCGGTAAACTCGCAGCTGGAGCAGCAGAAAGCATCAAAGGCGGCTTGTTTTAATGCCGCCGGGAAGGACGGTTCATCGTGGCACGCAAAAAAGAACCGGAAAAACCAGAAAATCATGAGCGGTGGCTCGTGTCATTTGCCGACTTTATGACATTGCTCTTCGCGCTTTTTGTGGTGCTCTTCGCGAACTCGCAGAGCGACACGGAAAAGCTGCGCGAATTGAGCGCCTCTTTCAAGAACGCGATGGCCAGCGTGGGCATTGTCCAGGGAGGCGGTCCCGCCTTTCACCAGGGATCCCTCATCGGCGACAGCCCGAAATTCGTGGTCAAGGTAGAGTCCACGGAAGGCTGGGACGGCGGCAAAACCGCACAGCCCGATGCGCAGACCGACCGCTTTGACATGTCCACCGACTCCTCGGCCGGTGATCCCGACGCCTGGGATCCGGCAAGCCCGGTCAATCCCGCCACCAACGACGCCAAATCCGGAATCGGCGATCCCGGCTCCGAGGAAATGCAAGGCGTCTTTGATGACCTGCAAGGTCTCCTGCGCGAAGAAATGAACCTGGGCTCCATCCAACTGGAAGAAAAGAAGCGGGGCATCGTCATCACTCTGGGCGAATTCGGTTTTTTCGATTCGGCATCGTCCGAACTCAAGCCCAGTTCGCTATCCACCCTGGACACCTTGGCCGGCAAACTCCTCAAACTGGTGCGCAACAAAAACATCATCATCCGCGTGGAAGGCCATACGGACAATGTGCCCCTGGCCGGACACCACCGCTACGAAGACAACCAGGAACTTTCGACGGCCCGCGCCAATTCCGTGGTGCGGCGCTTTCGAGACGTGCATCGCTTTCCTCCGCGCAACCTGATTGCCTCCGGCTACGGAGAGTATTATCCCATCGCCTCGAACCGCACCGAAATCGGCCGCGCCAAAAACCGCCGCGTCGATATCGTGCTGCTCAGCGATAGCTACGCCCAACAGGAACCCGACCAGCCCTGATAAGTAGAATGGGGGCTGGAGAAGATATATTGCTTTTGAAAGGACTTTGCCGAATCATCTCACGCCAAAGGAAAATACCATGCGCCTGCTCCTCCTGCTCCTGCTCCTCCCGCTGTTGCTCATGACTTTCTCAGGATGCACCTACACCACCACCGGCCAGAGCCGGGTGGCCTTTCTGGATTTTGAAAACGCAACGGGAAGTGAAGACTATGACTTCCTGAAAACGGCCCTGCCCGAATACCTGATCACACAATTGTCGAACAGTGGCAAAGCCACCATGCTCGAACGCCAGGACCCACGTATCGTCCGCGATCCCAACATGATCGAAAAGCATCTGACTTCGAAAGAATGGATGACGCGGAATCTGCGCAAGGCCAATTATTTTATTGCCGGAAGCGTGTCCCGGCTTGAGCGGAATTTTATCATCACCGCCCGTCTCTGCAACGCGCGCACGGGGCAGGTCATCCCCGGAACCGCCGTCACCCAGACCTGCATCCACGAATATGAAATCTACAGCCGGGTGCAGAACATCGCCCTTTTCCTGGCCCGCAAACTCCAAAGCAATGGTGTACACACGCCCTTGGGAAATGTGGCAAAGCAGGACGGCGATGAACTTTAAGAGAAAACCATAAAACATGACGCCTGAAATTTTGCTGATCGAAGACGACCCGACTTTTTACCAGTTTCTCAAGGAACTGCTGGCATCAGATTGTGTCGGCCTTTGCTGGAAATCGAACGGGGCCGAGGGCATCAGCGCGGCGCTTTCTTCCGATTACAATCTGATCATTCTGGACTACCAGCTGCCCGATATGCTGGGTACAGAAATACTGCGGCAGCTGAAAGGCGAAGGCGTACAGTCGCCGATCGTCATGATGACGGGCTATGGAAGCATCGATGTGGCCGTGGAGGCCATGAAACTGGGCGCGGAAGATTTCTTCACCAAACCCATGCCCGATCCTGCCGGATTTGTGCGATTCCTGAACCGCATACTGGCAATCGATCCCCCACTTGCCCTGCCCGATCCCGCCGCCTTTCCACCCAGAAAGCCGGAAGTCCGCACCGAAGGAACCTCAAAAGAAAAGGAAAGTTTGCCCGACCTGATCGCCCGCAAAAAAAATATTCCCCCCATCGAGGTGCAAGGCTATTGCCACAAACTGGAGCCGCCCGTGGAGATCAGCAAGCGTGAATCCGAAGTCATCGCCTGTCTGCTCCAGGGGCATTCCAATAAGGAAATCGCGTCGAGCCTCTTCATCAGCGAACGCACCGTAAAAAATCACCTCACCCATATTTATCAGAAATTCGGCGTGGACAGCCGCAGCCAACTCTTCACCCGCTTCCTCAGTTCCCTGGCGTGAAGCAATAGCACCCAAAAGGTTTCTTTGTTTT
>CAYWYC010000316.1:0-5168 GCA_964462565.1 uncultured Candidatus Sumerlaeota bacterium | reverse complement strand
CTGCTCCGGATGACGGCCCTTACGGGCCTTACTACAAACAAGAGATCCCATGCCTGCAAGTCGTACACCCAATTTTCCGCAGAAAGCATCTTGTGCTTGCCTGGGAAGCTGCCGAAATATAGTATAGGGGCAAGAACGCGATTTGCGGATTATCCTGGATTTCGGGCGTGGATAAAGAGGGTTCGCGCCGGATCAGGTCCGGGACGCAGGCGTTTCTGTTTGCCGATACAATGGGGCGCGCTATTTTTAACTTCTGCACTTTTGAGAAGGAGCGTCGTTCTATATCATGTCGGATTCCTCGAAGCAAACTCTGCCCGCCCTGGGGTTTTTGATGGGTGATGAAGAAGAAGCCCGCCTGGCTGCCGAAATCCATCGTGTCGTTGGCGCAATACAGGAAGGCGATATTTCCATTCGCGCCGACCTGGATGCCTTTGTCGGACGGGAGCGCGAAATCCTGCGCGGCATCAACCGGATCATCGACGCCATGGCCATCCCCATCCAACTGGCCGCCACGCGCCTGGAAACCATGAACGAAGGCGATGTTCCCGAAGAAATCAGCGAAGAACTGCTCGGAGAGTTTGCCATACTCCGCGACAATCTGAACGGCTGCATACGGGCCATGCGGGAAGTGCCTGAGATGGAAGAAGAGCCATACCCGGAGCCGATCGAAAAGGAGAACATGCCCATGAATGATATGCACCTGGAAGCCGGAATACCCGAAGACGACGATATGCCCGAGGGCGAAACTTCTGTAGAGATGGAAATGGCGGACAGCGATGTGGAGATGGAAGACGCCGTGGAAGAACTGCCTCACGCAAGTCCCGAGCCCCAAGCCTCGACTGGCAGGGAACTGGACATGCTCGAGGCCGATGAAACGATCCATCGTCTCCTGGAATATCACAATCAGGAAATGGCCCGCCTGGGTCAGATCCTGAACCGCCTGTCCGATGGTGATCTCAGCGAAATATATGAAGCCGAAGAACCCGACGAAAGCACCGTCACCGCTTATGATCTTTTTCACGAAGTCGGCCAGTCGCTCAACCGCGTGGTTCAGGATATGCGCGAGACGCTTTTGCTGATCGAAGATTCAGCTGAAAAACTCACGGCCCGAAATGATGCCGCTTCCGAAGCAAAAGCCGACCAGGCAAAACGCAGTCATGCCCAGGGTGACCTGGAAGAACGCCTGGCCGAAGCCCACATGGCCATGTACACCCAGGCCGAACATTGCTCCGAAGCCGTGGACCAGGTGGATGAACTGCTCCAGGCTATCGAAGACTCGGGACAATATGCCGACCAGCAAAACCGCGCGAGCATCGAGCCGCTCCAAAATCTTCGCGGCCGCCTCCAGAAAATGAGCCGCAACATTCGCGAGCTGGACAAAATCTTTCATAAAAACGCAATCCTGTCCATGAATGCCGCCATGGAAGCCGAACGCAGCGCATCGGGCAACAATCTTTTTCAGCGCATGGCCGACGAACTGGAACGTGGCTCCCGACGCGGCGAAGAACTGGCCAACATACTTGGAGAACATGCCGACGAGGCGCTGAACACGATCGAAAGCCTGGGGAATATTCAGGCGAACCTGGTTGCCGCCCATAGCGAAGTCCGCATCAACGAACGCAACGCCCGATCCGCCAATGCCGGCGCGAGGGCAGCGCTGTCTGAAAACGCGGAATGGGCCCTGGAGGCCGATACGATTCTGGATGCAATCCAGCAGGCGCGCCAGGAGGCGCTCGAGGCGCTCCAGACCAATGACCGCGACGGGGTTCAGGCCATTCTCAAAGACATGCAGGGCTTGCTCAATCGCTTTCGCCTGGAGTCTGAAAACGGCAAACATCCCGCCCTGGCTGTCGAGGCCGATCACCAACCCGAAAGCAGTCGCCTCCTTCAGAGAAAAGGCCCGCAAGGCTATCTGGGCGCTCCGCGGAAGAACATCCGGCAGTCCGAAAGATAAATCCGCCGCCCTTCGACCATTGCCAGGCTATTTCAATATTTCCCGCAGGAACTTGCCGGTATGGCTGGCCGATACTTTGGCGATCTTCTCCGGCGGACCCTGGGCGATGATCTTACCGCCCGCGTCGCCCCCTTCCGGCCCCAGGTCGATGATGTGGTCCGCCGTCTTGATCACGTCCAGGTTATGCTCGATCACCACCACCGTATTCCCGTTATCCACCAGGCGCCCCAAGACTTCGAGCAACTTGCGGATATCATCAAAATGCAGGCCCGTCGTCGGCTCGTCCAAAATATAGAAGGTATTCCCCGTGCCACGCTTGCTCAGCTCACGCGACAGCTTCACCCGCTGCGCCTCACCACCCGATAGCGTCGTCGCCGCCTGGCCCAGGTGAATATAACTCAAGCCCACATCATTCAGCGTCTGCAGCTTGTTGCGGATGCCCGGAATGTTTTCAAAAAAACCAAGCGCCTCCTCCACCGTCATCTCCAGTACATCAGAAATGCTCTTGCCCTTGTACAGAATCTCCAGCGTCTCACGATTGAAACGCTTGCCCTTGCAATCTTCGCACTCCACATACACATCCGGCAGAAAATGCATCTCGATACAGATAAGCCCGTCGCCCTGGCAGTTCTCGCAGCGGCCGCCTTTCACGTTGAAGGAAAAACGCCCCGGCTTGTAGCCCCGCACCTTCGACTCAGGCAACCTCGCGTAAAGGTCCCGAATCTGCGTGAAAAGGTTCGTATAGGTCGCCGGATTTGATCGCGGTGTCCGGCCGATGGGCGACTGGTCCACGTTGATGACTTTGTCCAGCAGATCGAGCCCGGCAATCGTCTTGTGCCGACCGGGCAATTCCTTGCTCTTATAAAAATGCCGCGACAGACCCCGAAACAGGATGTCATTCACCAGCGTCGATTTTCCCGAACCCGAAACTCCCGTCACGCAGGTCAGAACCCCCAGCGGAAATTCCACATCGATCCCACGCAGGTTATGCTCCCGCGCTCCACGCACGATGATCGACTTGCCGTCTTCCGGCTGGCGGCGCTTTTTCGGAACAGGAATCGTTTTCTTGCCCGAAAGATATTGCCCCGTGATTGAATCGGCGCAGGCCTCAATTTCTTTTGGTGTTCCCGCAGCAGTCACATGTCCGCCCAGCCGTCCTGCGCCGGGGCCCAGGTCGATCACATAATCCGCCGCGCGAATCGTATCCTCGTCATGCTCCACCACGATCACCGTATTGCCCATGTCGCGCAGGTGGGTCAGCGTATCGAGCAGGCGCCGGTTGTCCCGCTGGTGCAGGCCGATCGAAGGCTCGTCCAAAATATAAAGCACACCCACCAGTTGCGAGCCGATCTGCGTGGCCAGGCGAATCCGCTGTGCCTCACCGCCCGCCAGCGTCGCCGCCGTCCGGTCCAGCGTCAGATAATTCAAACCCACATTCTGCAGAAAGGTCAGCCGGTTTTTGATCTCCTTGATCGCCTGCTGGCCGATTTCATATTCCAAGTCACTGAAGTGGGTATCGATAACGAAGTGCAGCGCCTCGGCCACCGAAAAGCGCGTGAAGTCCGCAATGTTAATTTCATGAATCGACACGGCCAGGCTCTCCGGCTTCAGCCGCGCCCCGTCACATTTCGAACAGGGCCGGTCGCTGAAAAACTGCTGGTAATACTGCCGCGCGCTGTCCGAAGAAGTCTCCTGCCAGCGTCGCTCAATCTGGTGCAGCACGCCTTCCCATTTCATCTCCCACTGGTGCTCGCGACCCCGGCTGTTGCGATAATGCACCGTAAACTTCTGCCCGTCGCTGCCATAGAGAACCAGCTTCTGCTTGTCGGGCGGAAGATCCTCAAAGGGCGTGTTCAGGTCGATGTCGAAAAAATCGGAAAGCGAGCGAATCTGTTGCGCGTTCCACGCCATACTCGGCTGCTTCAGGCGTCCACCCCACTTGTTCAGAAAAAAACTGCTCCACGGAAGAATCGCCCCGTCCAGGATGCTCTTCGACTTGTCCGGAACCACCAGGTCCTCGTCGCATTCCATGCGCGTGCCGATCCCCTTGCATTCGGGGCAGGCCCCATAAGGACTGTTGAAGGAAAACATCCGCGGCGACAGTTCCACCAATATCGGACCATGGTCGGGACAGGCCATCTGCTCGCTGTAGATCACCGGCTCGGGATCCGCGGCGTCACGGTCCCGCGTCACCTCCTGGATCGCCACCAGCCCCTCCGCCTTTTTCAGCGCCGTCTCCACCGAGTCCGTCAGGCGCTGCTTGATGTCGGGCCGATTCACGATCCGGTCAATGATCAAATAAATGTCATGCTTGATTTTCTTGTTCAGTTCCGGCGGATTTTCCAGTTCGATCGTCTCCCCGTCCACCAGCGCCCGCGTAAAACCCTCGCGCGCCGACTGCTCAAAAAGCGCGCTGTATTCACCCTTCCGCCCGCGCACCATCGGAGCCATTACCATGAAGCGCGTTTCATCGGGCAGGGCCATCACGCGGTCCACAATCTGCTGAACGCTTTGGCCCTCCAGCACCTTGCCGCACTTCGGACAATGGGCCTTGCCAATGCTCGCGAAAAGCAGGCGCAGATAGTCGTAAATTTCCGTCACTGTGCCCACCGTCGATCGCGGGTTCTTGCTCACGCTTTTCTGCTCGATCGAAATCGCCGGCGATAGACCCTCGATGTGGTCCACATGGGGCTTCTGCATCTGGTCCAGAAACTGCCGCGCGTAGGCCGACAGGCTTTCCACATAGCGCCGCTGGCCTTCCGCGTAAATCGTATCAAAAGCCAGCGAAGACTTGCCCGAACCGGAAAGCCCCGTGATCACCGTCAGCGTATGACGCGGAATCGAAACCGTCACGTTCTGCAGGTTATGCTCATTCGCGCCGACCACGCGCAGTTCACTGGCCCCACCGGCGGGCGGCTTGCTGATGAATCCCTCGAGAGGCTTGGTCAGCAGCTCTTCCGTGCTGGGACGCTTGGCCGGGGCCTTCGATTTGGCTGAAGCCTTCTTCGAAGCCTTGCCCTTGCGTGCGGTTTTTTTGGCCGAGGTCTTCTTTTGGGAAGCCTTGCGGGTCGATTTTTTTGCGGTCTTCTTTGCTGCTGCCATATTTCTTCCTCTTCCTCCATCCAATAAGCGAACCATTTTATCAAGACCTTCCGTTCTCCGCAAGCGAGCATCTCATGAAATTCATTTTTCTCCCACGCGCCGAAACAGCTGC
>CAYWYC010000315.1:0-5185 GCA_964462565.1 uncultured Candidatus Sumerlaeota bacterium | reverse complement strand
CTTCTCGACAAGCACCTCGATGGTGCGCTCAAGGATGTGGAGGAAATCGTCTTCTGCATGCGTGGTTCGGCTCGCGAATGGCACTTCTTCGCCACCACCGGCTACGACTGTGCCGATCCCTCGCGCGAGTGGTTCAGCCTTGGCCCCGGAGCCCTCATGGCCATGAACCTCCGCACGAAAGAGGTCCGCACCATTCTCGACGATCCCAAGGGAGCCGTCCGCTCGCCCTGCGTTTCCTATGATGGCCAGCGCATTCTTTTCTCCTGGCGGCGCGACGAAAGCAAGGTCTTCCACCTCTATGAAATCAACGCCGACGGTACCGGCCTGCGCCAGATCACCGATGGCGCCTTCGATGACGTCGAGCCCGTGTATGTGCCCGATGGCGGCATCGTCTTTTCCTCGGCCCGGTGCAAGCGCTTTGTCCCGTGCTTCCGGTCTCAGGTGCAGATGCTCTACCGCTGTGAACTCGACGGCACCGGCATCCGAGCCCTTTCCGCCGGACAGGAAAATGAACTCACCCCATGGGTCCTGCCCGATGGCCGCGTCATTTACATGCGCTGGGAATACGTGGAACGCCAGGTGCGCACCTACCACCACCTCTGGACCATCCGCCCCGACGGCACGAATGAGATGGTCTATTTCGGCAACAACTCCAAGTCCTATGTCTCCGTTCCCGGCAGCGTGGTTATCATGGACGCCAAGCCCATCCCCGGCACCAATTCGGTTGTGGCCGTGTCCCACAACAAGCATGGCGGTCGGAATTATACGGGCGCCGTAGTGGTGATCGATCCTTCCGAAGGCCCCGACGAATGGGACAATCTGCTCAACATCACCAGCGACCCGCGGACAGACCTCCCCGACGCGCGCAAGTGGCGCGATCCCTATCCTTTATCACGGGACTGTTTCATCCTGGCGCTGGAAAACGCCATTTACATCATGGACGGCAAGGGCAACTTCGAAAAAATTTTCGAAGGTCCTGCCATGCTCCACGAACCACGCCCCCTCACGGCGCGGCCACGCGAAACGGAACTGCCTTCGATGGTGGACCCGTCGAATCCCAAGGCCACCTGCATGATCGCCGACGTGACCATCGGGCGGAACATGGAAGGCATCGATCCCGGCGACGTGAAAAAAATGATGATCCTCGAAGTTCTGCCCAAGCCCATCAGCGTGAGTGGCGGCGTCCGGCGGTTCCATGGCAATGGCAGTAACCTGAAGCGCATCATCGGCACCGTGCCTGTCGAGCCGGACGGTTCCGTTCACTTCGAAGCGCCTGCCATGCGCGCGCTCATGTTTGTCTTGCTCGATGAAAAGGACCGCGCCATCAAGCGCATGCGCAGCTTCACCACCTTCATGCCCGGCGAGCAAACCAGCTGCATCGGCTGCCATGAGCGCCGCACGCTTATCACCGCACCCCAACGCCAGACGGTCATGGCCCTCGAACGCTATCCAAGCAAACCCGAACTACCCGTGGGATCGCCGCCTTATGGCATCGTCGATTACATGCGCGACCTTCAGCCCATCCTCGACAAGCATTGCGTCAAATGCCACAACCCCCTGAGTGGGAATCTCGATTTTTCCGGCGGGGCCATGCCCGACTTCATTCACGGCTACAAGGAATTAAGCCGCATTACGCCCCTTGGCGGGCAATCCCGTGGCAACGATCCGCCCTACAAGTTCGGCTCGGGCAACAGCAAACTCCTCGATATGCTCGAAGCCGGCCATCACAAGGTCCAACTATCGGAATCAGAATTCAACATGTTCCGCCTCTGGATTGACACCGGTATGTGGATGACGGGAACTCATGCCAACATGATGTGGAAAGACCGCTGCGGTTTTGCCGCAAGCGATAACCCGAAAGGTGTCGAAAATTACAAGGCCGTCATCAGTGGCGACATCCTCCAGCGTCGTTGCGATTCCTGTCATGAGCCGCAGATGTCAAAAAAATTCGGCAAACGCCGCAAGCAAATTATCGACACTGACAACCTGGACCTCACGACCATCGAAAACAGCCGCATGCTCCTGGCGCCACTCGCCAAGGATGCCGGCGGTCTGGGCCTTTGCCGCGACAAGGAAAGCGTCGAAGCCGGAAAAGGAAAGGTCTTCGCCACGAAGGGTGACCCCGACTATGTCACGTTGAAAAAAGAGATCGAGCAAATCCGCGAGATTGCATTCCCCGGTGGCTTTCACTGGAAGCCCGGTTTCAAGTCAGTCGATATGTACATCCGCGAGATGAAACGATACGGCGTTTTGCCTGAAGAATTTGATCCAGACACGCCGCTCGACCCCTGGAAAACAGACCAGCAGTACTATGAACTTTTTTATCCGGAGCACGAAGCAGGCCTGGCCTCTGGAAAGTAAGGAATTCCCATGAAGAAACAAATGATCATCACCAGCCTCCTGATTCTCATAGTCGCCTTCGCGCGTGGGGCCGACAAGCCCATGCCTCCCGGCGAAACGACCGGCGTCATCGACAAAATGCTTGATGGTCCCCTCAAGGATGTCGAGGAAATCGTCTTCTGCCGACGCGGCGGTACCGGCTGGCACTGGTACGAGACCTTCGGCTATCTCATTCACAATCCCAACAGCAGCAAGGCCTCCGGCGGCCCGGGCATTCTTTACGCAATGAACCTGCGCACGCGCGAAGTCCGCACCATCTTCGAAGATCGCGGCGGCGCCCTGCGCGATCCATGCGTCAGCTGGGACGGCAAGAAGATCCTCTTCTCCTATCGCAAGGCCGGCACGTCGAATTTTCTGCTTTACGAAATCAACGCCGACGGCACCGGCCTGCGTCAAATAACTTTTTCCGATCGATTCGATGACATCGAACCCGTCTATCTGCCTAACGGCGACATCATGTTCTGCTCCTCGCGTTCCATGCGCTGGGTTCCCTGTTTTTTGACGCAGGTAGCCACCGTTTTCAAATGCGACGGCGACGGCAAGAACATGCGCATGATTTCCACTAACGTCGAACACGATAACACGCCCTGGGTCATGAACGATGGACGCGTGCTTTATACGCGCTGGGAATATGTCATGCGCGGCGTCATGTCTTTTCATCACCTCTGGACCATGAACCCCGACGGCACGAGTCAGATGGTTTTCTATGGCAATTCCTTCGATGGGACTCTCATGATCGACGCGAAGCATATCCCCAACTCCGAAAAGATCGTCGCCATTTTTTCGCCCTGGCACGGCGGTCCCGAACACAACGGAGCCATTGCCGTCCTGAATCCTCTCAAGGGCCCCGATGTGACCAAGGGGGTCGTTGATATTATCGCGCCGCAGGGGGTCGAATGGTCGGAGCCGGAATGGCGCAAGGACATGAAGCAATACCCCAACCAGGGTGAATGGCGCGATCCCTACGCCCTTTCCGAAGACTGCATCCTCGCCGCCATCCGCGAGAAGATTGTCGTGCTCGATGGCAAGGGCAATTACGAAGTCCTCTTCTCCGTCGGCGATTCCACCCGCATGCACCTCCACGAACCTCGCCCCCTCATACCCCGCTCCAAACCCGACGTCATTCCCGACCGCACCGACCTCAGCAAGGAAAATGGCGCCTTTGTTCTGCAGGATGTGTACTTCGGGCGCAACATGGAAGGCGTCGAGCGCGGCACGATCAAGAACTTGCTCATTGTCGAGGAACTACCCAAGCCCGCCAGTTTCAGCGACGTTGCCGAACCCATGATCGGTCAGCACAACCTCCAGCGCATACTGGGCACCGTGCCCGTGGAGGACGACGGTTCGGCCCACTTCGAAGCGCCGGCGGTGCGCTCGCTGGTTTTTCTGGCGCTTGACAAGGACAATGTCTGCGTCAAGCCCATGCGCAGTTTTACCACCGTCATGCCCGGCGAAACCTTCAGCTGCGTCGGCTGCCACGAGAACCGCGCCCAGGTTCCCATGCAGCCGAATTACATGGCCCTCAAGGCATTGCAGAAAAAGCCCGCGCAGATCGAGCCCCTTTCCGTCGATATTCCCTATGGCATCATCGATTGGCCGCGCGACATCCAACCTATTCTCGACAAGCATTGCGTCAAATGCCATAACACGGAAAAGTTCGCCGGCAAGACCATCCTCACCGGCGACAACGGCCCTCTCTACACGCTGAGCTATGGCTACATCCGCCGCAAGAACCGCCTCTACAACCAGGGCGGCAGCAGCGGAAACGTTCCGCCCTATGGAGCCGGAAGCGCCAACAGCAAGTTCATCGAATATTTTCAGGGCAGGCACCACGATGTGAAAGTCTCGCCCGAAGAATTTCGAAAGATCCAACTCTGGACCGACACGGGCGGTACCTTTGCCGGAACCTACGCGGCACTCAGCAGCGGGGTGATCGGCTTCTATCGCGATCACAAAGCCGCCCAGCCCAACGCCATCACGCCCGAGGCGCGGCTCAAGGAAGAGATCGCCCTGCTCGAACGGCGCTGCGACCAGTGCCACGATCAGCGCGGTCGCCAGAAAAAGGAACGCCAGAATCTCGACAAAATCCAGCGACGCTTTTTCCCCGCGCGCCTTCTGGACGAACTCGGGACAAACCTGACGCATCCGGAAAAGTCTCTCACCTTGCTGGCGCCGCTAGCCAGAGATGCCGGTGGACTGGGCCTTTGTCATGACAAGGAAAATCCCGACTCCGGCCCCGTTTTCGCGAGCAAGGACGATCCCGATTACCAAAAGGCGCTGGAACTGACCCGCGAACTCCGTGAGCAGTTTGAGGAAAGCAAGCGCTTCAACATGCCCGGCTTCGTCCCCAATCCCCACTACACGCGCGAAATGAACCGATACGGCGTTTTGCCCGACGATTTCGATCTGAGCCGCGAGAAATATTTCGATCCCTATCTGGTGGACGACCAGTATTTCCGCGCTTTTCACTGGAAACCACAGAAGCCCTGAAGTTGGTGGGATTTGTTTGGTGCACGACATAAATAGGGGGATGTTTTTGGAGTAGGCGAAAGACATTAAAAAAACGGCTCTACTCAAATCAAGGCGGAAATATATCTCCCGGAAATATAGTGGGCACGAATCATGGAGTGCGTCGGCTTGCCGACGCCTTTTCTTGCGCGGAATGCAAGCATCGGGACCAAAGCCCCGCAACAGCAAGGCGAGGGCAAGCCCTCGCACTCCAAATAGCGAAAATTTGGATACGACATAAACGGGTTTCCATAAAAAGACGTGCAGGATATTGGAT
>CAYWYC010000314.1:0-5210 GCA_964462565.1 uncultured Candidatus Sumerlaeota bacterium | reverse complement strand
AGCATGATACGAAGCGCTCTACATCTCAAGCATAAAGTGCAAATATTATGACCGATTGGCGCCCGCGAATGTGACGCTCCGGAAAGGATGGCGATATCATAAGGCAAACCGTTTCCGCAACGATCACTGCTTGCCGAAGGAAAAGTTGTTGGAGCCGCTGGAGTTGGTGGATGTGTCCGAGCCGCCAATAATACTATAGGCTTCGCCCCGGGGCTTGTTGAGCCATTGCACGGAAAAAGTTTCGGCGGCAATCTGATCTTCCTGTCCCAGTTTATGGGCGAGTTTGGAAAGACGGTCTGCTTCCGCGCGCATCTGATCCGCTTTCGCCTCGTCGTTGGCCTTTGCGTAGAACTGTGCGGCTTCATTATAGAGAGCCAGTTGCTTGACTGATAGTTCCATCCCGCGATCAAACAATTTCTCTGCCGCTTCTTTTTCTCCGTCTTCCAACTTCCGAAACGCCATGACGCGATAGGCCTTGCCCACATCGTTGCGGATGGATGCGTTGGCCGATTGGGTCTGTCCCTTGGCCTCCATCTGTTCCCATTTCTGCATCAGGGCTTCATGCTCTTTGGCCTCCACCATGGACCGCACCAGACAAGCCAGAAGTCCGGGGCTATCGGGTGAGGTCTCCAGGGCCTGCTCCAGATAGGGCGTCGCCTTTTCGTACTGGCCGGAATGGAAATAAAGCATGCCCAACTGATCGTAGATGCTGCTCGTATCCACATCCATGGCTTCCAGTTTTTCCAGCTGGGCCGCCGCCTGTTCCGGGTTCTTTTTATCGGCATAGTCATAAGCCGCTTCCAGACGCATGGTGGCTTCATAAATCTTGCAGGCGATGCTTTCCAGTTCGCTTCGTGACGGTCCCTGCCGATATTCTTTGACTCGGTCGGCGCATTCGGCGTATTCTCCCTGCCTGGCATAGCGGGCAAATTCCTTCTTCGTGTCTTCAAGTTCCTGATTGATAAGGGCCTGACGCCTGGCCTGAATTTCCCGGTGTCGGGCTTCGTCAGGTTCGCCGCCGGCCAGCAGGGCATTGTATATCTCAAAGGCTCTGCCATGATTGCCGGAGTTGGCTAATTGCTCCGCCTGCATCACTTTATTCTCCACATCGGAAGCCGTCTCTATTTTTTCCACCGCCGCACGGGTCAGGTTCATTTTCATGCCCTGGGTCTCAAAGACAACGGTATCGGCATCCTCCGAAATCAACTCACCTTCCAGCACCTTGCCGTTTTTCATGTGCAACGTGTCGGCCGTGACATTTGACAAAAGCACCATGACAAAAAGTATCATTGAAAGGGGGATCGGCATACAATTTCTGGATAAGGTTTTCATGGCAGTATCCTTTCGGGAAACCGGGATAAGGCAATCAGCGAAAATCCCGACGAATGCTTGCCCACGCATCGTTTTGATAAATCCAAACGGTAATCCACGCCATCTTCTGTCCAACCGGATATTCACTCATACCTATACGGTTATGATGCATGATGCCTGAAATACTGTCAAGCCCAAGTTCCCCATAAACCGGATAAAAATATGGCCCTAACCATATTCAAAAGATCTGGTGCTTGACAAAATCACAGGATTCGAGCACACTTTGCGGGCTATGTTTTGTAAGATGCTTTTCCAACAAGCCCGATATAAATGGAGCGTCACGCTGCTTCTCTTTCTTGCGATGACGTCGCTCGTGGCCCTTTTTGTTTACCTGCGCAACACGGATCGATTCGCCAATCGCTCCATGCAGATCATCATGAAGAACATCGGACATAATATGCTGATCCTGCCGAAGGCGGCGGATCCCGTGGATGTGTACCTGGTGAGTGACGGGCAGATGCTTTTTTCCGATGACGTGACCCATGAAATCGGTTCGCACAAAAAACTCGCTTCAAAATATTACGTGTCCATCCTGCAACAGCGCATTGGTATTGAGGGACATGACCTGGTACTTACGGGAATTGAACCCGTAAAAGGCGGTGGCGAATCGGGGGAAAAGGCCAACATGATCAAGGCCCTGCCTCCGGCTACGGCCCGCATCGGTTCGGGAGCGGCCAAACGGCTGGGGAAAAAGGAGGACGATAGCCTTCGCGTTGAGGGTCGGGAATTTACCATTTCCGAAGTGGTCAGGCCGCGTGGAACTCTGGATGATTATCGCCTCTTTGTGCCTCTGGACGAAGCCCAGCAGATATTGGAACATCCCGGCCAGATCAATGTGGTCTGGGCTTTCATGTGCCTGAAGGGCAAGACCCTGGCCGGAGTCGAGAAATATCAGACGGCCTTGTTTGAAGAACTGATGCCCGATTATTTTCATATTTCGCAGATGGACATCGCCGCCGCCCGTTTTCTTGCGCGCGACACCACCCAACAATCGCTCTATTATCTGCTGGGAATCGTCTTTGTCATCACGGTTCTGATTATCGCGATTACGGGAATCCAGGAAGTCAACGAACGCCGGCGCGAGGTTGGCATCCTGGTCGCAATGGGAACCCGCTACAGTTATGTGGTGGCGCTTTATGCCGTCAAGATGCTCCTGCTGGCCCTGGTTTCGGGGCTGGTGGGCTTTCTGATCGGTTCGCGCCTGGCCGTTGGCATCACCTCGTCTTTCCTGGTGGTAAACACGCAGCAGGTTCAGATTCTGTGGGATCACCTGCCACGTGTGCTGGGTCTGACTGTGCTTGTCATGTGCATTTCCATGATCGTACCGGTTATCCGTCTGCTGGTGATCGACCCGAACAATACGCTTTCCGAGGAATAGGCCATGCTGGAAGTTCAAAACCTCAGCCGACAGTTCAAGAAAAACGGAGAGACCGTCAACGCCGTTATCGATATGACTTTTCAGGCGGAGGCGGGCGAGCTCATCGTGATCCATGGCCCCAGCGGAAGCGGCAAGAGCACGCTCCTGCTCATGGCGGGCGGCATGATGCGCCCCACCGGTGGCAGCGTGTTTTTCAACGGCAAAAACATCTACAAACTTCCCATCCCCAGCCGCAACAACTACCGCAAGCGCGAAGTGGGTTTTATTTTTCAGAAGTTCTATCTCATGCCCTACCTGAGCGTCTTTGACAATGTCCGCCTGCCCCTGGCTTTGCGCGGCGATCAAAGCAATCTCAAGGATCGGATAGGACAAGTCGCAGATCGCCTGCAGCTCGGCCACCGCCTTCAGCACCGTCCTTCCCAGTTGAGCGTTGGCGAACAACAGCGCGTCGCCATGGCGCGGCTCCTCGTCAGTGAAACACCCCTCATCCTGGCCGACGAACCCACCGGAAATCTCGACCGCGTCAATTGCGACATCATCGCCGACTGCATGCAGGCCGAACGCGACAAGGGGCGCGTCATCCTTCTGGCAACCCACGAAGAGCGCCTCATCGAACTCGGCACCCGCCGCATCCACATCGAAGCCGGGCGCATCACGGAAGATATCCGGGCGACTCCGCTTGCCTGAAATTCGGGTGCACGACAAAAATGAGGGGCTGATCATTCAAAGCGATGAATCGAGAATTTATTGAATAATCAAAAAAAGGTTTTCATATTCAGGGCCAAGGGCCCGCCCCATAATAGATTGGGTTACAACCCCAGGGTTTCGGTGTGATTCGAAATAGAGGGCTGAAGGCCCGATCTATCATTCTGCACGTCTTTTTATGGATCGGACCTTCAGCCCTCTATCTTTCTTTATCTTCGTCCTTCCCTGGGGTTGAAACCCCAGGCTATTATGGAACGCGCCGGTGGCGCTCAAAAGAGAACGGCGATTATTATTTAGCCATTCAGAATTCTAATTTATTCAGAAATCCATCAATAGCCAAAAACATCCCCCTATTTATGTCGTACACCCCAGAATTTCTCCGCCTCATTTTAGTCGTGACTTAATCGTCCATATTCTCTATTATCGCATTAATCAATGCTTCCGGCTCTTGCGCCATTGTGCCGGAGAAGAGAAGGGTCGATTGAAAAAATATATGCCCGGACTGATCCTGACGCTGAAAATACTTGGTATCCTGGCCGTCATTTACGTCGCCATCTGCCTGCTGGCGTGCAGCCTTCAGCACAAACTCACCTATTACCCCAGCGCCTATGTGGAATATAACCCCCAAATGGTGGGCCTCGAATTTGAAAATGTCAAACTCCAGTCCAAGGACGCCAACGGCGACAACCCCGTCGAAATCCACGGATGGTTTGTGCCCAATTCGGACGCCCGCGGCACCATGCTTTTTCTGCATGGCAACGGCGGAAACATATCCCACCGCCTCGATTCCATCCACCAGTTCCACAAGATGGGCCTGAATGTCTTCATCATTGATTATCGCGGCTATGGCCGCAGCCAGGGCAAGTCATACGAAGCCGGGCTTTACGGCGATGCCCACACCGCCTGGAATTACCTCACCATGAACCGCAAGATACCGAAGGAGGAGATTGTCTTCTTCGGACGGTCCCTGGGCGGAGCGGTGGCCGCCTGGCTGGCCGCGCACCTGGGCAAGAAGCACCAACCCGCCGCACTCATTCTCGAATCCACCTTCACCAGCCTGCCCGACGTGGGCGCGAAAATATATCCCTGGCTGCCCGTTCGCCTCATGGCGCGTGAAAAATATCCGACCATCGACCGCCTGCAAAATATCAAATGCCCCATCCTCATCGCCCACAGCCCCGACGACGACCTCGTGCCCTACAGCCTCAGCAAGCGCCTCTACGAAGCCGCCCCCGAACCCCGCCAGTTTTTCGAAATGTCCGGCGACCACAACAACGGCTTCATGGAAATGGGCGAAGCCTATACCCAGGCCATCCAGGACTTCCTCAACAAACATCTGCCGGAATAACGACAGGCATTAGCAGCCCAAGAAAAAAGCATCCAACCCCGCTCGTAGTCAGCCACGTAAGTGGCGTGACCTGCTTCAGGCGAAACCTCAAACCGCTCGCGTGTGCAATCAGGAACGAACCTTGGAGTGCGTCGGCTTGCTGGCGCCTTTTTGCGTGCAAAAAAGATGACGGGATCAAAGCCCTGCAAAAAAAAGGCGATGGCAAGCCATCGCACTCCAAAGTACAAGCATATCTTCATAACCATGTTCCTTGACATTTCTCATTTGAGGAGCCGGTTGCGATTCCAAAACGCGAAGGCATTATTTCAGAGTTGGCGCTTCCCAAAAGCTTTTTGCTAAAATTACGCAATCCCCCTTGCTTTCTAAACCGGATCGTTTCATCATGGGAGCAGAAAATTGATGAAGGAG
>CAYWYC010000313.1:0-5247 GCA_964462565.1 uncultured Candidatus Sumerlaeota bacterium | reverse complement strand
CAAAAGGGCTTTCGATAGGATTACCAATACCGACTATCTCCCATGGCTCCAATATAGCCCCACACAGCCACCAGGATGGTGGCGATACGATAGCATAGAAATTTCCCGGGACGCTTCGGGCTCTTATTGCAAATAATCTAGAAATTGCGGTAGTCTTATATCAATAGATGGATGGCTTGAATATCCCGGAGACAACTCTTTGCCATATGGAACCTGTCAAAAAGACACGCCAGCAATTGGAAAAGGAAAACGCGATTCTGCGCCGGCAACTGAAAATGCGCGGCTCCGATGAGAATGAATTGCAGATGTTTCGGTCTTTGGCCGAATATTCCGCGGAGGCGATAGGTATATGCAGCCCTGATAAGCGAATTCTCTTTGCCAACCGGAAAATGCATGAAATTTTCGGCTATGATTATGATCATGAGGAGATGATCGGGATCAGCGCGGAGGATTGTTTTCTGGAAGAGGATTTGGCCCGTTTCTATGAGGAAATCTGGCCCCAGGGATCTTCTTGCATCTGGAACGGAGTCGTCAAGCAGTTGCGCAAAGACGGCTCCTCTTTCATTTCAGAAGGCACGGCTTCGGCCATTTTTGATTATCATCAGCAAGTCATCGGCTTGGCGGTATTTATTCGCGATATATCCGCACGGCAGGCGATGGATGATAGGTTGCGCAAGAGCGAAGAATCTCTCCGGGCGCTTCTGGACGCTATTCCCGAGTCGGCAGTGCTTGCCGATGTTGAAGGAACTATCCTTTCAGCGAACCAACGCTTTGCGGAACGATTCAATACGAAGGTTGCCGACTTGATCGGAACAAACGCGGCCGAACTATTGCCGGAGGAAATGAAGCAAGAACGACTGGCTTACCTGCAAAAAGTCATAGAAACCCGAAAGCGGCAGCAATTTGCGGACGTGCGCGATAATGTGCATTATGCCCACTTTATCAGCCCCGTTCTGAATGAAAAGGGCGAAGTGGAACGCATGGCCCTGTTCAGTCAAGACATAACGGAGCGGGTTATGTCGGAAGAGATCCTGGAAGCCAAGGCCGAGGCCCGGACGCGAGATCTTGCCAGGGCAAACGCCAAATTGAGGGCGGAAGTGGAAGCCCGAAAAATCGCGGAATCGGAGCGCGAACGCATGTTCAACATGTCTATCGACATGATCGCGACCTTCAAAGACGGGTATTTTATCGAAGTAAATTCCGCGCTTGTCAATATCAGCGGCTGGTCGGAAGAGGAACTCCGCTCGCGCAACGCGAGAGATTTTGTGCATCCCGATGACCTGGTGCGCTTGCGGGAGGCGATGAGCAAACTGGATAAAGGACAACCCCTCTTATCCTATGACGTGCGGTTTAGGTGTAAGGACGGCTCCTACATCTGGGTTTCCTGGAATGCCGTTGAGGACAGGGATTCGGGAAAGATTTATTCTATCGGACGGGATATTACGGAACAGATAAAACGGGAAGCCGAGGAGCAGGAGCGCAGGCGGCAATTGATCCAGGCCGACAAAATGATCAGCCTGGGAATTCTGGTTTCCGGAGTGGCCCATGAGGTGAATAATCCCAACCACAGCATCCTGACGTCGGCCACATCGATCAGCGCCATATGGAATGATGTAGCACGCCTTCTGGACGCCCGGGCGAAGGCGGAAGAACTGACCATCGCCTCCATACCGTGGCAGGAGATTCGCGAAGCCATGCCGCGATTATTGAATATTATCAGTCGCTCTTCGGACCGCATCAAACATATTGTACGGGAGCTGCGAGATTTCGCGCGGCACGATCCGGGCTATATGTCTGGCCATGTGAACCTGAACAGCGTGATCCAGTCGGCGATCACCCTGCTTTCCAACATGCTGGAAAATGAAATCCATTCTTTTTCTTTTACGGCGGAATCGAGCCTTCCTGATATTCGCGGTAATTTTCGCAGGCTGGAACAGGTTATGATCAATCTGATTCAAAATGCCTGCCAGGCAGTGAACCGAAAAGAAGGCACAATAGAAGTGGTCACGGCCTATGAAGCAAACAAGGACAGGATTAAGGTGACGGTCAGCGACAATGGGCCCGGTATTCCCGAACCGGAAATCGGCCACGTTACCGATCCCTTTTACACAACCAAGCGCGACAGCGGCGGCACCGGCCTGGGCCTGTCTATCGCCAGCAGCATCCTTCAGGATCACCGCGCCACCATGGAATTCCAGAGCAGGGTCGGCCAGGGCACCCGGGTAATCCTCTATTTTCCTGTAGAGGAAAACAAGAAGGTCGGGGTAAAATTGGAAGTGCAGTATGATAACGCCCCCGGAGAAGCAGCTTCCTTTGGATCGAAAAAGACCGACGACTAGGCGCGAAGCCCCAAAGGCTTTCCGCGGAGAAAATTATGGAAAATCAGCAGGCTTCAGAAACCATACTGGTAGTAGATGACGATGAGGATACCTGCTACGCCTGCCGTTTTGCCCTGCGCTACGCGGGTTTTCAGAATACCGTCAGCTGCGGAAACGGTGGCGAAGCGACCGAGTATATTCAGAATAAAGGCGCGGATATTGTCCTTCTGGATTTGAATATGCCGGGAATGCCCGGGGAAAAGGTCCTGGAAAAACTGCACACTGAATTTCCCCATATCCCGGTCATTATCATAACGGGAAGTAATGAACTGGAAAAGGCCGTGGAATGCATGCGAAGCGGCGCTTACGATTATATGGTGAAACCATTGGACCGCGAGCGCCTGCTTACTTCCGTGCGAAACGCGCTTTCCTACCGCCGGCTTCGCAATGAATACGAGAATATCCAAAGTCACCTGCTGAGCGGAACTATCCAGAATCCCGCCGCCTTCAGCGATATCGTTACACAAAATGAAACCATGCATAATCTGTTTCGCTATATGGAAGCCGTGGCGCCCAGTTCGAAACCCTTTTTGATAACCGGAGAAACGGGCGTGGGCAAAGGGCTTATGGCCAGGGCCATCCACAAACTCAGCGGCAAAAGCGGCAAGATGATTTCGGTGGATTTAGCCGGTTTGGATGACGCGCTTTTTTCCGATGCCATCTTCGGGCATGTCAAAGGCGCCTTTACGGGAGCGGACAATTCGAACCCGGGCCTGATCCGCCAGGCCGAAAACGGCAGCCTTTTTCTGGACGAAATCGGAGATCTGGCCATGCCTTCCCAAGTGAAACTCCTGCGCCTGATCCAGGAATCCGAGTATATGCCTCTGGGGGACAGCAAGACCCGCAAAACCAACGCGCGCATCATTTCCGCGACAAATCGCCCCCTGGGTGAATTGCAGGCCAACCAGCGTTTTCGACGCGACCTCTTTTTCCGCCTGAGCACCCATCATATTCATGTTCCCCCCCTGCGCGAGAGGCTCCAGGATATTCCCCTGCTGATCAGCCACTTCGAAAAAAAGGCGGAAAAAGTGCTCGGGAAAAAAGTCGAACCCCTGAATCCCAAGGCCAGGCAACTCCTCCAAACCTATCAATATCCGGGAAATATCCGGGAACTGGAATCCATTGTGTATGATATTCTGGCCCAGCACCCCAATGGCAATGTTCCCGAAGATTATCTTCGCGCCAAATTGATCCCCGAATATCTCGAAGAAAGCATTTCGGAGACTGAAGCACCAGTTGAAAAAACTCCGGGCAAAAAGGATGAAACGAATCCCTATCATCATCTCGAAGATTTGCCCAGCCTCCGCGAATCGAATGACATGCTGATCCGGGAGGCCTTGCGTCGCTGTGCCAATAACCAACGTCAAGCCGCACGCATACTCGGCATTTCCCCTTCCGCCCTCAGCCGCCGGCTTTCTCGTTGAAAACCTGGTTCAGTACCTTTTTAACGTGTTGAATGTTGTCAACATGTTGCAATATTGCATTTGCCGGACTTGTTTGGTAATAAAGCCTGTCTGCATCATTGTCAGGCTCAATACCGGCTTTTCTTGTTGCATTATTGCAACGAATCATCAACTCTGCAAATCTTGCACATCTTTCTAAGCAACTCATATTATTACACTTAGGCTAATGCAGGAATGGTCTGCTTTTTGCTCAAATATCGAGCAAGAGAACGCCGGCTCGGGATTTCTCTTCAAGGAGCAACCGGACCATTTTCGGGATTTTTGTTATTGGGCAGGACATAATGTCAGGTTTGAAAAAATCAAAAATGGCCTTTGTAATCCAGTCCAGCCAAGAGTCTGTGGAAGCCGCAATATTAGAGGCGCGACATTTTCTGCACCAACAGAATGTAGAGCAAAGCGACAAAGCCGAACTGGTTTTACGCGAGTTGCTCCTGAATGCGATTCGTCACGGCAATCACAGCCAGCCGCACCTGACGGTTTATTGCGAAATCCAGTACGATCACGAGCCGCACAGAATTACCATGGTTGTTCGCGACAAAGGGACCGGTTTTGACCTTTCTCGGGTTGAAACTTCTTTAAGAGGGGACCCTCGCTACATGCAGAAACGAGGGTATCGCCTTATCAAGGCCCTTTGCAGCGATCTTGAGCTGAGCGATTCCGGCAATGAAGTAACGGCCCGAATGTATCTGGATGCAACACCGGCGGGACTATTAAGCAGTTCGGCCCAGGCGCGGTAGCAAAAGAGGGGGAAGCAATGGCGAAGAAGAAAGAAGAATTGATTTTCTCATTGGATGAGGATGGGCATAGCCTGCATTTGCGGATGGCCTCTTCTGGCAAATTGTTGAAAAAGGCCGTTAATGAATGCAAAAAGCGCATGGCTTTGCTCTGCGGATTCGATGCCGCTTTTGGCGCGCCTACCGTTATTCAGGAACTTCTGAAAAACGCGATTGAGCACGGAAACGGAAACGATACCGGCAAAATGATTCGCGCCGATATCACATACATCCCGGACGGATGCTTTGAGATTTGGGTGGAGGACGAGGGCCAGGGCTTTGATTATACGGAAGTAAACAGTATCAAGCGCGACGACATCAGTCGCAAAAACCAACGGGGATACCTGCTGATTCATACGCTCAGTGATCAGGTATCCTTCAACGAAAAGGGCAATGGCGTGAAAGCCGTTGTATCCCGATTCTCGCTGAGCAAACAGGCAAGACTTGTCCCATAGAGTGGATGCTGAAGTATGCCCCTTTCAGGAACATAACTTTGGTTAATCCTCTCATACCTACATAAGTAGGCTCTTTCCCAACGAAAAAAGCACTGGTCTCCAGTGCTTTTTTCCTATGTGGCCCCTTTAGTACCATAGTCTCTGGCTTCTTTCACAAAAACAAAGAAACCTTTTGGGT
>CAYWYC010000312.1:0-5374 GCA_964462565.1 uncultured Candidatus Sumerlaeota bacterium | reverse complement strand
TGCCTATTGCCTATTGCCTTCTTCGCCTTCTACCTTTCCCCGGGCCGGAGCCAGAACGGAAAGGTGGAAGCGTTCGGCGGCGATGACGAAGGCGGGGGGGAATACGAGCAGCGCCAGAATGGAGCCCAGGAGCAGCCCGAAGATAAGCACCACGCATAAGGGAGCCCACATGGGTCCGCCGAAGAGCAGCAGGGGGACCAGTCCGCCGACGGTTGTCAGAGAGGTGAGGGAAAGAGGAATCAGGCGGGTCTGCGCGGCCTGGACCACGGCCTTTCGAAAGGCTTCGCGGGAGAGACCGGCTATTCCGTCGCGGCTGCGATTGCGCTCTTCTTCGCGGGCATCTCTGCATTTCATCTCGATAAAATCGACCAGGAGGATGGCGTCGTTCAAGATGACCCCGACCAGCGACAGAAGCCCCAGGTTTGCCATAAAGCCGAGAGGGGTGTCCGTCATATAGAGTCCGAAAAAAGCGCCGGCCCCGGCCAGGGGCACGGTCAGCAGGATAAGCAGAGCCTTGCCGATGGAGTTGAACTTGAGGATAAGCAGCAGGATGATGGCGATCATGGATATCTGAAAAGCGCGGAAGACATCCTCTTGGCTGTTGCTGGTCTCTTTTTGTTCTCCGGCGATTTCCATCCGCGCTGTTGGCGGCAGGTCCGCGGCTATCTCCCGCAGGCGGGGCATGGCCTCGGCAAGGACGGCGTTCGGGAGCCTGGGCGGATAGACTCTTCCGCGAACTTCGATCATGCGCTGTCCATCGATACGCTGGATTTTGGACGGCTGGCGAAGCGGCTCGATACGGGCGACGGCGCTCAGGGGAACTTTGCCCTGACGGCCTTCCACATAGACGCGATGAAGGTCCTGGAGCGAATGGCTTTCTTCGGGGATAAGCCGAAAGAGGATGGGGATCTTCTTGTCGCCTTCGCGAAAAGTGCTTAAGCGATGGCCCGAATACCAGGCCGCGAGTGACCGCGCGATAGACGCGTTGGAGACTCCGGCCAGATTGGCGCGATCTTCCTCAATATGGACACGCAACTGATAGCTGGTCTCGCCCCAGGTGTCATGGACGTCCCACATGGCGGGCATGTCCCGAAGGATGGTACGGGCTCTGGCTGCGGCGGCCTGGAGGGTTTCGGTGTCTTCTCCGATGAAGCGGATGGCAATAGGGGCTTCGACGGGAGGCCCGTACATGAGTTCTCTCGGGATGATGCGTGCACCGGGGATTTCTTCACGGGCGAGGCGACGGACTTCCTCGGCGTAAGCCTTCACGTCTTCGGGGCGTCGGGTGTTGACGAGGATAAAGGCGTAGTTCGACGCCGGAGGCTCTGGAGCGCGGGATGTGTAGAACCGGGGGCCTCCCGCGCCGATGAGGACCATGGCGTTTTTCAGGCGCTCCCGGCGGGTTCCGTCAGCATCGGTAAGGGGACTGGTCTCCACCAGCAGCGCTTCCAACTTTTGCACCAGACGGTTGGTGTGGGCGATCGAGCTGCCTTGTGGCGTAAATACGTCGATGGTGAACTGGGCCCGGTGGTTGGGCGGGAAAAACTGGGTGCCGATCCGCCCGGAAGCCACGAGCGACAGGCTGATGCCAAAGAGGATGAAGGCCAGGGGAACGACAAGCCAGCGCAGGCGAACGCATTGGCGGCAGAGGCTTCCATAGAGGCTTCGTAAAGCGCCGACGCCGCCCTGGTTGTTCGAGTCGTCATGCTCCCTTTGGGCCCTGCTTATCCGGCCGCGAAGCCACTGCCACATCGCCAGCAGGGGAGAGCGAGCCGATCCGTTCCGGGATGGCCGCAGCATCCAGTAGGACATGATGGTGGTCATGGTCATGGCGATCAGCCAACTGACGAGCAGGGTGGTGCTGACGACGACCGGCAGGCTGTAGATGTATTCGCCCGTGGAGCCGGGAATAGTGAGCATGGGGAAAAAGGCCGCCGCCGTGGTGAGTGTACCGAAGAGCATGGGAATGCCAACCTGGCCGGGTCCGAGTCGGGCGGCCTGGTCGCGGTCGTGTCCTTCTTCCAGCAGGCGCAGGGTGTTGTCGCCGACTTCGATCGCGTTGTCCACCAGGAGCCCCAGGGCGATGATGAGGGAGGCGATGGACACCTGCTCGATATCGACGCCTAAGAAGTGAGATACCCCGATAGAGATAAGCATGACGATGGGGACGGCGGATGCTATGACCACGGCGATGCGTAAGCCGAGAAGCAGGAAGGCCATTACGATGACAATAATCACGGCCTGCATGAGATTGGACAGGAAGGTATCGATTTTGCGCGAGACGATATCCGGCTGGTCGGCGATTACGGTTACCGCGATATCGGGCGGCAGGATTGTCGCCTGGAGTTCCTCGATCAGGTCGTGCACCTTCCGACCGATAACGGTGGCGTTGGCGTCGTCTTTCATGGTGAAGGAGAGATAGACGGCATCCATGGATCGCCCGCCCGCGTCGGCTTCCAGATATCGCGCCAGAACCCGGGGTGGATCGGCGTAGCCGCGTTCCACTTCCAGGCCCAGGTCTTCCAAAAAGAGGGGAGCGCTGTAGTTGGAGCCCGGCCTGGGTTGTTCGGAACCGGGCACAATCACCAGCCTGCGGATTTGCTCGGTCGTATCCAGGCGGCCTGTCGGCTTGATCCCATAGCGGATGCCGCCGCTTTCCACGATTCCGCCGGGAACGACGATGTTGCGGGCGCGGACGGCCTTTTCCAAGTCCGTGGTGGTCAGACCGATCTGGCTCCAGGTCTTCATGCTCGTCTGGATATAGACGCGTTCCTCACGCACGCCGTCGAAGCGGGTGGTGGCTATGCCGGGCAGGGCGTAGAGCCGGTCGTTGATGCGCTTGGCGATGGCGTGGAGATCGGCGGGGGTATAGCGATGCCTTGTCTGCCGGGGGTGGATGGCCAGGACCATGACGGAGGTCTTGCCGAAGGAACGATTCAGGAAGGGGGCAGTCGCGCCTTCCGGCATGCGGATGCGCTCTATACGCGCGCCTATTTCGTCCCAGACGTTATTTGTGTCGTCTATGTGCTCTTCCACATCGATATACAGCACCGACTGTCCGACGCGGGAGTAGCTCCGTATTTCCTTGACTTCATCGATCTCGCTGACGGCTTCTTCCAGCTGGTCCGTAACGAGCAACTCTACATCGCGGACCGGTGCGCCGGGCCAGACGCAGCTGAGCAGGGCCGTACGGATGCGGTATTCGGGATCCTCGCGGCGGGGTGCGGTGCTGAAGACATAAAGGCCCCATCCCGAAAGCACCAGCACTATTGAGATCACGATAGACTTTGCGGACAGGGCAAATGCCGGTAGCCTCATGGCAGCACCTGGTCCCCGGAAACGATCCGGACGGCATCGCCGTCTTCCAGCCAGGCCCCGCCCTCGATGACGAGCCGCATGCCTTCCTCCAGAGCGTCCCCTTCAATCCTTTGCAGATTTCCCACCGCCCTTCCAGCCGTCACCGGAATGCGTCGGGCGCGATTATCGGCATCTACGATCAAAACACTGCGTTCGCCTTGCGCGCTTTCCAGGATGGCCTTTATGGGGACGTAAAAGCCCGGCTCAATTTCGGTGCGGTCCAGCTCCACGTCCACAATATCTCCCGGCCTCAGCAGCCACCGCTCCGGCGCCAGCACAACCCGCTCGCCATCTTCAAAGGAGGAATCGGGATTCAGCACCAGGTCCGTGTCCAGGCTCAGCCCCGGCGCATCCTGCAGTTCCCGATAGATGTAAAGCCCCAGCAGGTTCACCCGTTTCCCGCCGGGAACCACTTCGATTCTGGACAATTCCAACACCTGCGGATTGCGGCGGTTTTCGGAATCCCGGCTGCGGGCCGCGAAGACGTAATGCCTGCCTCCGGATTCCACCAGGGCCTCGACAGGCGCGTAAAGCGTCTCACTGGTGGGGAGGTCTTTTCCCAGTTCGGGCAGGCGATATTGGGGACGGCGCAAGGCATCGATGCGTGGCAGTTTTTCCGCTTCCTCGGGCAAGGGGCCTGCCGGTATGCGACGGTTGCGCACCAGAATCTTCACGGCATAGGTGCGCGTTACGGGATCGGCCACCGTATCCTTCACGTAAACCCATCCTTCCATCGGCTCTTCCAGATCTTCCAGGTGCACCCGTACCAGCGATCCCCGCGCCAGCTGCTGATCCCTGTGGGCCGACACATGCACCACCACCCGCAAGGGGTCCATCACGACCATCGTCACCGCGGGTCGTCCGGGACTCGCGTAGCCGCCGGGGATGACATGGGTCTCGGCCACCTGTCCCGAAAAAGGCGCGTAGAGCCGCGTGTCCTCCAGGTCCATCAGGGCGCTGTTCCGTTCTTCATCCAACTGGTCCACCGAAGCCCGCGCGGCGTTCAGATCGGCTTGCGTGGTGGCGCGCCGGGCAATGGCGCTCTGGCGGGCCGCGCTTGCCGTTTCGAATTCCGTGCGGGCCTCGTCCAGTTCATTCTCCGCCACTGCCGCGTCGGCGTAGAGTTTTTCCAGGCGCTCCAGCGTCTTTCCCGCCAGATCATATCGCGCTTCGGCCTGTTCGATCTCTTCGGGGATAATCTCTTCCAGCACCGTCTCCAACCCCTTGACTTTCGATTCGGCAGAGGAAATCCGCGACTCGATTCCCGAAAGCCGCAGACGATACCGACGCTCCTCCAGTCGGCCCAGCAGTTGGCCCTGCTCCAGCAGCACCCCTTCCTCGTCATACAACTCACCCTCCACCAGAGAGCCGGACTCAATGATCCAACGCACCCGTCCCGCCACTTCAAATCCAATGTCTTCCTGCTTCCACGATTCCACCGAACCGCTCCGCATGGCGGGAGCCCGGGGAGTTCCGTAGTGCAATTCCTGAATCGCCACGGCCCTGGGGCTCTCTTTTTCCTGAACGGCCTGCTGGTCTTCACAAGCCGACAACATCAGCAGCACACCCATCCAAACCCACAGCCCTGAAAGCCAGCGATGCCTCCTCTTTGCCCGGGAACCCGAATTGGCGGAATTATGCGTCATGGCGATATAATGCCTTTCCTTGTCATGGCCAGTCATGACTCTTGTGTTTTTATTATTAAAGCAAAAGTCCGCATAAAAGGCAAAGCCATTCCAGCCGCAGGAACTCTTGGGTGCACGACATAAATGGGGGGCGGGTTTTTTATCAGAGGATTTCCCGAAAATTCTGAATGCTTCTGAAAATGCTTCGATCCTCCTATTCGCGCCAAAGGTGCGAGACCGGATTTTGTTCTGAAAAACGCATATCTCCTTTTTCTTCGCGCCTAAAGTACCGGGATTCCGATTCGTTCTGAAACTGCTTATCTGCTTTTTCCCGCGCCAAAGGTGCGAATCCGGAAATTGTGTTGCAAGCGCATGTTATCTTCTGAGCGCCC
>CAYWYC010000311.1:0-5414 GCA_964462565.1 uncultured Candidatus Sumerlaeota bacterium | reverse complement strand
GACTTCGCCGTCTCGTACATGGCGACGATCTTCTCGGCATCCGTTTCGGCCAGAAGGTTGTGGATGCCGCAAAAAACGAAGCCGCCGTCCTTTGCAAAATATTCCACCACCTCCGCCACTTCCGCGCGTACATCCTCCACCGATCCCAGGGGCAGGGTCTTCTGCGTATCCACACCGCCGCCCCACAGGGCAATCCGATTGCGCGCCTTGTCTTTCCACTCATGATAAGAATGGCCACCAGCGTTCCATTGCACCGGATTCAAAACGTCAAAGCCGCTCTCCACCAGGTCGTCGATCAGATCGTAAATGGCCCCGCAGGAATGGAGATAGGTCTTTACCTCCGGCGCAACCGTATGGATCATTTCATTAAAGCGCTGATAGCCCGGCTTGAACAGGTCACGATAAACCTGGCCCGACGCCACCAGCTGGTTCTGATTGCCCCAGTCGTCAGCGCTGACCAGATACACATCGATATAAGGATGCACCCGCTCAAGCACCGCCTGCGCCTGCTTCAGCTGATGGGCCGTCTGGAGTTCGTGCAATTCGCGTACAAAGTCCGGCTCCATCACGCAGAGCATGGGGAACATGACGATACCGCCATAAGCCCCAACCCCGAGTCCCGCCTTGGGACCGGCAAAAAGGATGGCCCGGTCGGTCGATTCCCGCGCCTTTTTACACAGGGCTTCGATCTCGTCAAGCCGTTCTTTCGTTATCTGTTTCTTCTCCTGGCGTTCGCGAATCTGGTCCAGGTCCGGTTTTGGCAGGTCGCCTTCCAACTGGAGTATTTGCCCCGCGTGTTCGGCATTGAAGACAAAACCCTTCGCTGGCATGCTGCTCCACTCGTTATGCAAAATGGTTCCGTCCGCCTTGACCGAAAAATTGCCGGGCCATTGCACCATCGCCTCGAGCCGCCCGTTGAAGCCGTATGGCTTCCATCTTTCCGGCTGCTCGAAGGCATTGGTCAACATGGTATCCGATTCCACGACAGCCACATCACAATCCAGCGCGTCCAGCACATCCACGTCAGGCAGGGCCAGCATCTGCCCGGTGTCGTGGATGCGCGGCGGACGATGGGGCAAACCCAACGCCTGCACCAGACGGGGATAAGCAAAGGCGCTGATCCCCGTCGAACGCATTCCGCCCAGGTCCAGGGGTGCCGTGGGCAATTCCTCAAAATTCAGGCTCCGCAGAACCCGTTCCCGTCTATTCATGGCACAACCCTTCCCTTATTTCACCGTAACGCGGCAATAGTCGCCGGCCTTGATGTTCTGCTTGCGCCTGAAGCGGATGCTCAGGCTGCCGTCGGCGATTTCCATGTCATAATCCTTCCGCGCCAGCTGCTTGCCGGCCACGCGCACCTGCACCTTGCTCGCGTCCTGGTTCTTCAGCACAAAGTCCAACTGCTTTGCCGTAAACTTGCCTTCATCGATCTCGATGTCAAACTGCTCGGACGTCTTCGTCACCTTGCGATTGAAGTGGGCATAGCCGTCGGAGAAGGAGAAGAAGAGGCGCACGTTATCGTCGGGCGCCTTGGGGTCAAAGCCATACACCTGGTCCCGAATCGTCAGGCCGATCATGGCATTGGTAATGAGCCAGGAAACCATGGGCCGGAAATAATGGCCGCCGAATTCCTGATGGTCCCAGTACATGCCGAACTTGCGATAGCGGTCATCCACATGCTTGGCAATTGCCCGTCCCTCTTTCCAGAATCCCTCGAAGATCAGGAAAGAGGCGAACTCGAGTTCCGTGCCGCTCCAGGTGGTGTTGAACTGGTCATCCCAGCAGGTGTCGGGCACGTCCTTGAGCAGCGAATCCTCGGGCCAGCTGCAATTGATCAGACCCCAGGGACGGAAGTTGCGCTTGTAGATGGCGCGGAGGGCTTTTTTGCGCCGGGCTGGCTTGAACAGATCCCCCAGCCCCACCTGGTCGCAGGCCCACTGGCCCATGATCTGGTCGGTCATGCAGCCCTCGTCCTTGTCCCCCTTGGGACCGTCTTCATCGTTGTAGAGGCGATAGTATTCACCGTTCCAGAGTTTTTCTTCAAAGACCTTGTCGCCCTGCTCGAGCAAGCCGCTGAAGCGCGCTTCGGCATCTTTGTCCTTGAGAATCCGCGCCGCCTCGACGGCCGACTTCAGCGCCGCCAGCCACACCGACGCCACGAAGGATGCCGCGCCGTACATGGGAAAGTTGTCGTAAGAGCACATGGTGCCTTCCATGTCGGGCAGGCCGTCCTGGTTCATGTCACGCTCGCGCACCACGTATTCCAGCGCCGCCTTGATCGAGGGCCACATTTCCTTGAGATACTCGCGGTCGCTCGTCCAGAAAAAGTCGCGCAGGACCATGCAGGCATACTGCGAAGGCAGGTCCAGGCGTCCCTTGACGACTTCTTCCTTGGCGTCGGTCTGCTCAAAGTTACGCCCCACGCCATGGGCGATGACGCCGTTTTTCTGCTGGAGGCGCTTGTGAACGCGCATGCTGTTTTTCTGGAGTTCTGGGAATAGAGAAATCGCGGGAATGTTGCCGTAGAAACCCACGTCAATCGTTGCCAGCGGTCCCCAGTTACGGTCCGGCGTCAGACCTTCCTGCACGCCGAAGTCACCCGACTTGGTAAACCAAGCGCTGCACACAAAGGTGCTCAGGTGCGAGTTGATCTGGTCCAGCAGCCACGTTTCCGCCGTGCTGTCGTAGAAGTTTTCATGAAACTTGCGGGTTTCGCCTTCGAGTTTTTTCTGATTCTTCACCACGTAGTCCACCACTTCGCCGGCATTCTTGAAGAAGTTCGAATAGTAGTGGCCTTCGAGCCGGTCACTCTGGCCGCCGCCCTGCTTGAAGGTGGCTCCGGCGTAGAGGTTCGGAAAGTTCCAGGCCAGAACAAAAGTGTGGTCGAGCACGTCATTCTTTTTCATCTTCTGCGACTTGGCAATCGTGCCAAAGCAACGCGGTCCGAAGACAACCTTCTTGCCCGTCTTGGGATCCTTCTTGTTGCGGTCCTGGGTTACGTCGATGTTCGGAAGTTTTTTGTTGCGCACCACATATTCGTAATAGGGATGGCGATGTTCCCAGCCGTTGTACCAGGTGGAATCGCCACTGAGCGACGCCAGCACCTGCTGCCCGTATGAAGTATGCTTCTTGTCCACATTGCCGGGCTTCATCTCGATGGCCTTGTAGCCGCGTCCGGAGAGAATGTCTGAATCGTAGAAACGGTCTTCCACGTCATAGCCGGAAGCATTTCTCATGCAGCCCATGAGCATCACGTCCACGGGCTTGCTGCTCTTCGACTTGATGTTGAAGCGAAACATCACCGCCGGAAGGCTCGAGTTCTTGATGTCATGGGGGATAAAGGGGCTGAAGGCTTCGAGGTACACGTCAAAGGGCATTTCCTGATCGGAGAATTTCAACTTCACCAGCGGAAAGCTGCCCTCGAATTCCGCCTTGTCCACACCCGTCAGCCAGGGCATGGTCCGGTAATGAGAAACCACGGCGGCCACGTCATAGCCTTGGTCGATCTGGAAAAGTTTCATCTTGGGCAGTTCGCCTTCCACCTCATAGCGCATCAGAAAAAACAGCATCGTGTCTTCGGGAAAGGGCAGAAAGGGCCCCGTGCCGATGGGCAGATTGTTGAAGATATTCCAACTGTAAAATACCCCGTCTTGCCGAAGTTCAATACCCCCGGTTCCGATTCCCCCCAGGGGAACGCCGCTGCGGGCCTTGTGCTGTCTTTCCATCGTTACCTGATAACTCATGTCATGCTCCTGTCCGTATCTGAATTTGGTTTGCTTCCGTATTTTTAATAAAACAGTGAACGCCAAGTCGAGCAGTCCACAGTTAAATTTCATCCTTCAATCGCAGCAGTTCTTCGGCCTGCTTTTCGCTTTGCACGGTAAAGGGCGCGAAAAACTCGCGCGCCGGAAAACGTTTGAAGAAAGCGCGCAATTCATCCATGTCTTTTGACGCGCCACCCAGCGCGATTTTCTTGCCATGGTCCAGTATCCGGCGATACAGATCGTCCCAATAGGGATCGGTCGTTCCCGGATTTCCCGCCCCGGGCACCCATTGGATGGCCGTCAATTTTTCAATCCCGCAGATCGTATCCACATGCGGAATCTCACCGGGACCGTCCAGGTGATAAATCACCCGCCCGTCAAAATATTCGACATCCCGCTCCAACGGCGGCAGGGCGTATTCCTGAAACATGTCCGGGCCGATCATCGCCGAGAAGTCACAAATCCCCGTGTTCACCGGCTTCGCCGAAAGCCACCGCATCACCGTGCTGTAGCAACCATGATTATCGGGATTCACGATGGCCGAGAACTCCTCATAAAACTTGAACCATAATTTTTCCAGCACGTCCAGTGCTTGATGCACTTCGTCGGGTTGGGTCAGCGTGTCGAGAAGCAGATTATTGACCCCGCGCAAGGACGAAAGGATATCACAAACCCCGCCCAGGTCAGGCGTGCCGAAGACGAAGCGCTCCTTCAGCCGGTCCTTGGCGCGGCGCGTGACTTCCAGGGCCGCGTCGGCATAAGGGTGGCGCGTGTTTTCGTCGATTTCCAGAATCGCGTCCCACTCCATGGGCGGGTCCATCTCGAGCCAGATGGTGGAATCCTTGAACTCGCTGAAGCCCGTGATAAAGGCCGAAAGCGATCCCGGACCGAATGCCGGATTCAGGAAGGAATACCCCTCGGCGGCATGGCCGGTCACATCGGCATAATGTTCCAGAAAGTCGATGGCCTCTTCGATATAATGGTCTTCGCCCGACTTATAGCTCAGTTCCAGCGCCTGACCCAGGACGAATTCCTGCTGCCAGTTGCTCCAGTCGCCCCGAATCCGCGGAGCCATCCAGTCCTTGGCCACGGGATCAAAGTTTGCGCCGTCTTTCGGATAGATGATGTAAAAGAGGGGTTCATCGTTTTGATTTTTCCACCACGCTTCATAGCGCCCGCGTACTGCATCGATATAATCCAAAGCCATTTTTTCCCGATTCCTTTCAAATCCAAAGCAGGCAAAGGCGCCTTTTTATTAACCACGAAATACACGGAATACACGAAAAAAACCGGAAAAATATTTCAGGCAAAAAGAAAACATACAAACCGCATCTACATCAAAGCCTTTTCGTGGTTAATAAAAAAGTACCGCCGGCATCTTGCCGGCAAAGCCCTTCCCGACAAAATTACCAAAAAAACCTTACTTTTTTAACCCCAATCCAAACCCTCCGCTGCCACCAGGGATGGTGGCGGTACGTTTTACCATTCGAGTATTCCGTGATTCAACTCCTGTACCTCGGAAGATTCTCTTTGGATTGGAATCGGATTTCAAGTTATAATCGGAAAAATAAGCCAATTCACAGAATTATCCCTTCCCCAATCCCAACAAACGCAAGGCTTCGGTCAGGTTCGTGGCGGGGTAGAGGCGGA
>CAYWYC010000310.1:0-5437 GCA_964462565.1 uncultured Candidatus Sumerlaeota bacterium | reverse complement strand
GGCTCTGCTGCTTGAAGGATTAAGGGGTCTTGGGGGCTTTGGTCGGATGGATCTTTATCGGCGATTTCGCCCAGGGCTTCGCGGAAGCGGTGCTGGACTTCGCGGCGAAGGCGCAGGGCGCGTTTTTCGGTATCGAAATCGCCGGGATAGACACAGGGGAGGAAGGTGATGTCCACGCGTGTGGGACGGAACCATTGCAAGCCGATGCCGAGATTCTCCGTGCCTTCCAGGACCATGGGAACAACGGGAATATTATGGTGGACGGCGAGTTTGAATGCTCCGGAACGGAAATGGTGAAGATGCCCGTCGCGGCTGCGATGGCCTTCGGGGAAAAACATGAGGCCGATATTTTTGTCAATCAGTCGTTTCGACTTTTCCATAATCACATCGATATGGTCTTTTTCAATGTCATAATAGCCGCCCAGTCGCATAAAAAGGCCAAGTACGGGCAAGCGGAAAGGCCAGGATCGAAGCACCACGTTGGTTTCGGGCCGGGGCAACCAGGAGCAAAAGAAAATATCGGTGAAGGAACGATGGTTGGCCACACAGACGAAGGAGCCATCGCCTGGTACGTTCTCACGGCCTTTGACGTGGACGCGAATCATGGGCCAGGACAGCCGCGTGATATAGCGGCCAAAAAGGTAATTCAACATGCGGCCGATTTCGGGAAGATCGTGCCGGGAAAAAAGACCATAGATCAGAAAATGAAAGGGGATATACAGAATGAAAAGAACAACCAGTAAAAGAAGGCAAAAAGCATATATGAGGTTGCAGCCGACGAGGATAAATTTTTGCATGCCGTTTTTAAGACTTTGAAATTATGGTGCGTGTGGGCCAGGGAAGCCGCCTGCAAGGCCCGCGCGTCGAGTAGGATTTGCCTGCGATCAGGCATTTGGTAGCTTATAATTGATAAAATCGCAAATATCGCTGATCTTCCGGATCGCGCGGATACGTTCTTCATCGACGGAACGCTCGATCTTGAATTCAAATTCCTTTTCCAATGCCACTACCAGATCCACGCTGTCGAGGCTGTCCAGGCCCAGTTCGTCATAGAGCGCGGCATCGGGATTCAGTTCTTCTTCATCCAGTTCAAATTCCTCGGCCAGGACTTTTTTCACCCGGTCCAGGATTTCCTTGTCATTCATTTAACCTTACCTCTTCTTCATTGCTGCCAGTGGGGCGTATCGTGTCATCCGGCATCGGCTTGCGGCTCGAAAGCGCGAATGGCCAGGATGGCGTTGACTCCGCCAAAAGCAAAACTGTTTTTCAGAAAGAGAAAGCCCTGCTCCTGGGAATCGAAACGAATTTCCCGCTCCTGCGTCACGTAATCGAGGCCCTGACAGGCCGGATCGACTTCGCGGAGATTCCGGTTTATCGGCAGCCTTTTCTCGCGCAACATTTCTAGCACCGCGATAGTTTCGATAGCACCGCTGGCGCCGAGGCTGTGGCCGAAATAGCCCTTGAGGCTACTCACGGGAACCTTACATCCACCAAAAAAACTCCCAAGCGCTTCCGCTTCCGCAATATCCCCCAGCACCGTTCCCGTGCCATGGGCGTTCACGTAACCGATACCATCGGGGATAAGCCCTGCATTGTCAAGAGCATTGTTGAGACAACGCATTATCGAATCCCGGTTTGGCTGGGCCACTCCGGTGCAATCGTTGCAGGAGCCGAAGCCGATAATCTCCGCCAGGGGCTCTATCCTCCTGGCCCTAACCGATTCTTCCGACTCCAGGATCAGCGTGCCTGCTCCTTCCGCGCAGACGGTTCCATCCCGATCCTTGTCAAAGGGCCGGGGACTTTGGTCTGCCTGTTCATTATACCCCACGGAGGCGGCCTGAACCAAATCGAAAATGCCGGAAACCATGGGATGCAGTTCGTCGGCTCCGCCGCATATCATAATGTCCTGCTTGCCTTCGCGGATTGCCTCAAAGCCAAGGCCGATGGACATGGTGGCCGAAGCACAGGCGGCATTGGGCGACAGGACGAAGCCGTCTATCCCGAATGCCAAAGCCAGGCTCGAGGCGCAGGTATGGCTCATGATCTGGAAAAAGGTCCCGGCCTTGAGTCCGGCGATGCCCTTGTTTTCATGGCAAAGGCCGATGGCCTGGTCCAGAACTTCCACACTGCCTATGCTGGAACCGTAGCTGATGCCGACGCGGGCTTCGCTTTTTTGTCCGCAGTCGCCGGGATCCGCATCCTTTTGGAGGATGCCGCTGGACTCCAAGGCCTCTTGCGTAGCCACATAGGCCATCATCGCCAGGGGACCCATGCTGCGGCGCAGCCGACGGGGGATGGATTTGATGTCGAGGGGTTGGGCCAGTGGTGCTCCCAGCCAGGCATTCAGGTCGCCCAGCTGATCCTGCCACCGGCTTTGCATATTGACAACCGCGCTTTCGCCATTGCGTATTTTTTCTCTGAGTATATCGATTCCGGTCCCGAAGGGTGAAACCACGCCGAGACCTGTAATAAAGACACGATTCATCGGTATTCATGCACCTTGTTCCAGTATTGATTCCAGCCCAGTATGCATCCGCAGGCCACAAAGGCGGATATGGCGGCTCCCATGAGACCCGGGGCCACGATGTTCTGCCCGGCCAGATAAAGCCCCTTGACCATGGAAAAGGGGCTCAACCCGGCCCTGTCCGTGGTATGGCGGATGCCGTAGATTGATCCCATCCAGTTGCGCGTATAGCGCTCGAAACTGCATGGGGTGGCCGCGTCCACGATGCGGGCCTTTTGTTTCAGTTCGGGCAATACCTGACAGGCCTTTTCAAAATAATACTGCTGCATGGCCTCCTTGTATTCCTCGTAGGGTTGCCCGTTTTTTTCGTTTGACAAGCGGCAGAAGCCCTCTTCGATGCCATGGCAATCGTGGCCTTTCGTGGTTTCCCAGGCCTGTCCCAGAATGCAGATACCCGTCTTTCCGTTTTCGGGCTTTTCACTGTAGTTCAGGATAGCCAGGCTGTTCTCCTTATCCAGCTTGTGGCCATTTACCGCCAGGTGATAGACGTTGGAACGATATAGTTCGCCGGGCGGGTCTTTCACTTCCAGATAAATGGCAAAGGGGCTGAAGGTTTCATCAAATCCGCAGAGGCGATTCATGTTGAAGGGCCGCAGGACACCGGGATCGAGCACGGCGGCCAGTTCACGGGGGTGGATGGTGGAAATGCACCTTCTGCATTTGGCGAAATATTCCTCGCCCGAGGCATCCCGAACCATGACCCCTTTCAGGCGGCGGCGTTCGGTGCTCACGATTTTGGTTACCATGGATTCTGTAAAAACATCGACGCCTTCTTCTTCGAAGCGCTTGCGAAAGGCCTGCACCACCGTGTCGCCCCCCTGGCGAAAGCTAAGGGCCGATTGATAAAAAGAGCCCACGACCTGGGCATGGAGATAAAAGGGAGTCTCATCCCAGGGAACGCCATAAAGGAAGTACCCATAATTGCTGATCGCTTCGGCAAATTCCGCGCTGGCGCCGATTTGATCAAAAAAACTTTGAAGATCGATGTCCTGGATGATACTGAACGTGGCGTCTTCGGGAGGCAGGTCCTTGTTGGTAAAGGGCGAGCTGTCCAGGACCTTCTGGATACGTTCCAGGTAGGCGTCTATGGCTTTGCTGTCTTTGGGGAACTGGCTTTTCAGGCTGTCGCGGACGGCCTCCATTCCCGTGGGTAAAACAATCCTGCTGCCATTGGAGCAAACCAGTTGATCATAAGCCTTGGAGTTCATCGGGATGCTCTCATCCACAAGCGCGTCGAGTCCCATGGAACGCATGAACATCTCCAGGGCGCTGCCCCGATGAAAATTGCCATGATAATGATAGCCGCAGTCGAACCAGGACTGGCCGCGCCGAAAGCGGGAAAGCAGGGGAGACATGTGACGCGCCTGCTCAAAGACCGCCGTCTTCAGCCCATGTTGAGCCAGGACCAGGGCGCTGCAAAGGCCGCTGATTCCTGAACCGATAACGATCACGTCGTATTGCATGGGATTCCTTCCGGCTAAAGCGCCCCGCGGACAAAATGGATAATCAGACTGATTGCTTAAATTTCTAAAAGGAGGCAGGAGTTTGTGCCGCCAAAGCCCGCGGCGTTGCAGAGAATGCGGGAAGCTTTCATGTCAATCGCTTCCGTTGCGATTCGCAAGGGCGGCGCTTCTTCGTCCTGCTCCCGGAAATTTATATTCGGCGCGATAAAACCTCCACGCACCATTAAAACAGCATACACCACTTGCGCCGCTCCCGCCATCCACATTTCGTGGCCCGTCATGCTCTTGGTGGAGGAAACCCAGGGAGTCGGGTTTCCAAAAATCCCGGCAATGGCCTTGCACTCCGCCGCGTCACCCACGGGGGTCGATGTGGCGTGGGCGCAGATGTAATCGACTTGATCCGGCGCAACCTTGACATTCTCCAGGCAGGACCGCATGCAGCGTTCGATTCCCTTGCCGGAAGGGCTGGCCAGGGAATATCCGTCGGACGAAAAAGCATAGGACCGCACAATTCCCAAGATTTCGGCATTGCGTTTTTGGGCAAGATCGAGCCGCTCCAGGCAAACCACCGCCGCGCCGCCTCCGGGGACCAGGCCGTCGCGATCCCGGTCAAAGGGTCGGCAAGCGGCTTCGGGATCATCTTCCCGCACGGAAAAGGCATTGGTGGCGTCGAAGCTGGCAACGGATTGCCAGTTGATTTCCTGAACTCCGCCGCAGAGCATGCGTTCCTGGCGTCCCAGGGCGATCAGGTCGGCCGCCTGACCGATAGCGTGACCCCCGCTGGCGCAGGCTCCGGAAAGGGTCCACGATGCGCCCTGCATGCCGAAAAGGGAGTTCAGGTTCATGGTAACGGTGGATGTCAGGGCCTGGAAAACCATGCCCGAGCCAATGGGCAAGGTGGATTTTTCCGCTTCCACGATTCGCACCTGCTCCACATTCGCCAGACCCGAGGAGTCATTGCCGATTATCAGGCCCGTATGGGGGGTCTTGATCAGCTCTTCATCCCATCCGGCCATTTCAAAAGCGCCCAGGGCCGCCGTGTAGGCCTGAATGGCAAACTCGGTCATGGTCTTGCGTTGTTTGCGGCCCAATTTGGCAGGTTCATAATCGCGAATGACGCCCGTCAGGCTGCTGCGAAAACCCATTTCGCGCCGAACGGGATCCACGCCGATACCCGACCGCCCATGCCGCAAAGATTCAGTCACCTGCTCCGGGCGACAACCCAGGCAAGACACAATTCCCAGACCTGTAATGGCAACATCATGCATACGTTATATTATCCACATTTATTCTCATCAAGGCTTTAAAAATCATTAATATGTTGTCAATTGTAGCACAATATGACAGCTAAAGCAGGGATTTTAGGCATTTCTCCACCATTTCGCAATGGCTTTTTTGTAAAAGATGAGCCCTTATATAAGCCCCAAAAAGACCTTAATCCTTCAAGCAG
>CAYWYC010000309.1:0-5454 GCA_964462565.1 uncultured Candidatus Sumerlaeota bacterium | reverse complement strand
AAAGCCCCGCAACAACAAGGAGAGGGCAAGTCCTCGTACTCCAAAACAGCAAAAGTTCAAAAAATGGTTCGATTCATCGCTTCAGATTTAACTCAGCCCCCATTTATGTCGTGCACGCCCATGCATATTCGATTTTCATTCAACTTGACAATTTCGTAGGAATTTGCCATTCTCTTGATAGAAGCATGCAAGTATTAATCTTTTTTTCGTTCCTTGCGGGAGGACGCAGCCTTTTATTTTCCGGTCTATTTTTATCTAATTTTCCGCCCGCGACGAACAGGAAGGATTTGCGAATGCAATGCGCAGATCTGAATGCCTTGGAAGTACGCTGTCAGGACCTGCTGCACAAAGGCCTCGAAAAGTTTGACTGGCAGTGGGACGATTACACCGAGATGGCGCTGACCCATGTGACCAAGCAGGATCGCAAAAAAGTCCAGAAAACGCTGGAAGATGAATTTTCCCAGTGCTGGACCTATCGCAAGGTCAAGAAGGCCCCCGTGGCCATGCGCGATCTGGTAGAGGACAAGGGCGGACTCTCGCGCGGGCAGCTCTTCTATTGCAGCAATCCCGATCATGAGGTGCTTCTGGTGGGCGCGTGGTGGCCCTGGGCCGACCGCAAAACCACATCCCTGCGCCTCAGCCTGGCCCCCCGCATGACCGACGTCACCCAGGACGACCTGAATTTCCTCATGAAAAAATGGCTCGATCTCAGCTGACAGCCCCAGAGGCGAATCGGTCACCGTCTTCCCATCCCCGCGCAATCGAGGCAATGATTGCCAGGATCGCCCCGTACCGCCGGCATCTTGCCTGCAAAAAGGCTTCCGGCTGAATTACCAATACTATCGAGCAAAATCCTTGCTCACCAAAAGCCCCCATCGTCACCAGGTTGGTGGCGATACCTTGGCGTCCCCCCGTCAATCCCCATCCCGACTGGCCGAAAATTTCCACGCGTTCTTGTATTGCCGTTTGAGGCGGTTGTGTTCCGACAGGCTTTTGGAAAAGGCATGGCGCCCCTGGCCCTTATATACATAGTAAAGAAAATCCGTGTCTTCCGGACGAAAAGCCGCGTCGATCGCGGCATGACCCGGATTGCAGATCGGTCCCGGCGGCAGGCCCTTGCGGCGATAGGTGTTGTAGGGCGACTCCACGTCCAGGTCCGACAGGCGCAAGGGAGCCGTCCACTGGTTCAGCGCGTAACGCACCGTGGCGCAGCTGTCGAGCCGCATCCCCCGCTTCAGCCGATTATGAAAAACCGACGCGATCTTGCGCATTTCATCGGGACCGCGCGCCTCGCGTTCGATGATCGACGCCAAGGTGATGGAATCGTAAAAATTCAAAGGATGGGCATGGGGACTGTTGATCCCGGGCAAGATATCCAGCGAATCGATCACCGCCTCAAGACGCAGGGCCAGCCGTTTGATGACCTCGGCCTCATCGGTCGGAAGGGCGAATTCATAAGTGTCGGGAAAGAGAAACCCCTCGGCGGAATCGGCGGGAATATCAATCGATTCCAGAAAAGCGCGATCCCCGCAGAGGGCCAGAAAACGTCCCCCATCGCCAATCACTCCCGCTTCCTGCAAGCGCTGCGCCATCTGCCCAACAGTCCAGCCTTCCGGAAAGGTAAGCCGCTTGGAGGGCCCTTTCTGTCCCCGCACGAGCGCCTGCAAGATCTCGCGGGGCGACTCTCCCGAAAAGCGATATTGCCCCGCCTGCACCTGACGCTCCACTCCCAGCCGATAAGCCAGCAGCACCAGCGCCCAATCCGGCTCCACCAATCCATCCTGCTCCAGGCGTCGGGCAATCCTGCGAAAGGAATCGCCCCGCTCAATCTCAAACTCCACCATCTCCGGCGATCCATCACGCCCCTGGCCGGCCCACCACTCGAACCAGACCAGTGCACCGGCAACACTCAGGACCATCAGCAGAAAAAGAAAACCGCCTGCCGCAATCAGCAGACGAAAAAGACGCCACAGGATGCCGCGCCTCTTGGGGGGAGAAACATTTTCCGATTCAGACATCGCCAAAGACCGGTAAGGATTTATTCATTGTCCTGCTTTTCCAGCCACTCAATACGCCGCTCCAATTTCAGGTCATCGGGATCCACAAAAAGCGCACGCTCCAGCATCAGGACTGCCCGCTTCTGATCGCCCATGTGCTCATAGGTAAAGGCCAAATCCAGAATCTGCTTTTTCGTCACCCCCTCTTCCTTCTTCCAGCCTTCCGCCTTCATCCGCTCAATCCGCTTCTGCGCGTTCTTCTGCAGCTGCGCTTGCGTCACATCCAACTCCGAGGCATAATGGGCCGACGGCGCCTTCTCGTTATCGGCACCTTCATCACCTGGGGTCGGAGCAGTCTGGGCTTCCTGCAATTGGGTAAAAGCAGGAGCGACGCTTCGTGCTTTATCCATATTGCCAAGCGCCATATAGGCCCGCGCCAGGTTTTCGCGGATCGACTTGTTATCCGAGTCCTTCGAATAAGCCTGCTCCAGCGTGGCCACGGCCTCCTCGTACTTCCCCTGTTCCAACAGGGCGGCGCCTTCATTGTTCAAACTCGCCGTTTGCTGGTTCTGGTACCAGATATATCCCGCGCCAAAGGCAATAATAATCAGAATAACCGCTACAAAATTCTTCATAATCCTATCCCTTTTTATAAATGATTCAAGTGGCCGATCCCTTTATCAGCCGAAAAGAACCTGCATCACCCCATCTTTTTTCAGTAATCCTATACTTCCCTCGGGAGCATCTATTTCATTATAGCAAAGCGGCCTTTCCCGTCCAACATTATCTGATTCCACACCCGGATGCACAAACATCACCGGCACGGGCGTGCGAGTGTGCTTGCAGATTTTCACCGGAACCGGATGATCGGGCAGCACGGCCAGCGCCAGCCTGTCCATGTCGCCGAATTCCCGCAGAAAGGCGCCGATCAGCCGCTTGTCGAATTCGCTGATCGTCTTTATTTTCAGATCCAGGTCTCCGGCATGGGACACCTCGTCCACCGCCTCCACGTGCAGGTACACAAAGTCATGACGCTTCAGCGCTTCCACCGCCGCCCGGGCCTTGCCTTCGTAGTTCGTATCGATATAGCCCGTCGCGCCTTCCACCTCGACCACTTCCATGTCGCCCAGCACACCAATGCCCTTGATCACATCCACCGCCGAAATCACCGCGCCCGACTTGCCGTACATCTCCTGAAAGGCGCGCATTTGCGGCTTGCGTCCGGCGCTCCAGAACCAGCACATGTTGGCCGTGCGCAGGCCCTTTTCGGCGCGCGCCCGGTTCACGGGGTGCGCATTGAGCAGCTCGACGGATTCCACCATAATCTTGCGCAGAAATTCGGCTGTCCGTCCGCCGGGGGTTCCAGCTTCGCCTTTGGGCAGCAGTTCCGCCCAGGCATCGCCCGGATGGTCGTCGGGCTTTTCGTAATGAAAGTCCGCCGAAAATTCATCCCCCGTCAGCACCAGCAGGTTGCGATAGCTGACGCCCGTATGAAAGCGGACCTTGTCGCTGCCGAAACACTCATTCAGTGCGTCGATCAGTTGGGCCGCCTCGTCGCCGCCGATCTGGCCGCCTGAATAATCCACCAGTACGCCATCGTCGGAGCTGTGGATCAGGTTGCATCGCAGGGCGATCTGGTTTTCTTTAAGCACAATGCCCTGGCTGGCGGCTTCGAGCGGGCCACGCCCCTGGTAGGCTTCGGCCAGATCGTAACCCAGCACGGAAAGGTTCGCCACATCGGAACTCGTGGGAAAGGCATCGGGCAATGACAGAAAAGTACCGAATCGCGCGCGCCGGGCCAGGGCGTCCATGTTCGGCGTATCGGCCACCATGAGGGGCGTCTTGCCACTCAGGGCATCCATCGGCTCGTCGGCCATGCCGTCTCCCAGAAAAACAACGTATTTCATCCAATATACCTTCCTGAAACGCGGCGCGATTCATGCAGCCCTGGCAGCTTATTCAGCGTCCACACCGCCCTGCCAGCTGCATATTCCACGTTTCGAATTTTCAACAAAAGTCACCAGCTCCATCGCCTCGGGCCCCGGATTCATGGCCCGGATTTTTTCCAGCGCCCGCGGAACGCTGTTCCCCTGGCGGAAGAGAATGCGAAAGGCCTGCTTGATTTCCTTGCGCGCCTCCGGGCTGAATCCCGCCCGACGCAGGCCGATAGTATTGATGCCGCAGACATTATTGATCTCGCGGACCACCACAAAGGGCGGGACATCCTTGGTCGCGCCACCCATCCCGCGAATCATGGCAAAGCGTCCCACCTTCACAAACTGATGAATCGCCGAATTGCCCGACATGATCACATTATCCGCAATATCCACATGCCCGCCCAGAAGCGCGCCGTTTGTCAGGATAACGCGGTTGCCCACATGGCTGTCATGGCCCACATGGCTCGCCACCATGAAGAGGCAATCGTCGCCGATCGTCGTGGCCGTGCCTTCCTCATAGGAGCGATGCACGGTCGTATGCTCGCGAAAGATATTGCGATTGCCGATAATCACCTCGCGGGGTTCGCCCTTGTATGCCAGATGCTGGGGCGCGTCGCCGATAACGGCATGGGCATGAAAAACATTCTCCGCACCCATGGTCACATTTTCGTGAATCATCACATAAGGCCCGATCTTGCAGCCGGGCCCTATCTTGACGTTTTCTCCGATAATGGCATAGGGGCCAACTTCGACAGAATCATGGATTTCGGCGGACGCATCCACCAGGGCGGTAGCATGAATGGACATGGAAAACCTTCTCTAAAAATCATCGCAAAGATAAAAAGCCGGGGCCGCGATCCCGAAAAAAGAACCGTTGTACCCCGGCTTGGATATTTCATACCGATGATTGCCTGCACCTGCAAGCAAATTTCCCGGCAGAGATTTTATTTGTCCACCTTCTGCTTATGCCCATGCGTCATTTTCTTGCCATGGCCTTCGCCCATTTTCTTCGCGCACTTTTCACACTTGCCGTCTTGAGTTTTGGCGCACATGGGGCACTTGCCGCACTTGGCCGCCATGGCCTTCATGCACTTTTCGCACTTGCCATCCTTGGCCTTGGCGCACATTTCACACTTTTTAGCCATCTTCATGCACTTGCCAGCATTCACACATTCTGCCTTCTGCATACACTTGCCGGCTTTTTTGCAGGCGCACATTTCCGCCTTCGGACATTTCGCGCACTTCTTCGCGTCATAGCATCCGTCTTTGTGGGCCTTCATGCATTTGCAATGCCCCTTGCCATGGCCACGACCATAACCCATACCTTTACCCATACCCATACGCGCACAGCTGCTCAGGCTGATTGCCAGCGCCAGGATAAAAACCAAAGTCAAAGAACGCCTCAGAATCTGCTTTTTCATCTGCATACTTGTCGCCTCCTGAATAGAAATAACGGTTCTGAAAAATTTAAACCGAACCCACATCATACATTTACCGCCCCTGTAAATCGAGAACTATTG
>CAYWYC010000308.1:0-5458 GCA_964462565.1 uncultured Candidatus Sumerlaeota bacterium | reverse complement strand
CTCAGCTTTTGCGGATATTACGGCTTTCGGCTCTGCTGCTTGAAGGATTAAGGAATGCCCGGCCTCTTTAGCCGTACAGCCGCTTCCACTCGCTCAGAGCCACGCGATCCACCTCCACATCGATCCGATCCAGGCGCTCCAGGGGCAACCATTCGATGGATTCGGCCTCGTGGCATTGCATGTCGCCCTGCCAGTCGGGAATCCAGTAGAAGTGCAGCTTTTGCAATTCTTCGCCACGGTAGATCAGGCTGCAAATATATTCCACGCTTTCAGGAACAATAGCCAGTTCTTCCCGCAATTCGCGCATGGTGGCGGCCTGCTGGCTTTCGCCGGTCTGGATATGCCCGCCGGGAAGGGTGGTCAGGCCGGGAGCGACCTTGGCGCTTAATCTGCGATGTTCGACAAGGATATGCCCTTCCCTTATGATGATAAACACCACACATTCAACATATTGGCGCATTCCAGGGGCATGCTTCATCATTTTCGCGCTCCTGTTAAAAAAACCGACGCAAGGAGAGAGACTTGCGTCGGTTGGTGAGAAAGAGCAGGGATGATATGGCTATATCAACCTTCTGCTACTATAGCGCCCGAGTTGAGCTCTCGGGCCTTTTGCAACCGTCGTTCAGCGGATTGCATCAATTCCGTGGGCGCTTTTCCGTCCACGGGAAATGAACTTATGGAAAACCGGACGTCCATCCGGTTGTTAATCGTGTTTTTGTAACGTTCTACGGCGCGCATGGCCCCGGAGCTGTCGGTTTCGCCCATCAGGACAATCGCACCATCATTGACAGTAAAAGCGCTGTCACTTTCCCGGACTACGCCATCGAGCAGGTGCTCGAGTTCTCCGCTTTGCTCTGCTTCCGATGAAAGCATAACCAGAGAGACAAACCGGCGGTGGCGCGAGGAGGCTGTTAATTCGTAGCCTAAAAGCAATTCCAACTCTGACATATTCTTCCGCATTTTGTTGAACCTCGTATTCGCTTTTTTTCTGCGCCCCGTTTTATCGACTGGTAATTTCATCCATAGAGAATGGCTTTTTCAGATTCCAAAAGCAGAAAGATCCAGGCTTTCTTTTTGCCATTTATGCAAATTGTAAAGCAAGCAAAGTGCCAGTATGACGGTGCCGCCGTTAATTGTGTGTATGATATTGAAATTATAGCATTTGAGAGACAAAAAGGACGCTTGCCCATGCAAAGCCAGCCATAACAGGAGTGTTTAAAATGGGTAATATTACTAATTTTGAACGATCAGAATCGACACATGTTGGTCACGCGTATCATGGGTGACTCATCCTGCCAAATTAGAGGGGGTGGTTTTTCAGGTCATATTTGGAAATGCGACGCCGCAGACTGCTGTAGCTCATTCCGAGCATTTCGGCGGCTTGGCGCTGATTCCAGCGTGTTTGCCTCAAAGCGCCGAGGATAGTCTGGATTTCGGTTTCCCGGAGGATTTCGGCGGCTGTTTTCTGGGGACTCGCACTGTTCGCTCGGGGGCTTTCCTGATAAGCATCGGATGGCGGTGGAGAATAATGTCTGGGGCCACCGCTCCCAGATGCCGTATTCTGCCGATCGGATGGTGCCGCGACAGAAGAAGACGAGACCGGGGTGCTATCCACCGGGTATGCGGCTGGTGCGATTTTACTGTTGCTCGTGCGCAGGGCGGCCCGGATGGTATTTTCATTCACATCGAGGGCATATCGACGGATCACCGATTCCAATTCGCGCACATTCCCGGGCCAATCGTATTCCATAAGGAGCCGCATGGCTTCTTCGGAAACGGTGAGGTTTTCGTGGTTGTATTTCTGTCCATAGATATTCAGAAAATGCTGGACCAACAGCGCGATATCATCCTTGCGCGTCCGCAGCGGGGGAATTTCGATGGCGTATTCGTTGAGCCGGTAAAATAGGTCGGCCCGGAATTTGCCTTGAGCGATCATTTCGGGCAGGGAAGCGTTGGTAGCGGCGATGATGCGCACATCCACCCGAATGGTCTGGCTGCCGCCGAGCCTGGTGAATTGCTTTTGCTCAATTACCTGCAGCAGTTTGGCTTGCAAGGGGATGGGCAGGTCGCCGATTTCGTCCAGAAAAATTGTGCCGTGGGAAGCCAGTTCGAAGCGCCCGGGCTTGCGGCGTTCCGCTCCGGTAAAGGCGCCGGGTTCATGGCCAAACAATTCCGATTCCAGCAGGGTCTCAGGGATGGCGGGGCAATTGATTTTCACAAAGGCATTGGGATCGCGTCCCGAGGCCTCATGGATGAGGCGCGATACCACATCCTTACCCACACCGCTTTCGCCCAGAAGCAGGACGGTCATGTCGGAAGGCGATACTTCGGCCATGAAATGGCGCACCTGGCGAATGGCGTCGCTTCGGCCGATAAAACTGGTCGAGGATTCCAGCCGTTGTTCAATGGCGCGTTTGGCCGCTTCCACCTGCCGGCGCAGGCCGTCGCGTTCGTTTTCCAACTGCCGCATGAGCTTGCGGTTTTCCACGAGCAGATTGCGCCGTTCCGAAGCGCGCCGGACCGACATGATCAGCGACTTCATGTCCATCGGTTTGCGCAGATAGTCAAAGACATTTTCGTGGAGGGCCTCGATGGAGGAATCGATGGTCGGGTGGCCCGTATATACAATAAACGCTATGTCCGGATCGATATCCGTGAGGCGTCGGATGGTTTCCAGGCCCGACATTTCCGGCATATTCTGGTCCACAATAGCGACAGCGTAATTGTATTTTTCGGCCAGTTTGATGCCATCGGAGCCGTTGGTGGCGGTATCCACTTCGTAGCCGCTTCGGTTGAGGACTTTTTCCAGGACCCGGCACAGGTCTTCCTCGTCATCCACCACCAGAACACGTTCATTTTCCGCCATTTCCAGTTTCCCGCTTTCGAGCGTCATAAATTACTCACTTCTGGATAAAGAGGACCAAAGAGCTGTATTGTGAATCCGCGGAAAGCCGCAGCCTTGTCTCACTTATGGCCTTATTTTGCAGGAAGCTTCGGCATCGGTCAATAGAAAAGGGGAAAGTTTGCTTTTCCAAGAGAAAGCGACATTTATTGGTCAAAAACGGTGATCAGGAAAGCCATTCTCTGGCAATCAACTGCCGCATTTCTTCGTGGATGGTGCTGTTTGTCGCCAGCACTTCATGGTCCGTCAGGCTCAGGGGCTGATCGGAAAAATTGGTGCAACGTCCACCCGCTTCTTCCACCATCAGGCTACCCGCCGCAAAGTCCCAGGCTTGCAGATGGGGTTCGTAAAAGGCATCGGCCCGACCCGCCGCCACCCAGCACAGGTCGATTGCCGCCGATCCCAAACGCAGGATGCCGTGGGTATTCTGGATCATGTCGCCGGCGGTGCGCATCAGGGGTTCTAGAATCTGGCGGCGATTATGGGGAAAGCCGGTGATGATATAACTGTCGGCCATCTTTTCGCTGGATGATACATGAATCTGCTGACCGGGATCGTCCTTGCCTTTGCCAAGCCATGCGCCCTGTCCGCGTTCCGCCCAAAACCATTCGTTTCGCGTGGGATCGGCCACCAAGCCCATGTGGGCGCGTCCCTGATGGAATAATCCAATGGAAACGGAAAAAATCGGCACCGAATGGGCAAAGTTCAGCGTACCGTCAAGCGGATCGATCACCCAGCAGTATTCCGCCTCATGGGCCGGATTGCCCGACGCGGCATCTCCCGATTCTTCGGCCAGAATGCCATGGTCGGGAAAGCGGGACCGGATAATGTCCATCACGGCCTTTTCCGATTCCTTGTCGGCCACGGTCACGATATCCACCTCGCCCTTGTGCTGGACGCTGTCGAGTTTGCCGAAGTGGCTCATCAGAATGTCGCAGGCTACGCCGGCCGCATCCCGCATGGCGGATTTGATCGCTTCCTTCGTGTCCATGATATTCCTTTCGATTCGTGCTTATCCTATATGAAAAGCGCCGCTTGCGTCGCGTTCGATATCTTCGAGAGTCAATACGTTTTTGCGCTTGTAGATGTGGGCGATATGCTCTTTGGGGTTGCGCAAGAGCAGGTTTCCCCAGGGCATGAACCAGGTCCAGTAATTTTGCTTGTCCAGAATTTCGCCTGTGGGCAACTGCGCGGTTTCGCCGATGGATATGGGCTTGCCGTCGGCCAGTTCGAGGATGTCGTCATGATGCGATTGTCGCCAGTCTTCCCGATAGACATCCGCCGCGAGCACATCCACACAATCGCCGCCCGGATAATAATCGGCATAGGCAAAGGCCTCATCGTTCGGTGTATCGCGCGGGGCATTCGGGTTCCACACCCAGAGCAGATTATTCAGCTCGTGATGCCCGGTAAAGCGTTCGTAGAGCTGGCGGTAGAGCTTCTGAAAACCTTCGGCGCCGGGCTTCTTGCACCACCAGAACCACACCCCGTTCATCTCGTGATAAGGCCGCCAGAGCACGGGAATATTGAGTTGCTGCAGCTGTTTCAGGTATTCGGCCACCTCGTCGGCCTGATCGGCCCAGGCGCGATAGAGGGACGTACCGGGGGTGGTCAGTTCGCGCCAGCTTTCCATGTCGGGCCGCGCGTCAAAACTCCAGATCGACTCATAAGGACCGCGATTGCCGAATGTGGGAAATGGATGGTGCCACATGAGCGTGATGATATGGCCGCGTTCGTGCATTTCCTTCACCCGCACGATCAGGGCATCGCGCATCTGGTCGAGAGACACATCGAGAAAGGTCTCATCGACACCCGGCTCGCTCAGGTTTGCCGGTCCGCAGTGGCGGATTTTGCGAGGCTCGTTACCATCGTATTCAAAGCTGAAATCGGATCCCCAGACTATGGGAAACTTGCCAGTGATTTCCCGGACGAGCCGGGCATATTTATCACCGGAACCGATAAAGTCGTGCTGTCCGGAAAGCAGATATTTGCCCTGGATGGAATCAAGAAACGTGAGCAGGGCTTGTGCGTGAGAACTGGCTTTGGGGTTAACGGGTTGTGGCATTGGTTTGCTTTCTGGGATCTGGGACGCGACGGAAATGGCGAAGGATATGGACTCTCCATGGAATATCTGAGGAGTGGGTTTATAAGCCGAATTCTGTATCCGCCGAGGCGGTGACGACTATTCCTCTAGGCGACGCCTCGCGACGTCGCTCCAGCAACCTACCCGGATGTCTCAGCCGGAAACCGGCCGGCGCGACGGGCCGCCGCTTCATCCCTATTTGGTCTTGCACCGGATGGGGTTTACCTGGCACGCATGTCGCCACGCGCCCGGTGCGCTCTTACCGCACCATTTCACCCTTGCCTGTGCCCGAAGGCCATCGGCGGTGTGATTTCTGTTGCACTTTCCGTCGGGTCGCCCCGCCTTGCCGTTAGCAAGCATCCTGCCCTGTGGTGTTCGGACTTTCCTCCGGAAGCCGCGAGGCTCCAGGTAGCCGTCCAACCCACTCCTTCGGCAATCATACCACAGCGGGCCAACGATGCAAGCAGAGAAGG
>CAYWYC010000307.1:0-5485 GCA_964462565.1 uncultured Candidatus Sumerlaeota bacterium | reverse complement strand
CGCCTTTGGCGCTTTACCATCTGTGTAATCTGCGCTATCTGCGGATAAAGCCGTTGACGAGGCGGTGCGGCGTTTTGAGGGACTGAAGCAGCTTATCGCCGACTTGCAGAAGCCGGAGGCCTTTCCCGAAATGCTGGATCGGGCGTTGGATTATTTTCGCCATGTGGAGAGCGGGCTATACAAGATGCGCCTGGCGCGGCTGTCGGGGGATGAGGCTTCGATGCGCTATGAGGCCCTGCAATTTGCGACTGCGGTGATGGAATGCCTGGCGCTGGCGAACCAGATTTTCTTTGACAAGGGGCTGGCCGATGGATTACGGGGCTGCTTTTACGTCGTCGCGCGTTATTCTGCCGGAGATGGACCTGGCTTATGATCCGATCCTGCTGAAGGATTATGTGAATCTCTTTCTGGACAGCGGTCATAACTGGCCGGACAAGGACAGCGACCTTTCGCTGCTGCCGATTGGTGAGCAGCTGTTGAATGGCGTCAATTACAACATCTATGAGTACAAGACGGCGCTCTATCCGCACGCGGTGACGTTGGACGGCGTGGCGAAGGAAGACGACAAGGCGATGGCGCTGCCGGAAAAGGTCGCAGGCATGAAGGTGAATCGCAAGGCCGACGCGCTCTTTTTCCTGCATACCTTACTGCAGCAGGAAGAATGGAAACCACCACGCAAGCAGCCCGACGTGAAGGGTCCCTATGTCTTTCAGTATGTGGTGCACTATGCCGATGGCACGACACAGAATATTCCGGTGCGCCTGAAAGAGGATATTGACTATTGGCTCCAGCGGGGAAGCATCAAGGACCTTGCCAACGCATCGGTTGCCTGGACGGGCAAGGCGCGGGGCCCCTACAGTTCGGCGATCTATCAGTTGGTCTGGTCGAATCCGCGGCCCGATGTGGAAATCGAATCGCTTGACCTGGAATACACAGCCGACGGCAAGCAATGGGGCAGTCCGGTATTGCTGGCCATTACGGCGGCGACAGAGCGATATGGCCTTGGGTGATAGTTTAATAATGCAAAAGCGCCGTGGGCCTGATTGGCCGACGGCGCTTTTGAAAATTCAGGATTGTGAAATTGTCAGACGGCTGTTTCCTGGCGGACGGGGACAATTACGTTGTGGCGGGCCTGGCATTCGGGGCAGATGCCCTGGAATTCGAGGCTGTGGCTCATGACTTTGTAAGAAGTTTCTTCGGCGGCCTTTTCTTCGGCCCTATCGGCTACGAGCGACGTACCGGGCACATCATCCACCCTATGGCAATAGACGCAGGCGATATGGGCGTGGGGATGCACGTTGGCGTCGAAACGGTTTCCCAAGCCGCCCTCGGTGGGCAGTTTGAGGACGAGGTTCTGGTCGGTGAGGACGTCGAGGTTGCGGTACACGGTTCCCAGGCTGATTCGGGGCAGCCGGTTTTTGACGATATCAAAGATTTCCTGGGCGGTGGGATGCGAAGTGACCTTGCGCAGTTCTTCCAAGATAATCTTCCGTTGCTGGGTCATGCGAAATATTTGCTTTTTCATAGTATTACTCCTGCAACACATTCGGATTTCAAGAATAAACCACGCACCCCCGAGGGATTGAAGCTATCAGTACATGGGTTTCAGCATAAATTTAGCCAATTTTGAATGAGACATCCCATCAGGGAAGGGCTTTCTGAACCCTTACGAAGAAGCATTCTTTCTGACGATCCCTAAAAATTCAAGCAAAATTTGCTATTAACAGAAGAATGCTCATTGGTGAACATGAATACCCTTTGTCGGCCTTTTAGAGAACCGCTTCTTTGCTATATGATAATTGTTGCGAATAGCAGTTCGGTTTGGGTGCCTGTTCCGGCTAAGCTCTGCTTATGGGCTCCTTCCAGGGGGATTGCATTTTATCTGCACGTTGATAAGGAAAAGGCGTGCAGATCTCCGGACTAAGCTCCAGTGCCTCCTTTTGCTTTTTGTGATTTGACCAAACTGTTTCGGGCGGTCCAAGACACAAAAAAACGCCTATTCAGGCGTTTCTATTCTTATCGTCCGGGAGGCGGAAAACTTGAGCAAAATTTTTTAATAAAAGCGTGATTGGGACAGAAAAAGAAAGGGCCCCGTGTAATTGTCTGTCATAAAAGGACTTACAATTACATGGGGCTTGTGCTTTCAGCAGGCTTTAATCAGGAAGCGTATTTAATAAGGGTGGCACGGCAGCCTTCGGCAAATTCGAGGATCAATTCATTGCCCCGGGCTTCGCATTTGGCGTCGCCGGAGAGAATTTCGATTTGGGCCGGAGCCTGGTCGCCGATTCCGCGGAGTTTGATTTTGCCTTCGCGGGTTTCGCTTTCTTCCAGGCGCAGGATGATGGCAATGCCTTCGCCTTTTTCGGGCAGATGAAACTGACATGCTTCCCAGGCATTTTTATCGGTGGCCTGGGGCAGGAGCATATAATAATCGCCTTCCAGATAGTGGCGAACCTGTTTGAAAAGCCCGGCCATTTCGATAAGCCCGGCGATCTGCTCATCGGTATCGAGCACAAGCCCCTGGCTGACGCCGCAGGAACCCGCGAAGTGGGCCAGCATGTCTTCGGGTGCGACGGGGAGTTTCTTTTCTTTCGTATCCTTTCGCATGTAGTAGGACTGGTGGTTATAGACGGCTGGAAAGAGCAGATTCGCGCCGGTGCGGATGGCAAATGCCTGATCGCAATCGCTGCCGGTATAGTCCGTGATCCACAGGGAATGGCTGTAGCGCAGGATGGCGATATTCAGCATGCGTCCGCCCGATGCGCAGAATTCGACCCAGACATCAGGATGGCGGCGGCGGAATTCGGCCATGACCTGATCGAGGCCCTGATAGAATTTCAGTTCAAGCAGCCCGCGCCGGTTGGAGGCCTCGTTGCAGTCGAAGTAAAAGGTGCGGGGGTTCGTGTTGTAGTCGTACCAGATAAAGCGCGCGCCATATTCCGTTACCAGGCGTTCGAGAGTGTCGAGAACATACTGGCGTCCGGCTTCGCGCGAAAGGTCCACCGTGGGATTGACGTTGATGTCATAGCTGAGGGGATTGTTGTGCTTGCGAACTTCTTGCTCAAAGGCGGGGTCGAATTCGAGAAGGACATCGCGCGCTTTGGGCAGGCTTTCGGCCTGGAGTCCGAGGCGATGATCATACCAGAGACCCAGGCGCATGCCACGCTGGGTCAGATAGTCCGAAAAGTCCTTGATATTTTCGCCAAAGCGGTCGCCGGGGGTGTAGTCGCCCATCCTGTCCCACCAGTGGCTGCTGGTGTCGGCGGATTCTTCGAGGCCCTTGCTGGGATCGGCATCATATTGCCACATGGATGCAAAGGTAAAGGTTTCGCAGCCGATTTTTTCAGCAAGATCGGCTTCGCGGTAAAGGCTTTCGCCGGCGAGATAATTGGGATGGCTGCCAAGAACCTGATAAGCCATGAGGGGTTCGGGGCGTTTGTCGCCGATGTCGGGCAGGTAGCTGTCTTTCAGAACGCGGCGCAGGTGATTGCTGCCATCTTCGATGGAACCTTTATATCCGGAAAGAACCATGGGCGGCAGGCTGATTTCTTCGCCCTGGTGCATGTCGAAATGCATGTACTGGAGTTGGAGGCCAAGGTTTGTGTATTCAGGCAGACGATGAACCAGCAGGTCCCAGGAGCCTTGCCACTCGGGCGCAAACCAGAAGCCGTCGCGGTCGGGATAATAGTAGAACCAGAGCGGCATATACTGGTTGGAACCGCGACCGGTGAAGTCCCAGAGGCGCTTGAGATCGTGTCCGCGCATGAGGATGTCTTCCACGCGAAAGAGGCATGGCGGAAAGAGATCGTGAGAATAACACTTAACCGCACCTGCCGTAAAGGTTCGCAGCCAGGTGGGTTCGTTGATGTCCGCGTGATCGACATTCAGATCGAGGATTTTGACATGGTCGATGGGCTTGGTGATGTTGTCGCGGGCGTAGAGATGGGCCTGGAATCGAAGGAGATCGTTTGCTGCTTCATAATTTCCCTTGAGGGCGATGGTCAGGGGGATTTCCTTTGCCTGGAGCGAGACGATAAATCCGTCCGTCGTTTCGCGCTTGCCGGTGCATTCAAAGGAGACAGGCCGGTTGTCGGCGAAGAGAGAAATGGGAATAAGTTGACCGTCCGCGATTTTTTCTGCAAGCTTCTGGATGTTCAGCATGTGGGTTCTTTCTAAGAATTTCGAATCCATATCGTTTATTGCTATTCGATTTCAGTAACGGGGCCGGGGCCGTTTGAATAGATGATGTTAAAATAACGTTCGTCGGTTTTCCAGGGTTCGAGCGTATGTTTTTCGGCATCAAAATCCTCCGGCAACGCGCCGAAGCGTTTCATTTCACGCACATACCAATCGCGCGGTTCGAAGCCTTCCTGGTACCAGCGGGGTTTTTGGAAAGCCTCGACCATGGCGTCCACCTGCTTGACGAGAATCTGATAGTCGGGATCGTCCTTGCTCATGAAGACGGGGTGGGCTTCGGCATCGAGGTTACGTTCATTCCAGGGCTGCTTCGTATCCTTACAGAAGGAAAGTCCGCCTGCTTCCTTTGCCAGGGGGGCGACGAGGAGAAGGGACTTTTCGGGATGGCTCATGTTGTAATAGCGTCCGCGATGGTGGCCCCGGATTTCGCCCGCCGTGAAGGGTTTTTTCTTGCTGGTGCTGTGGCAGTCCTTGCAGCGGCGTTCGAAGACGTCGATGGCCTCTTCGCTGACCTTGATCTTGAGATTGCGATGGGCGCTGCCCAGGGAGGCATAGCTGCCCGCAAAGGTGCCGCCTGCGTCGATCCAGGTCTTGACGCGCAACATCTCGGCATCGGAGAGCTGGACCTTGTTGTGGCCGCTTTCGAGGATCTTGATCAGCTCGCTGTTGCCGGTGCCGCGTGTGTAGGGTTCGTCGAGGCCCTTGCTGGTTGTGCTCATGTAGTATTTGTACAGGGTCTGATAGCCGATGCCGTAGGCCGCGCCCAGGTCGTCGGTAAGGCAGAGCCCGCCGGCGTACTTGTCCATGTTGTGGCAGGAGGTGCAGTGCTTGTCCCAGATGGGCTGGATGTCGCGGACGTAGTCGAAGATTTCGGGGGAACCGGGAACGGGGGTGATGGCGTCGGGTTCGCGTTTGGCGGCTTTGAGCACCATGCCTTTGGGCGGCTGGCCGGCGTCGGTGCGATATTCGTGGCAGCCGATGCAGCTGACCGTTTCGCCGGGCATGACGGAGACAAAACTGTGCATGTGCTTGACGGCGCGGTCCTTTTCATCGAGCGCCACAAAGACCAGGGGCCGTCCGGCGGGAACGCGGAAGTTGGCCGATCCGTCATCTTCGACGGGCACCGTACCCAGCACGCGATGGAGGACGTAGTTGGAGCCGGGGGCGATGGCGTCGGCATAGGCGCAGACGGCTCCGGGGCGCGGCAGCTCTTCCTTGATGAGGATTTTTTTTACGTCCGATGGTTTAACGTCATGCATTTTGCGTCCGTAGCTCACATCGGCCAGGA
>CAYWYC010000306.1:0-5506 GCA_964462565.1 uncultured Candidatus Sumerlaeota bacterium | reverse complement strand
TTTATATCGCGCGTCTTCTAAATTATTCCGACCGCAGGGCACGGGACGGATCGAGGCTGGCGGCGCGCCAGGCGGGGAGCAGGCTTGCGAGAAAAGCGCAAAGGGCCAGCACACCAACGGCCTTCCAAACCGCTTCGCCCGTAAAGGTAAAGGTCCACCCCTGGTAGCCGGTAATCAGTTGCGGCAAGGGCTTCAGGATGCGGTCGGTCAGAAAATATCCCCCAATCACCCCCAGCACACCACCGGCAGCCATGATGCGAAAGCCTTCCAACAAGAACATGCGCAGTATCTGAAACTGCGTCGCGCCCACGGCCATGCGCAGGCCAATCTCGCGCGTGCGTTCATTCACCGATACCACCATGATGTTCATGCAGCCGATACACGCCGTAAGCAGCGTAAGAAAGGCGATGCTGCTGAGCAGCCATTCGATCGTTCGGACGACGCGCTTTTGCGTTTCGATATAGGCGCTTTGTTCCCAGCTTTCAAAAGTGGGTAATTCGCGCTGTCGCATGAGGATGCTTTCGATCCTTTGCACGATCAGGTCCTGGGGCGTATTCGGGGTCAGGCGCAGGCCGATAAGCTGGGGCAGATCATCGCGCTCTTTCAACGCCGTCAGGGTGGCCTGGGGGATCAGGACGCTGCCCTTTACCCGAAAGAAGGGGCAGGGCTCGATATCGGAAGCGATACCCACCACGAGAAATTCCGCGTTATAAAGCCGAACATTGTCTCCCGGTTCCACGCCATCGGGGAAGAGGCGCTCCGCCGCCTCGGCACTCAGCACGCAGACCCGTTTGCCCTCTTCCTGCTCCAGGGGCGCGAAGAAACGTCCACGGGCTATGGTAATCTCGAGTACTTGCGGAAACTCGGGCCAGACACCCAGCACCAGCATGCGGCGATAGCGGGTTGGGCCGTCGGGTGTGGGATAGAAGCTGCGATCCTGGATAACGGGAGATATTCCGCGAATCTCGGGGATTTCCCTTTGGATGGTTTTGACCTCGTCAATCTCAAAGCCCGACTGCTGATCATTGCTTGTCGTGGGCGCCGCTGTGCTGCGGAAAAAAATGAGATTGGGGCTCAGGTTTTGGATGTCCCGTAATATTTCGCGCCGGGCCGTGGCGCTGAAATTAAAACAGGCCACCAGGCTCGCGACGCCCGCCATGACTCCGATGATGGTGGACAGGATGCGCAATCTCATGAAGCCACCTCGCTATCGGGTGCGCCGTCATAAACAATGCGACCGTCAAAGATGCGAATGATGCGGGGAAACTTCGCCGCCAGTTCTTCATTATGGGTCACCATGATAATGGTTTTTCCGTGCTCGCGGAGTTCAAAAAGCAGATTCAGGATCGCCTCGCCGTTTTTCGAATCCAGGTTACCCGTCGGTTCGTCCGCAAGCACAGCCGAAGGATCGGCCACGATGGCGCGGGCAATGGCGACACGCTGCATTTCGCCGCCGGAAAGCTGGTTGGCCAGCGCCTTGATTTTATGCCCCAGGCCGACACGTTCCAGCGATTCCTTCACCCGGCTTTTGTACTGCCCGCGCCGGATTCGGGAATAGCGCAGGGGCAGCGCTACATTGCGATAAACCGTCATCGCCGGAAGCAGGTTAAAAGACTGAAAGACAAAGCCGAAGTGGTGGTTGCGGATGCGGGCGATGCGGCGGTGGGAAAGAGAAAAGACGTCGCGATCATTCAGGAGATACTTGCCCGCAGTGGGATGAGAGAGCGTGCCCAATATGTCAAGCAGGGTCGTCTTGCCGGAGCCGGACGGTCCCAATATAGCCAGCGCCTCGCCTTCGCCGATCCGCAACGACGCGTCCCGCAGCGCATACACGGCGTTCGTTCCCTGGCCGTAAGTTTTGGAAATGCCGTCCAGTTCAATCAAATTACTTAGGTCGTCCTTTTGTCATTTTGCTCTCAGAAAAATCGGCGGCGTCTCAGGGATTCCCCGGCTTCGGGACATAGCGCACCACTTCCTGCCCCGGCTCCAGGCCTTCCAATACTTCCACGTATTCCTCGTCGCTCGAACCCAGCCGGATAGGCACATCCACCACATCGTTGTCCTGCACCACCTTGCAGAATCTCCGCCCGTCGCGATACAGCACATACTCCACCGGAATCGCGGGGACATCGCGCCGGGTGGAAGCCAGGATGCGGCAGCGGACCGAACTGTTCACGCGCAGTTGCTCCGAACCTTCTTCCAGGATAATCTCAACGGTGAATCGGCGGGACTGTCCCGCGAAGGAAGACGTGGCTTCGCCAATCCTCAGAATTTCGCCCTCGAGTTTCAGATCCGGTTTCTGGTCGGTGGTAATTTCCACCGGATCGCCAATTTTGATTTTTTCCAGATCCTGCTCATAGAGCCGCACTTCGATCCGGCGGCCTTTCTCATCCACAATCAGCGCCACCTGACTTCCCTGGCCTATGCGGATCATGTTCGCCTTGGTATATTTATCCGGCAGATCCGGGCTGAGCCGATGAACCAGCCCTGTTGCCGGAGCATATATTTTAAGCTCGGCAATATCTTCTTTCACATGGTCCAGTTTTTCTTCAAGATCGGAAATGGCCTCTTCCTGTTTTTCCAGGCGCCTGGGAATTTCGTTTTCCTTGAGGTTTTTGTATTTCTTCTCCGACAGCTTGTAGCTCGCTTCCTGGGACTCGATTTTGCGCTCGATCCGTTCCAACTCCCGCGGGGGGATCAGGCCGCGTTCCAGTCTGCCCCGCGCGTCTTCCAGGTCCTCACGGGCGTTCGCGATATCCAGGCGTGTCTTTTCGAGAGCGTTTTCCTGTTCCTCCAGCTGCAGGGGAAATTCATGGTCTTTCTGGTATTCATAATCCGAACGGGCCTGCTCCAGATCTTCCTCCAGTTGCTCCAGCTCATCCTGCAATGTTTCCGATTCCAGTTCCACGAGCAACTGATCTTTTTCCACATGGTCTTCTTCGCGGATGTAATTCTTTTTCAGCTCGCCTCCGGTAAGGGCATAAACCTTCCACGAGCGCAAATAAAATACGGTTCCGAGTTCCGTGATGTAAGACCGAATATCGCGTGGTTGGACCTGCGCTTTGCGGATGGCATATTCCGTTCCACCCTGCGACATGGTCTCCCGCGGGTTGGCGGGACTGGATGATGATTCCGGCTGGGCATGGAGCCTGCCTGCGCCAATAGAGGACAGTGCCCAAAGACAGAAAAGAAGATAGAAGATCAAAGGGGGTTTGGAAGTCACAGATTTTTCTCCACAATGTAGGATTGGAGACGATTATCATAGATATAATCAAAAGCGATACGCAAGGCAAGCCATTCGTAATAACGGAGCCGATATTGCAGCCGGCTTTTCTCATAGGTGAATTCGGCGTTATCCCTCATGGATTCCGCCAGCAGGCCACGTTCGCTTTCCCAGCGAATATTGTCAAGTTCGCGGCGCGTGGTCGTCATTTCACGCTTGGCTTTCGCGAGATTGGCCCGGGCTTCTTCCAGCTGGATATATTTGCTGCGAAGGTTTTCTTCTTCCTGCGTGTAGGCGGCGTCGCGCTGGAGCAAGGACCGCGTATATTCAATCTTTTGGCTTTTGATCCGCCGGCCATAGATGCCCCGGTCGAAAATCGGAATCGTCCAACTCACTGAGGCACTGGCCGACCGTTTGTCCCGATCCCAGTCCCAATCGTGGGCCGAGGCGTTGAGATTTAATGAAGTACTGAGATTGTCCCATCGGTCATATTTCGAGGCGATCCAGGAAAGGCGACTCGCCTGGACATTCATATTTGCTATTTCAATGTTTTCCGATGTCCGCAGGTGCCGGTCCAGCAGCACATCCATCCCCGGCAAAGGCTCAAAAGCAAAGGACTCCGGCGGACGCAGGATACGAATATCATGGGGTAGTGAAAGAAAGCGCAACAGGCCGATGCGCGCCGAATCCAGGGCTAATTTTCGGGCGCGCAGGCTGGCCCGGGCTTCCTCGACCGACGCTTCCGCCTCTTCCAGATCCGCCCGTGGGATCAGCCCCCGTTCTGATTCATAGAGCGTATCAGCCAATTCTTTTTCTTCCCGTTCCAGCATCTTACGTGTCAGTTCCAGCCTATAGTAACCCGCCCAGAAGTCCAGATAAAGGGCAGTTGCCTGAGCGCATAACTGTTTCTGGCGCAGCTCCTTGCGTATTTCCGAACTGGAGAGACGCTTTTCCGCAAGCACACGGAAATGATAGAGCGTCAGAAAATCGAAGATGTTCCAGTTCAAATTCAGGCTCGTAAAAATCCAATCCCGGAAATCATCGGGAGGATTGTAAAAGCGATAATTAATTCCACCCGTGGCGCTGAGCGAAGGCAGAATGCGCGATTTCTGATCTTCCACACTGATCTTGTCCCGCTCGATGGAAAGATCGGTTTCCCGAATTTCGGAGGTATTGTAGAGCGCGTAAAATGGCAGATCGTCAAAGCCCAAGGTGTGAGTCACGGTACTCGGACCGGCGGGATCTTCAAGGGTGAGACTGTAGGTCGTGGGGATATCGGTAATGTATTTGGCGTTGGTGGGCAATTTGTGCCACTCGCTGTATTTCGCACAACCGAAAAACAGGCACAGGAGCATCGTCATGGTTACCCATCGAATCAGACGAAATAACATACCGGGCCCTTTATCATGCATGGGTACAGACAAAACACGCCGCTTGGGCAGGCTCTGGAGCCCGGTCCAGCGGCGCATCCTTAATTGGTTTATCGCAAAAAAGCCAGCAGCGGCATCTAAGCCGGGCCAGCCATTACATAGACGGTTCCCAGGGATCATCATCATCGCTGGGATACCAGTCAAAGCGCACTTCGTTCACGGGCTGGTCGTCTTCGTAATTTTGCCAGACTTCAAAGACCACATAATTATTGGGCACCCAGTATGAGAGTTGAAGCAGATAACCCTCCGGCAGAAAAGGGACACGAAAGCTGTCGCCACGGCCGGCATCGATGAACCAGTCGGTAACTTCCACTTGCCACGTGTTACCGATGGGTGGCTTCGACTCGATCTGGAACGAGTCGCCATCACCCAGGGCAAGAGGAGTCCGACGATTGTAAATCCAGACATTCATCGGATCGGTATTGACATCATCAAAATCGTCAGGCGTTTGATGGCCGTCATCAGAACCGCCACCGTTTTCGTAATTGCAACCGATCATGGTCATGGACAAGGCCAAAGCCATGAAAAGCACCATAATCATCATGAAAATCGAATTTTGTTTTTTCATATAACAAATCTCCGAATAATGGGATGGAACACCCTTAGAAAAGGTATTCGTTATTTGCTTGCACTTGCAATCCACAGGGATGGGCGAAGAACCCCAATCCAAACCTGCCGTTTTTGTTGTTTTGCAAATCTTCAAGTGTCGTAAATCTCAGAAAAGGGAGAAACCCTATAATCAAACTCCACTTTCGTACTTTCACACGGAAAAACCCAAATGTCAAGTTCATTTTCCAAAAGCTGCTTTAATCCTTCAAGCAATAGAGCCGAAAGCCGTAATATCCGCAAAATC
>CAYWYC010000305.1:0-5511 GCA_964462565.1 uncultured Candidatus Sumerlaeota bacterium | reverse complement strand
CGTTATTGGCGGTAACTCACCACCGGCGCTTCGAGCAGGCCATGGGGCTCCAGCACGTAGGCATCCGTCACCTCGTCGCCGCCCAGAATAAACTGCCACGGTCCCGTCCAACCACGTTCTTCGCGGCTGGCATTCCAGTGGAGCGGCCCGAAGGCATTGCGTCGGGTGCCAAGCACTTCCAAGCCCAACTCGATGCTATCGCCTTCGACAAAATCCGTAATGTCGAGTTCGTAGGGCTGCCAGGCGATAGTACCGGCAATTTGACCATCGACCCAGACGCGCACCGCCGCGCCACCGAAAGAAGGCGTTTCAATGAAAACCCGATCGCCCTTTCCGCTCTGGACCTTTACCTTTTGCCGATAGGTCACATTGCCCGTGTAAAAAGCGAGACCTTCCTGGCACCAGTCACCCGCGTTGAGGTGAACGGGCGGTCGAATCATGGTCGCCTGCTTGTTGTCGCGATCCATCTGCACACCAAATTGCCCCAGGACAAACATCGCCTCCAGGCCTGACTGGGGGCCGTAGTTCATGGTTACCCGGAGCACATTTTCGCCTTCCCGAATCGCGCCGGAAGGAATCGGCAGCAAGCGGATCGAACGATCCACCCACCAGCCGCATTCATTTTCGTTCGAGACGGGAATGCCATTTAACTCCAGACAACATTCCGCGGGCTTTTCCAGCGCAATCTGGCATGCCGCCACGGGCACATCCCGCACCTCAAAGCGATATTCCAGTTCCACATCGCGATGTTTGGCGGGGTCGGTGTCGGGTTCGCTGGCCCAGGGCTGGACCATGGCGCCGCTGCGGTGGTCAATTCCAATCGCGTCGCGCACGGCCATATCCACGCGGAGAATTTCCTGGGCATCGCGCCATTTGCCCTTGCCCACCTTGAACTTCGGATAATCGAGCACCAGCGCGTTTGCTTCCGAAAGCGTCGCCAGCCAGCGCCCGTTCAGGTTTTTTGTTTTGTTGGCTTTGCCGAAATCAGGCCGGGCTTTAAGCTCATCCGACTGCTTTTCCGGGATCACAAAAAGCCGACTGCCCGAAGCCGGAAAATCGGTCTCGATCTCCCAATAGTTCTTTCGCTTCCGGGTCGCGGTTTTGTAGCGTTCGCCTGTCTGCGGGTCCCATTCTTCGGGACGGGTGTTCAGATTGTCCAGCATCACACGTACTTTCACCTTATCGCGCCCCTGCTTGCGATCGGTGTTGACGAGAAAGAGATATCGGGCCTCACCATCGCGGTGAAGCAGGTAAAAGATACTCTCTTCTTCGTTGTTTCTCCCGCCAAGTACATGAATCGTGCGCGCCGCTTCCACGGCCTCGATCAGGGCCTGTTTTTTGAAGGCCACGCGTGTGCACTTTTCCGCCACGGACCGCGCCTGCCTGGAAGCTTCCGCGTCCACATAATCCGCCGGCTCTCCCGCAAAAATCACCTGCCCGCCCGCATCGGCAAAGCGCTTCGCCAATTTGAGGGTGCTTGAACGCACGGTCAGCATCGGCGGCAGCAGGAGGACGTCATAATCGGCCTTGGCAAAACGCAGACGCGGCTTGCCGTCGCCTTTCGATACCTTGCACAGGCGGTCCATCATCTCTTCATCACCAAAGTCAAAATCCACATGCGCGCCAAGGAGCCAATCGAGAACCGCGTTAAAGGACTCCTCACCGAAGGGCGGTACCTCGCGCGGATTCGGGCCGTTCATCTTCATGTCCTGCCATACGCTTTCAATCGGATTCACCACCAGCAAGCGTCGAACTGCCTGGCCCTGGGCCATCACGCTGCCCACGCGCGAAAAATAATCCTCCACCTTGCCATACTGTTCCCACCAGGGCGACTGGTAGAAGATCGAAGCCGGGTAGTCGCGCTTGGCCTGGCCTTCCATGGTGTACCACGACAGGTGCTGGCATCGCAGGTTCACGCCCAGTGCCGCCTGCCAGTCACCCACGGCCTTGTGGCTTTCGAAGTTGAAATCCCAGCCCGTGCAGCCGTAGAGTTCCGAAAGCATCCAGCGCCGGCCCAGTTGGTTCTGTACGGAGCTGCACATCTTGGCCGTGCCATATTCCTTATTGCCCTCGCGCAGAATGTCAATACCCGGGGCCTGCATGTATTCATAAAAGCGCATTGCATCGCCGCCGACGCCCACCTGCGCGTGAAGCGGCATCTCCGCCAGCACATGCCCCGTATGGGCCAGGTTGTTCTGGTCGCACCACGCGCCTATCTGCCGCGCGAAGGCATCGACAAAGAGAAAGGTCTTGCAGTCATGATAGTCGTGCCGCGCCTTCTGGATGGTTTTACCATCGACGTCAAAGAATATCGCCGGTAATTGATCGAGCAGATCGTAACCATAACGGTCCATGAAAATCTCGGGCAGTTTCTCCGTCCAGGGAACCTGCGACTCCTGCTCGAAGGCGTCATCCATTCCGCCTTCGCCACCGCGCAAGGTACCGCCATGGTTCGGCTCATCGGTAAAGATGCCGGGAATCAGATCGCCGAAAAATTCTCCCATCTGGATGCGATAGGCCTCGTGGGTCACCTCGATAAACTTCTGCACCGCCTCATGGCTCAGGGTATCCAGATAGGTCTGCCCGTTAAAATTCGAGCGTGGTCCTGATATCTCCACCTCGAAGGTCAGTACCCGGTGCTCGGCGGGGACGTCCTTGACGTCTTTTTTCGAAGTGAGCCGCTTGACTTCGTAAATGCTTGTTCCATCAATGCGCCCCGAAAATACGGCCAGGGGCTTCTTCGGCCATTCGCACTTTTCCGTCTGGTATATCTTCAATTTCACCCAGCGCTGGCGATATTTCGGGTCTTTGGTCACGATACCCCCGGCCGCGCCCGAAGGCCAGCGGTCTTCGTCATAGAGCCAGGCTTCCATGCCTTGCTGGTCCGCCTCGTCCACACAGGCCCGGCACAGTCGATGCCATTCATCGCTGAGATAAGGTGTCGCCAATCCTGTGCGGGAATGCATGAAGAAACCGCCCAGGCCCATCTGCTTCATCACGCGAATCTGCCGCCGCAGTTCATCTTCCTGCAAGTCACCGTTCCATGCCCAGAAGGGCTTGCCCCGATACAGGCTTGAGGGGTTTTCAAATTCTTTCTCCAAAGACTTCGGTTTTTGCTCCAATCGCTTCGCCATGCTGCATGTTCCTTTTCTTTTAGTGGTATGACTCGTGAATCATAGTGACTCGCATGGTCTTCTGCAACAGGAAACCCACACGGGCGATGTGTTCGCGCAAAAAAATATAGGCTTCGAATTATATGGAATCAGTCCAACTTGAACTGCTTCAGGTATGCTTCGCGGCCTTCCCAGTGGGGCTGGCCTTCTTTATGCAGGATGATATTGCCCATGACCAGCATGTCCATGTCCGTGCACATAAAGCAATGGTAGGCATCGCGCGGAGAGCACACAATCGGCTCGCCACGGACGTTGAAACTGGTATTGATAATGACGGGGCAGCCCGTCTTGTCCTCAAAACTTTTGATCAACTGGTAGTAAAGCGGATTGCGTTCCGGATCAACCGTCTGCAGCCGCGCCGAGTAATCCACATGAGTAATCGCGGGGATGACGCTTCGTATGCGATTCAGGCGATCCAGGCCGAATAGTTTTTTATCCTCCTCCAGGTTTCCCCGCCGATGCTCATCGCGCACATCCGTCACCAGCAGCATGTAGGGGCTGTCCGTACCCGGAGCGATGTCAAAATAATCGGCGCAGCGATCCGACAGGACGGTCGGCGCGAAAGGACGGAAGGATTCGCGAAACTTGATCTTCAGGTTGATCACCTTTTGCATCTCGGGCGACCGCGCGTCGCCGATAATGCTCCGGTTGCCCAGCGCCCGCGGACCATATTCCATGCGGCCCTGAAACCACCCGATCACCTTGCTGTCGGCCAGGGCCTCGGCTGTCTGTTCGACTAGGTCGTCCATGTTCTCCACGTAAGTATAGGGTGCGCCGATTTCGTCAAGCGTTCGCCGAATCTGCTCATTGGAAAAGGCCGGGCCCAGGTAGCTGCCGCGCTGGGCGTCGATAGTCCGATGGGTGCGCGGCTTCTTCGCGATATGATGCCACACTATCAGCGCCGCGCCCAAGGCTCCACCCGCGTCGCCCGCCGCCGGCTGAATCCAGATATTGTCAAAGATGCCCTCGCGCAAAATCTTGCCGTTTGCCACGCAGTTCAGCGCGCAACCACCGGCCAGACAAAGGTTCGGCTTGCCTGTCAGTTCCCGCGCGTGACGCGCAATATTCAGCATCACCTCTTCCGTCACCACCTGCAAACTCGCGGCAATATCCATCTCACGCTGCGACAGTTCCGATTCCTGCGCGCGGGGCGGCCCGTCAAATAGACGATGGAATTTCTCGCTCGTCATCGTCAGTCCCTGGCAATAGTTGAAGTAATCCATGTCCATCCAATAAGAACCATCCTCGCGAATATCGATGAGATGATCCTTGATCAGGTCCACATATTTCGGGTCGCCATAGGGAGCCAGGCCCATGACCTTGTATTCGCCGGAATTCACCTTGAAGCCGAGGTAATAGGTAAAAGCGGTATAAAGAAGGCCCAGCGAATGGGGAAAACGGATTTCTTCCAGCAGACGAATCTGCTTGCCCTCACCCACGCCGATGGTTGTGGTGCTCCACTCGCCTACTCCGTCTATGCCCGCGATTGCCGCTTCCTCAAAGGGCGACGGAAAAAAAGCGCTGGCGCCGTGGGATTCATGATGCGCCGGGAAATATATGGGCCCCTTGTATTGGTTATGCAGGCCCTTGTCGATCTGCTTCGGCATGCGGAGTTTCTGGTTCACCCAGGTCGGCAGCATCAGCATAAAGGATCGCAAGCCCTTGGGGGCGTAGGAGACATAGGTCTCGATCAGGCGGTCGAACTTCAGAATCGGCTTGTCATAAAAAGCCACCGCCTTCAGGTCGGCCGGAGTAATCCCCACCTCACCCAGGCAATAGTCAATCGCCCGCGCGGGAAAGTTAAAGTCATGCTTTATCCGCGTAAAGCGCTCCTCCTGCGCGGCAGCCACAATCTCGCCATCGCGCAAAAGGCAGGCGGCGCTGTCATGATAAAAAGCGGAAATACCCAATATATACATAAGCAAACCAGTTCACTGTCATTCAAAAAAGGCCGGAACCCAAGTCCCGGCACCCCATCCCCACGGTCTCCATTCTCCACGGAAATCCAATAAAGTCAAGCCGCAAAGCCGGCTCTCAATCGCGCATGTCAGCCAAGCCGCCCTAGCAGCAGAAATGATTCCTGCCCAGCGGCATCCACGGGATAGGGATATTTGCACGGGGTAAAGCCGGTTTCGGTCATCAGGTCCAGCCAGGTCTGCATCGGAAACAGGCCCAGGATGTTGACGCTTCGGATCGTATTCTGGATGAGGTTTCATAATCATCCTGGATTTATTAATACCGGGCATCGCCGGAAAGTCAAGCGGGGAATAGGTTGAATTTATGGATGGGGTTCATGATTGAAAAGCGCTTGCCGGCAGGATGCCGGCGGTACGGATTT
>CAYWYC010000304.1:0-5517 GCA_964462565.1 uncultured Candidatus Sumerlaeota bacterium | reverse complement strand
GATATTATAACATTATCGCACCTCCAAGTGAGTGCGCCCTGCCGGGCGCACAAATCCGAAAGCCGGAGCCAAATGGTTCCGGCTTTTTTTGTGGATAAGGTCGTCCCCAATCCATTCGGGCAAAATAAAGCGCCAAAGGCGCGTCCCATAATAGCCTGGGGTTTCAACCCCAGGTCGGACAAAGAAAAAGAAGAGAGGGCTGAAGGCCCGATCCATGCTCTAAAATTGGAGAAAGACTTTGGAGAACAACTATAGTCAGGAGATGTAACATGAGTGGGAAGGTAAGTCAAAAGAAGCTTTATAGGGCCCTTCCTGTTTTTTGACGATTTTCAGCACAACACCGAAAGCGTTACCCAATAATAGCCCCGGGAAAGAACGGATCCTTCGAAAATCCTTGAATGTTACTGCACCACGTTGGAAAACCTGGGAGACACACGCCGGAAGAGCAGCAATCCGCTCATCAGCAGGATGCATGTGCCGGGAAGCGAATAAAGGAGTTCGGTCCGCGGAAAGGGCATGCCCAGGAAGATGGACTGGATCAAGCGGATACACCCGACCATGGGGTTGAGCATGTAAAGTTTCATCATTAGTGGCGTCATGTGACTGGATAGCAGACTCATGGGATAGATCACGGGTGTCAGAAAAAACCACGCCGTGAAGAGCACCTGGATAAGTTCGAGAAGGTCGCGGAAGAATGGGGCGATGGCCGCGATCAGAAAACCCACGCCAATCGTCAGGCACATGAGGTACGCAATAGCCAGGGGCAGCAAGAGCAGATTCACTCCCGGATAAATCCCCATAATCGCGTTGAATATCAGCAGCAAAGGCATGGCGATCAGGTAGTTGATCAGGTTCGACAGTACGGCGCTCAATGGCAGGGCATAGCGCGGGAAATAGGCCTTACGAATCAGGAAGCCCCCGTCCGCCACCGCCGCACCCGCATTGGCCGCGCCCGTATTGAAGCAGTTCCAGGCGAGGAATGCAGAGAGGAAAAAGCAGGAAAAGGGGATGCCGGGTACTTCCGCCCGAATCACAAACTTGAAGGCGAAGCTGTACACGAACATCATCATGATCGGGTTCAGCAGCGACCAGAAAAAGCCCAGAAAAGACCCGCGATAGCGATTCGCCAGGTGGCGCTGGGTCATGTACTTCAGCAGCGTGTAAATCTTGCTCCCGCTGCGCCAGTCCATGGAAGAATCTTCCTGGACATATTCCGGTTCGAGAAGGTTGGGGTTTTGATAAACGTAGGCCATGGTCTTTGCCTCAATGCTCCTGTTCCGGTGGCACAAACTCGGGATTGTACTGCGACAGGACGTAGGCCGGATCGCCATCGAGGACGAGGCGTCCCTGGTCCAGCCAGATGACGCGGCTGCACAAGTGATAAAGGGAATACAAATCATGCGACACAATCAGGATCGTCTTCCGCGCCTGGCGCATCCGTTCCAGCCAGTCGGCGCAGCGCTTCTGAAACACGGCGTCGCCCACGGCGAGGACTTCGTCGATCAGCAGGATGTCGGCCTCCACGTGGCTGGCAATGGCAAAGCCCAAGCGCATATACATACCGGCCGAATAGGTGTGGACGGGGCTGTCGATGAAGTCTCCCAGGCGGGCAAACTCGATGATGGAATCAACCTTCGAGGCGATTTCTTTTTCGGAAAGCCCCATGATCGCGCCATTGAGCCCGATATTTTCACGGCCGGTGAGCATGGGATGAAAGCCGGCCGTCACTTCGAGAAGGGCGGCGATTTTTCCGCGCACTGTCACGCGGCCATAGGTCAGCGGATCGATCCGCGCCAGGATGCGTAGAAGAGTGCTCTTGCCCGATCCATTGGAACCGCAAAAACCGACGATTTCACCTTCGCGAATGGTAAAGCTGATTTCCCGATTGGCCCAGAATTCTTCCCGCGTAAACCGGTCGCCCGAGGCCAGGCGCAGCACGGCTTCCTTCAGGCTCCGCGGACGTTTTTGGGAACGGTCGTATTTTCTCCAGACTTTTTCCAGCTGGATCACGGCATCGGCGGTCATGATTTGGGAGCGTCCTCCGATTCCGTTTTGGAAAGGCCGTCGCGATAGCCATTGTAGAGAGCGGCATGCTTGATGGCGCGGCGATAGACGGATGCCGGAAAGCGCCAGGGGCGTCCCTTGCGAGTCAGCCAGACACCGTCCGATGCAATCTCCCGCAGATAGCGAAACACACTCCGCGGCAGGTCCACTCGAACCTGGTGGATATAGGCCAGGCCCTTGCCTTCTTCATAAAAACGATTCCACAAATTCCGCATTCCGGGAAAATGATGAAAATGATAAACCACCGCCCGCGCCTCATAACGAATCGCGTAGCCCTGAGCCTGAGCCCACTTGGCCCATTCATGGTCTTCCGAAATATTCGCGTGTTCATCAAAGGGATGCTCTTCCCATAATTTGCGACGGATGATCGAACAGGTATTCACAAACCAGCAGTCGGGGGCGTATTGGGTACGGGATTCGGCGGGATAGGTCAGGTGCAGGTCTTTTTCCCAGAGTAGATTGTCTTTGTCCTTATAGGATTTCTGACGGCCGTAGGCCCCCGCGATGGTATCGTCTTCCATCGCTTCCACCAGATATTTTAGATAATCATTATCCACCGGCAGGGCATCCTGCGAGATAATCGCGACCAGATCGCAGCGGGTATGGGCAATAGCCTGATTCAGGGCGCGGGCGCTCTGGTAATCGCCTTTGTCAATCTCCAGAAGTTTGACGGGAATGTTGTCTCCCTGGTGGCCGTTCAGTCCGTCCTTGCACAGGAGACGGACCTTCTGCACCACCCAATTGGCCGATCCGGAATCAATAATGACCAGCTCATCGGCGAGGGTACTTTGCTTTCCGAGGCATTCTAATAGCATGACCAGTTCATCCGTCTGCGTGTATGACCGGATAACGATGGACAAGGAAGGCTTGCTAGTTTGCTCAAATCCAAACATCACCTGATAATGTCTCAGGTTTTGCGATGAAATTCGAGTTATTTTTCGATGAGCGAGGCAATTTTGTAGTTTCCATAGGTCCACCACATTTTCCAGAAAGGCAGGGGCCGGACCACGGGGGAATGGCTTGATACGGTTTTGCAGTATTGGATCAGTTCCTGGGCGCAAACATTCCAGCGCAAAAGGTCGCGGCAATGGTTCATATTATCGCGAAAACGCTGCTGGACTTCCGGTTCCAGGGCCCGTTCGATACGGTCGGCCAGTTGGACCGCATCTTGGGGCCGGACAATGAATCCCAAGTCATGCTGCCGGACAAAATCCGCCAAGGCGCTTCCATCGGTCATGATAATCGGCAGCCTTGCCCATATTGCGTCCACCAGCCGCGTGCGAAAGGCGAAAATATTTTCCAGGCTGTCCGGAGCCGTACACACGGCGAGGTCCGACTCGAGCAAATAATTGCTGCGCTTTTCAAAGGGAATCCAACCCCCATTAAAAAAAACGGTCCGATCCATCAAGCCCAGTTCGCGGGCTATTTTCTCCGCGTGTTGGGCCATGGCGGGGCGCACGTCCTGCTTTTCAGGGCGCTGGGTACTCATGAAGAAGAGTTTGATATCGGGACGCTTTTCACGCAGGATTGCCATTGCACCGAGCAGCGTCATCGGGTCAAACCAGTCCCAAAGGCCACCGCCCCAAAGCAAAACATGATCATCCTTGCCGATGCCCCGATGCGCGCCCTTCAACACTTGGGAGGTATGCCGCAGCTTCTCGCCGTTATGGCCGAAAGGGACCACCCCGATCCGGTCGGAGGCCGTCATTTCCGCCTCGTCGTTCAGGCAGCCGTTGGCGTAAAGCGCACCCAGCCACAAGTCCCGCTGCTGCTGGGAAGCGCAGAGAAAATAATTTCCGTGACGCAGAATCAGGTTTGTGAGCCGCCGCAAATAGGGCAAGGACGCGGCTTTGTGATAGCCGAAAAGCTTCCGAGCCTGCTGTTGCTCCAGCAAAACCGGCGTGTATAGATCGAAGACCTGGACAACGCCACGATGCGCCAGCCTCAGACAGGTGAGGGCGGAATATTGCATGCCCTGGGAAATGACCAGATTATATTCGGGCAACCACTTTCCCGCGCTGTGTCGCGACCAGAGTCGCACGGAAAAATCTTCATCGTGAAAAAGATCGGATTCGTTGGGGATGGCCAGTGTCGTGTCGAAATGCTTCGCCAGCTCCCGAGCCAGCGCTACTGCCCGAATGTTCGGACCGGCAGGGGTCTCGTTAATCGTTTCCGGCGCAAAAATCACCAGCCGAAAGGGGGAGGACGCAAAAAAAGAGTTATCGGAAGAATGCGGCGCTTGCTCTTGGCTCATAATTTTCGGAAATTCTTCTTTTAAAGTCATTACGACACGGTCAAAGCTCGGCATAACACAAGCCTTGCAACCTGAATACACACCACAATATCTAATAATTCAGGCGCTGTCGATCATATATTCCCGCCAGTTTATATCTCTTTTTGAGGATTCAGGCTTAAGAAAAAAACGCCGACCCAGAATCCGGATCGGCGTTTTGGCTGAAAGATTTGCCATGCGCTGGGCTAATGCTTTTAGCCCTGAAAAGAATTAGTATGCCGAAGCGTTGCGCAAGAGGCTCCAGAAATCGCTCTTGCTACCACTTCCGATGGCGCCGCCAAAGCGAAAGATATCCCCAAAACTCTTGGTGCCGTTGGTTGGGTCATAAACAAAGGCAGGCGCATATTCGGGGTGGTGGTCATTGCTGAACATGATATGAGGATGACGCCAGTGCGATTTCCCGGCGGGAAATTCAACAGGATCACTGTTCATGTCGGGCCCAAAACTTGACAGGATGTACCAGGCCGCTTTTTCCCCGTTTTCCGCGGCATCACCCCAAGGGTCACCTCGGGTGTAACTGTTATAGTCATTGCTGTCCCAATAGCTAACCGCTCCACCGCCTTCTGAAAAGGTTATGTAACGGACATAGCGGTCGTTGTTATCATCCATTTGCATGAAGGGATCAATGACAAAAGCATTGGTGGTATATGCCACCGGGCTGCTGAGCAGGTCAAAAAAACCACCGACGATCAGGTCGGGAGCCCCCCAGCTGGGATCATAGCTGGCGCTGGATCCGCCTCTTGCGGCGGGAACATAGTTGTTGTTATCGACACGATAAGCTTCCAGTGCCGTAGTGAGGGAACGCAAGTCTGCTTTGACACGGGCGACCTTGGCTCTGGTCTGCGCTTCCAGAAAGTTGGGTACGGCGATAGCGGCGAGAATGGCGATAATCGCCACGACGATGAGCAGCTCGATCAGCGTAAAAGCCAAGCGACTGCGAAGGGATTTGATATACTTCATAACTTCCTCCTGAGGGATATAAATATAGTATGGGCATTCCATATGGAAAATGCATACCACAAAGCATCAACATACATAAATATGCTGGATAATTCAAGCAAATGCGCCCATTTTGACAAATATTTGCAACATTAGCCTGAAAATGGCATAAATGAAAAACCCGTCCCAAGTCGGGAGGTCGGCTCATGTCTAATTATTCT
>CAYWYC010000303.1:0-5520 GCA_964462565.1 uncultured Candidatus Sumerlaeota bacterium | reverse complement strand
ATATGAAACCGTCCACCCGATCCGGTTCCAGATATGGCGAGCGCGAAAGAATTAGACCTCTTCTGGCGAAAAGAGAATAACGATCGTTGACTGCAAAAGGAACTGCTTAGAATGATTATTTCGGGCATGATGCTATTAGTCCCCTTTAAGTCTTGCGAACTGCCCTTGCGGGTTCTTATCCTGTTTGTGCTTTGCATGTTTGCCCCTGATCTCCCTTGTTTCGCCGAATCTCTTTGCCCGCCGGGTGTTCCTCGCAGCATAGAGCCACTCTTTGACCATCCTTTGCGGGACACGTCAATATGCAAAGGGCCGGATGGTATTTACTATCTCACCGGAACAGCAGCCACTGCCAACGATTCGAAAGAAACCGGGCCAGCCAACTGGGGTTTTGAAAATAACGATGGGGTGTGGCTCTGGAAATCAAAGGACCTGAAGAATTGGGAGGAAGTGGGGCAAGTCTGGAGCATTAGCAGGGATCCCGTCCGTTTTGGCAATCCCCATTTTCGCAACCCTAGTTCCTGGCAACTCTATTGGCGGGCAAGCATGGAATCGGGACGCCGCGTGCGGGGCATGACGTCGCCGGAGATTCACTATATTTGCAATAATTTCTACATTGCCTATTCCATGAACGGCTATGGTTCAGGATTGCTCCAGAGCGAAAAGGGCAAGGCTGAAGGGCCCTATCGCGATTTAGGAAAGATCGCGCGGTTCGGCGGCGACCCTTCCATGTTCGAAGACACCGATGGCACCGTTTATTGGGTCTGGGGGGAAGGCTGGATCGCGAAAATGAAAGAGGACCTGACCGGCTTGGCCGAAGAGCCCCGCTTGATGAAGATTCGACCCGAGCAGGAAGGCGGCTCCTGGCCTTTGCGGATTGGGACAGGTGGGGCCTATGTGTTCAAAGTGGAAGTTCCCGAATGGGAGGACGGTCCATATCACCTGGTAGGCTACGAATATATCGCACGCATGGGCCCGGAACTATGCTGCGATACATTTATCGCCAGCGCGGAATCCGTTTATGGCCCTTACAAGCGTCGCGATCTGCTTGTGCCCCATGGAGGGCAGTCAGTGGTTTTCCAGGGATCGGACAATCAATACTATGCCACTTTTTCCGGAATGGATGAATGGGCGGCCTTTCGTGACAAGCCGGGTATCGTGCCGCTGGTTTCTCACGCGACGGAGTTTGGCGCGGACTATTGGTGGTGCGGTGCTTTTACGAAGCCCTGGTATCCGGTGACCGAAGGCGGCGCATGGGGCGAGATCGATCCCTTCGTGACGCAAGGCACACTGCGCGACGTTTCTGTATTGAACGCGCCGGATGGCTATTACTACATGACCTGCACTGATATGGAATTAAACAAGAAAAATAACCGCGCCCCTCGTGAAAAGATCGGCGTCCAAGTCTGGCGATCCAGGGACATGGAAGAATGGGAAGACATGGGCGTAATCTGGAAATGCGATGAAGCGAAAAAAAGCCGCCAGGGACTCGATAAAACTATTTCCCTTAATCGCTTCGGCCCGATCCTCTACGATATCGAAATGCATTATATGAAGGACACGTTCTGGATCGTCGGGAGTATGCAAACGGGCAAACACTGGGCCGACAAGGACGGTTGCCTGATCCTGATTCTCCGCAGCGAGTCTGGAAAGGCGGAAGGGCCATACGAGTTCATGTGGCAGGACGAGCATGACTGTAACCTGTGGACGCCCAGTCTGCTGGAGGATGATGACGGAAAAGTCTATATCGTGGGCGGCGGAATTGGCAACACAGTGGGGGAAATGCGGGATGACATGACAGGGCTGGAAGGCTCCTGGTGGAAAATATACCCCAGAGACCAGCATAAAATAGGCGAGGGTGGACATCTTCTGAAGATTGCTGAAAAATATATCCACACGTCGGCGGTCTGGCATGGCGCCGATCCTTACGACAAGGGCATGAGCCGCCGGGGCCGCTTGTTTTCCACCTACGATCTTATGTACTTCACTGCCGATGATCTGAAAGGCCCTTGGTCCGAAACACGCTGTGCCGCGCCCAAATGCGGCAACGCGCGACCTTTCCAGGACAAGAATGGGAACTGGTTCGCGCCCTTTTTCGGCAACCACTATATGGGGCCATGGAAGGCCCTTCCTGGCGCATATCCCATTCGAGTGCGGCAGGAAAAGGATGATGTGTTTCTGGAAGCGCTTCGGTAAAAGGCAAGGCTTTCCAGCTAATCAAAAGGAGAAACCAAGCCATGAGGGCAAGTTGTTTAAGCCAGATCAAGCCATTTGTCTTTGCGTGGGCTTTGGTGCTCGTTTGCGCTTTTTCCGCCGCGGAAGACAATGACGAAAAAGATTGGATCAGCCTCTTTGACGGCAAAAGATTGAAAGGCTGGAAGGCCAACGAAAGCGCCGAAACCTGGTCGGTGGAAGAGGGTGTCATTGTGGCGAAGGGACCGGTGAGTCACCTCTATTACGTCGGCGACGATGAAAAGAAACCCCGAACATTCTCCGACTTCGAACTGAAATTGGAAGCCAGGACCGTTACGGTCCACGCTATGTGTCCTTGATCGGCGGCGGCCACGGCAATCATTTTCAAGATCGAGACGGCGACTGGTGGGCGTGTATTTTCGGTTCGCCCAATGATAAAGCGATTGGGCGCCTCGGTTTTGCCCAGAAGCCGGCGCTCGTTCCTATGGACTGGCGCGAAGGAAAAATCTATCCCGCTAAAAGGGAAGGCTGATTTTGGATCCGGGAGCTTTTCCGAAGCGCTGACAGAAAGCAATATTATGCAAGCATCATCTAATCCTCGCGGCGCGGTGTATCTGCCAAGCCGGGCTTACAATCCTTACCAGCAATGGGCCGAATATTCGCGGGAAGAGACAGAGCGGGATTTCGGTTACGCTTGTTCGCTGGGTCTTGATTCCCTGCGCCTGTGGATCAGCTACGAATACTGGCTGGAAGCGCCTGAGGAACTGGCTGGAAAATGGGAACATTTGTTGGATTTGGCGGAGAGCAAAGGACTGCAAATTATGCCGTCTCTCTTCGACAGCTGCGGCCGCGAGAATACCCCAGAGGCCCTGCGCGACAAAAACCCCAAGACTGCGGCGTGCGTGGTGTCGCCTGCCTGGTCAACGCATCGTGACGAATCGCTCTGGGAAGGTCCGGCCCGATTTGTTCGGTGGTTCATGGAGCGCTATGCGGATGAAGCAAGGCTCCTGGCGATTGAAGTAATCAATGAACCCTACCTTCCTGATCGGCGAATGGAATTCGCCCGGGCCATGTTTCGTATTGCCGCTGGCTTGCGAAAGTCGGTTCCGCTCACTGTCGGTTGCGCAAATATGGAAGAAAACCTCTATTTCTTTGAAATGGGTCTCGATATTCTCCAATTTCACATAAACTTCCCTTCTCAGATTGAGCCCTTCCGAAAGGCGCTGGAGAACGCGCGCGCTGGCGCAGCCCTGCTGGCGCGGCCCATCTGGCTGACTGAATGGCAGCGTCAAAGAAAAGGAACATCAGGATGGGATGGCATTCCTTTCGAGGGAAAAGAATGGGAACCCGACTACGCCAGTTTGGCGGACATTGTGCGCGAGACAGGCATTGGCAATTTCTTCTGGTCCCTGATGGTGAAGCCCGCCTATCTGCCGCCGCAACGCCAGGCGGGAACTGTGAATGGCGTTTTCCATGAAGATGGAGCCGTTTGGAACCTGGCCGACGCGCGCGCCCTTTCCGGCCGCGCAGATTTCTTCGCAAAGGAGCGTCCCGAAACCCCGAAGTGGTTTATCGCGGCGCCCTGAGTTGCCCATGCTCCCAGAGGGGGAATTGCATCATGATATATCACCGCAAAAAGGCGCTTGCGCGTTATAAGGAGTTTACATGAAAAGACGTCCCAACATCATCCTCATCATGGCCGACGATATGGGCTACTCCGATCTGGGCTGCTATGGCGGCGAAATCCAAACCCCAAATCTCGACCGGCTCGCCGAGGGGGGCTCTCGGTGGATGCAGTTTTATAACTGTGCCCGATGCTGCCCGACACGTGCCTCCTTGCTCACGGGCCAATATCCCCACCAGGCGGGCATCGGCTTCATGGAGCATGCCAACAAGTGGAACCAGCAAATCTACGAAGGCCTGAAGCGGCCGGAATATCGAGGCAGCCTTTCGAAGGATTGCTCCACGGTGGCCGAACTGTTGCGCGACGCGGGCTATCAGACTTTCATGTCGGGCAAGTGGCACCTGGGCAAGCGCGACGAAAGCGAATGGCCCTGCCAGCGGGGCTTTGATCGCTATTACGGCATCCTCGCCGGAGCCTGTCACTATTTCAAACCCCAGGACTGGACCGGACTCTTAAACGACAATGAACCCGTCTCCGAACTCCCTGAAAATTACTACACCACCGATGCTTTCAGCGATATGGCGGCGCGTTTTATCGACGAGGCCGATTCAGATCGTCCTTTCTTTCTCTATCTTGCTTACAACGCGCCGCACTGGCCTTTGCACGCGTGGCCGCAAGACATTGCCCGATATGAAGGCCGCTATTCCCGTGGTTGGGACGCCATTCGCGAAGAACGTTTTGCCCGCCACAAAGAGATGGGGCTTTTTGCGCGCGACACTTCTCTGTCGCCTCGAGATCCTGACAGTCATCCTTGGGAAGAGGAGCCCGAAAAGCAACTCATGGAACGCCGGATGGAGGCCTATGCCGCCATGGTGGATCGTATGGACCAGGGCATCGGCACCGTTTTGAATGCACTAAAGCGCAAGGGCTGCGAAGAGGATACGCTTATCGTCTTTCTCAGCGACAATGGAGCCTGCGCGGAACCTTATGGAGTGGAGAGCAAGATACCCGCCGGTGCCCCGGATTCGAACACGGGGGTTCTACTACCCTGGGCGAACGCGAGCAACACACCCCTTCGTCTCTTCAAACACTGGACCCACGAAGGCGGCATGCGTACACCTTTCATTGTCCATTGGCCGGGGGGCATAGAAGCCGGCGTCATCGATCAGAAACATTTCGCCCATGTGAAAGACCTGACGCCCACTTTTCTTGAAGTGGCTGGCGCTGATTATGATCCGGAATCTTTTTCCGGAAAGAGCATTTTGCCTTGGTTGACCAACAGGGGAGAGCGTCAGGAAGAGACGCTCTTCATGGAACACGAAGGCAACCGTTGCGTTCGCGAAGGCAAATGGAAACTGGTGTCCTTTTACAACGAAATCCGCCTCTGGGGCGCAGGAACCGGCAAACGAACGGGGCCTTGGGAACTCTATGATATGGAATCCGACCCGACAGAACTCGAGAACCTGGTCGAGGAGCATCCCAATCGTGTCCGACATATGGCTGCCAAATATGATTTATGGGCGAAAAAAACAGGCGTGGTGGATTGGGAGTCGGCAGTTAAAGCGGGGGGGCTATTCGATCCCAAAGAAGACCAATAACAGGAAACCAAAGGAACAAATAATGCATAAAACGATAGCAGAAATCTGGGTTGAGGAAATCCGGCAAGCGCTTTTGGATAAGGATGAACGACTTGGATATGTCGAGCG
>CAYWYC010000302.1:0-5525 GCA_964462565.1 uncultured Candidatus Sumerlaeota bacterium | reverse complement strand
CTGGCGATTGCTTTTTGACTTGCAAGTCAGAATGCTTACTGGTAGCCATACTCAAAACCAATGCTCAGAGACTCGGGATTATCGCTGGTGTTCAGTCTGCCCCGATTCGTACCGCAAGTCAAGCGCAATCCCATTTGCCAAAATGCTTCAGCGTCCTGGGATTGGCAAAAATAATTAGGAATGGTGTACCCAGATAACCCAGATATAACGAGGACAGAAACTACCAAGTGAAGCCGCAGTCGAGGCATTTGTGTTTTCGGCGTATGCACAGGCTGGTGACGCCGAGAGTCAGCAGCCCAAAAACAAGAAGAAGAATGGGACTGGGGTGGGAGCGGATGTTGCGCGAGCCGCATTGATCACAGACTTTGATGCGGGTGTCGTTCAGGGTTTGATCGGGAACGCCCAGGATTTCGGCAGCGCGCCTGGCATGTGAACGAGGTACGAAAAGTTTGACGCCTCCGATTGCATCGCTGTAAAGGGGCTGGATGGTCGCGAGGTTTTCGTCGGCGATATAAGATGGAATATCTTCTGCATCGAGTTGTATCCGGGCCATGTGGGCTTCCATGGGCTGGGTAAAGCTTGCAATCAGCAGAGGTTCCTCTTCTTGATGCTTGTCTTCCACTGTCCGGCCTCCCATGTTTCAGATACTCTTCTGACTGGTGGTATATCTTTACCACAGGGTAAGAAAAGATAATAGATAAAACCATCCCAGGCGACTTCAGGAAACCGGCACGGCTTGCATCCCGGTTTCCCAAATGTCGGTATCCAGACCTGTCTCATTCCTTCTGCGCTTGCGGGGCGGTGGCTGCCGTTATGGCTATGAGAGCCGGGGCGCCCCATTGCTTGCGTTCGGGATCGTCCAGGCGCAACTCGATGCTATCGACAGTTACATCGGGACGGGGGTTGGTCCATTGGAAGGCGTACAGGGCTTTTCGGGCCTCTTCCGCGTCCTCCACCTTCGATGTCCAGGCCAGGTAGGCCGTTGGCAGGCTGCGCGGCTTATCCATCAGCCAGTCATCGATATCGCGTTTCCAACGGACGGGCACGTCCAAGCTTTGACCGTCAACATAATGGATGCGATAGGCAAAAAGCACGGGAGGATCGGTTTCGCCCCTACCCGGATTGGGCTGCCAGCGTTCCAGCCTGCGTGAGGGATTATAGGCGTGGAGGAAGAAAAAGGCATCGGCCTTTTGCCCGACTTTGAGATCCGCTACGCTTTCTTCCTGTACCTGCGATCCGTCTCCGGCCAGCATGATTGCGGAAGTGACGGGTGAGGTGAAGAAGTTGTTGATGCGGAAGAGGATGTCAGCCAGGCGCTGGTCGCCATCGGGCAGGTTCGCCAGTGTGGCGTTGCGATGGACGGAATCGCGGAACCATCGCGGCTCGCGTTCGTGATCCAGAAAAGCGTTGTACTGTTCATCGCGAATTTTAACCGGTGCGTAATCCAGGTCTGCTCCGGCCACGACGATCTGTTCGCCCGAGAAGGGAACGCCCAGGTTGCCCAGGGTGATCTTGGTGATGGCGGCCTTCTTTTGACGATTGACCGGGTTCGCTTCGGCTTCCAGGATTTTCAGCTGGTTCAGGAAGAGGCCACCCTTGCCGAATTCATAGCGCACCAGGCCGCCGATGTTGAGCAGGGGATGGACGCGCTCGCGGAATTTACTTGAGCGCTGCACGGCAAGCCAGAGATTGTCGATGCCGATGATCTCGCGGGGTTTGTCCGTGGTCAGATCGCTGAACTCCAGGCGGAGATAGTCCGTCTTCACGGCGGGCGATATGTCGAAATGCTGGAGGGACTCGTTCGTATCGAGAGATACCTCCATCGGGCCGGCGGGATTGGAGCCATCGGCGCTGAAATAGATCTTCATCTTCCGGGGGATTTTGTAGGAAGTGTTCAGGATTATGGAAACCTGACGCACCGCTTCCCGGCGAGGCAACTCGATCGTGACCGAGTTCTCCATGCCCTTTTGCTTTTCCATATAGTACACGTACTTCCAGGCTTCCTTGTTGGTAAAGGCGTTAACGATATTGCGTACGTGGGGATCGCGCGGGGGCTTTGCCGTGGGCCGGTGCCCGTCGAGTGCGCTGAAAGGAGCGATGTCTTCCAGGTCAACAACATAGGAGAAAATATCGTCAGCGGCCCACTTGGTGGCCCGAAACCAGAAGACTTTTTCACCCGATTCCATGACCACGTCACGCAAGCTCAGTCCGGCGCTAAGCACGTCCCGAGGCGATGCCAGCAGTACACGCTCCATGGTGAAGGGGCGGATCAGGTGGTCGATGCCGACGAAAGTGTTAAAGGCTTGCAATCCCTCTGGCGTGAGTCCCCAGGGCACAATCCAACCGCCTCCCTCCATGAAGGCGCGGGCCTCGTCCAGATGGTCCACCAGCATTTGCAAATTGGACGGGGTGGCCTCGAAAATCACGATCTCCGCGCCTCCGCGGATTGCTTCCAGGGGGCTCCCGGCTTTTTCAAACTGCGCGTTTTGCTCGCGAAGCATGGCCATGGCAGGATTGTCCTCCGACATTACGACCATCGTCTTGCGCCTGAGGGGTTCGTAGGCCAGCGTATAATCCACCAGATTGTCAAACAACTTACGCGCCGCAGGTTCGGCTGCCATTTTCTCGCCAATCAGAAACTGCGACAGCAGGATCACCCCATCGCCTACGGGACACTCGGCCAGTGCGGTATAGCCCAGAGCCTCGTCACATTGGGCCAGGCTGCGCGCCCCGCGTGATGCTTTACTGTAGGCGTTTTTATAGACCACATTGGCGCGCAGGGCTTTGGACCAGGCATAACTGCCTCTTTCCTGAGACTTGTTCCTGGCATAGAGCGATGCCCAGAAGTGAAGGTCCTCCTCCACCAGCCCCTTGAAGGCCGGATGTCCGGGGTTTTCGGCAAAGGCCATGCGTCCCTCGTAATCTGTCACTTCCAGGTTGGCCGGCAGGGCCTGATGGTGCAGCGGCTGCTCCTGCTCCAGAACCAGAATGCGCGCGCCGCTGAGTGCCAGGCGCTGCCAGAACGGATCATCCGAGGCATCCTGGCTGATGGCGTCGGGTCCGATCACGATGAAGTGGCGACCCTCCGGCAAATCCTTCACGGCTTGTACGGTTTTGACATCAAAGCCCCGGGCTTCCAGCCGTTTTTGCACCATCTCCCGCGGGTCAAAAAGATAAACCTCCGCCTTTTCCGCATCCGGCTTCTTTTGCGGACGGGTATCGAGAATTCGAATGGGCCGCTGGTCCTCGAAAATCGTCTCACCCCCGCGCAGAATGCTCAGAGTCCAGAAAGCGCCTTCTTCCGCGCTCAGGTCGGGGGTTTCGATAGCAGCCGGGATTATCATTCTGCCACCCGGTTCGAGCGTCACCTCTTTCGAGTCGCTGTGCAGGACCTGATCACCCTGGCTCAAGGTCCACTGGGCCGTCATCGGTCCGGAATAGCTGGACTGATTGATCGCCATCAAGGTACGCTCCGCAGGGCTTCCGGCTTCGAGGGTTGAGTTCCATTCGCGGCACAAAAGCACCACCGGCTGGAAAGATACAATATAATCGTCGTCCAGTTCCGACAGCCCCATGTCCCAGGCCCCCGAACTCAGGCTCCAGCGATAGCCCTCGGTCATCATGCGGACATAAAGCGCGCGGGCATGGTGGGTATAGGCCGCTCCGATAAAGCAGCGTTCCCCACCGATGGTGGCCATGCGGTCGGTACCGTGGCCGGCGGCGAAGAAAATCTCGCCATGATAGATGGGCCGGTCAAGCAGCACGGGAAAGGCTCCCCGTTGAGGCGATTGTGCCCAGTGGGCATTGGTGTATGCCGCGTCGGGATAGTCGCGTTTGCCCACGTTATGCTCTTCGATATAGTGCGCGCCGTTCACCGGAAGATAGCCAAGCGACCGGATTGCCTCCGTCGTTTTCCATTCTTCCGGCGGTCGCAGGGCGTTGCCGCCATCGACCATGGTGGGTCGTGTGGGATCGATCCTCATGATCTTGTCGCCAAAGTCGCGGAAAACCGGATCGATCCAGGGACCCTGACCCAGGTTATTGGCGTTGATGTAGGATACTTCGTTGTCCATGGCCCAGATCATCAGGGATGGATGATTGCGATAGGAACGTACCCAGGCAAGTCCCTGGTCGATCACGTTGTCCCAGAGATCCCAGTTGGGCTCGCGATTCTCACGGCTGCCTCGCGTCAGGTTCAAGCCATAGTTCGCCACCTCTCCGTCGATAGGCCCGTTGAAACGGACAGCGATGCCTTCCTCATCGAGGACGTCGAAGATTTCCCGCGTGGTCATGCCACTTTGCCGGGCCCAGTCACTGGCCCAGTGAGAATAGCGGAGCATGTTGGTTCCCGTGCGGCGGCAATGCTCAACAAAGCCATAGACATCATTGCCCCCGCCGATATTGCCGTGGCTGTGCACCGCCCAGAACTGCCAGGGAACCCCGTTAAGCGTGAAGTAGGCATTGCCCTCCCAGCCCCATTCCCGAAAGCCGAAGCGGGACGTATGGATATCGACCGTCTGTCCGTCTTTGCGCAGTTCCGTTACCACAACGTAAAGCTTCGGGTCATCCGGCCACCAGAGTTCCGCGTTTTCGAAAGGCTTTTCCAATTCAATCATGCTTGTCCCGCCGGCGGGGATGCTTATGGGAGCCGGGGGAAATTCCAGGGCAGATTGAAGTTCGCCCTTTTCCATGGCTGCCAGGAGATCACCGTTCTTGCTCCAAGGCACCACCTTGCACCGCGCCTCCAAATCCACATCGCTTTCGGTGGGATTCGCCGCCGAGACTTCCAGGCGCAGGGTCTTATCCTGGACCGAAGGCATCGGAAAAACATCGGTCGTGTACTGTGGTCCGGAAGCGACCAATATGACCGATTCGATCAGGCCCGTTCGTCCGGTGCCACCATGTCCCCAGGAAACAGGCATGTCGAAGGTTTGACCGATGCCCTGGCGAAAAGTCATGGCAATCGGGGCACTGAAGCCCGACCGGGAGCCATACAGTTCCGTAGCCCTGTCTTTCATCTGTTTGGGACTGCGCGCGTAGTAGATGTCCTTGATCACGACAGCAATCTCGTTTGTCCGGCCCGGCTGGATGGCGCTGCTGACATCACAAGTCCACACCGTATCAAAATTCCGGCTCCCCCCGCAGAATTCGCCATTGACGAAAACCCCGGCGATCATGATGAAGTTATTGAATTCGAGGGAGAAGCCCCTTGGATCAGACGAAGCCGGGACGTCAACCTTGCATCGCAGGATGTAGCGATGGGCGTAGGTAAACTGGGGAAGCACATCATTGCGGTCGCCCGGAATCTCGATGCCATGCCAGTACAGTCGGTCCATGTCAGGCAGTTCCCGATCCGGTTCGAGCCGGGTGGCTTCGTCAACGGTCCATTCGTCCCAACGCGCAAACTCCCAAAGCCCGTCAAGACGCACGACAGATCGCGCACCCGGGAGCGAGGCTTTATCTTCGATGGTGTATATCTTTTGCTCCGCTTCACGGTCTTTCTCGCTTTTGTAATCCTGACCCGG
>CAYWYC010000301.1:0-5544 GCA_964462565.1 uncultured Candidatus Sumerlaeota bacterium | reverse complement strand
GATTCGTTGCTTCAGATTAACTCAGCCCCCATTTATGTCGTGCACCCTGACGAGGAGGAATATGATCTTCCGAATCATGTTGGCGAAGGGAAAGGGGATTTCTGGCAAGTCGGGCGGTCCGACGGCATGACGCTCTCGATGAACGCGCCGCTGAGCTCCTCGACTCTGGAGGACTTGCGGGTGTTCATGGAAAACCGGGGGCTAAAATTCCTGCCAGATCAATCTAGAGAATAAACTTGCTCAGGTCTTCGTTTTTGATGATGTCTTCCAGGCGGTCACGGACGTAGTCGCGGTTGATGACGACTTTTTCGCCGCTGCGTTCGGGGGCCTCGAAGGAAACATCTTCAAAGACTTTTTCCATCACCGTGTGCAGGCGTCGCGCGCCGATGTTTTCGGTCTGCTGGTTGACGCGCCAGGCGCATTCGGCCAGTTCGTCCAGACCGTCGTCGGTGAACTCCACCTGAATCTTTTCCGTTTCCATAAGCGCCGCGTATTGCTTGGTGAGGGAGTTTTCCGGTTCGGAGAGAATCCGGCGGAATTCCTCCTGACCCAGGTCGCTGAGTTCCACGCGAATGGGGAAGCGGCCCTGGAGTTCGGGGATCAGGTCGGAGGGCTTGCTGGTGTGAAAGGCGCCGGAGCCGATAAAGAGGATGTGCTCGGTCGAGATCATGCCGTATTTGGTGGCGACGGTGCTGCCTTCGATGATGGGCAGGATGTCGCGCTGGACGCCCTCGCGTGAGACGTCGGGGCTGTTTCCGCCGGCGCTGCGTCCGGCAATTTTGTCAATCTCGTCGATAAAGATGATGCCCGATTGCTGCACGCGGTCGAGGGCCTCGACGACGATTTTGTCCATGTCGATGAGTTTGTCGATTTCTTCGTCGATGAGAATCTGGCGGGCATGGCGGATGGGCAGGCGTTTTTCCTTGGGCTTTTGCGGCATCATGCGTTCGATCATGTCCTGCATCTGATTCATCATCTCGCCTTCATTTCCCATGCCGATACCGATGACGTTGCCGGGCAGGCCGCTGCCGCGGTTTTCCACCTTGAACTCCACCTCGCGATCTTCGAAAGCCCCGTTGATCAGGCCCTGACGCAGTTTTTCGCGGGTGCGTTCATAGCGTTCGTCGCTCATCTGGCGTTCTTCTTCTTCGTCGCTTTCCTCTTCGGCGGGCTGGATCTGAAATCCGGGAAAGCCCATGGTCTGCTGCTTTTTTTCGCGGTTTGCCTTGGGCTTGGGCAGGAGCAAGTCCAGGAGGCGTTCGTTGGCTTTTTCCTCGGCCTTTTGCTGGACATCCTTCTGCTTCTCGTCGCGCACCATCTTGATGCCGATCTCCATCAGGTCGCGAATCATGCTTTCCACATCGCGTCCCACGTAGCCGACTTCGGTGTACTTGGAGGCTTCGACCTTGAGAAAGGGGGCCGACGCCAGGCGCGACAGGCGGCGGGATATCTCCGTCTTGCCAACGCCCGTGGGGCCGATCATGAGGATGTTTTTGGGGCTGACCTCGTCGCGCAGGTATTCGGGGATGATCTTGCGGCGCGCGCGATTGCGCAGGGCGATGGCGACCATTTTCTTGGCGGTGTTTTGCCCGATGATATATTTGTCCAGTTCCGCGACGATCTCGCGGGGGGTGAGTCCTTCTATGGTTTGATTATTGGTTTCCATTGTTTTTTAGATTCCTGAAGAAGTTTCGGTCCAAATCTTTCGCCACCTGGGCGGCGAGTTTGTCGAGGGCGTCCTTTTGCGGGGCAAAGAGGGCGCTGGCTTTATAATCGCGATTGAAAACGCGCTCTCCCGATTTTGCGTCCCAGAGTTCGAGCCGCGCATCGACCCGACTGTACATGCTTTGAAAGAAGCGATGGTAGGAGGTATAGGCATCGCTGATTTCGCCCGTGCAGATATAGTCAATCTGCAATTCGCGCGCATAGCCGACAGGATCGGCCGCCAGCAGCATGTCGTAATAGTCGTCCTCCGAGTAGCCGGGAAATTCTCTCTTGAGCCGATCCTTTTTTCGGGAAAGGCAGATTTTAAATTCGTTGCGCTCGTAGGGAAGGAGGTAGGAGATGCTTGCCAGTTGCTGGCTTACGCTATCGGAGCAACGCGCCCCGACCCAGGGGTTGTAATATTTGGTGCGGGCGCTGAACCACCAGCCTGTCTTCTCCTGGTCTGTTTTGCGATAGTTGGCAGGAGCACGCAGATCCATCACCAGAATTGAACGCGGCTCAGCGGGCGGCGGGCCGACTTCGGCCTTGAGAAAACAGGCGCTGAGCAGCATACATATCGCCAGTACCAGAACAAGCCGGAACAGGCGGAAGTTCCCGAAAAAGGGGGCGGATTTATCAAATACATCATTACGCAAAACGGCAGTCTTTCTCATCCCAAAGGCAATAGTGCCGCCTTATCCAGAATGGCAGCTTTTTCAGGATGATACAGGTGCATCATGAAGTCAACAGAAATTCCCCCAACAGGCCTTTCCCCAAAAAACGCCCCGGATTTTATCCCAGCAAAGCGCCACCAGGATGGTGGCGATATGCATGTGGTCCGGGCCTATTCCAGGAGGGGCATCACCGTCTGGCCCTGGCGTTGGGCGTCTTCTTCGCGGTATGCGCCGTAGAAGTTGGAATTGGTGTCGAGCCAGAGGGTAATGCGGCGCATTTCTTCATCGGAGAGTTTGACATCGTGATGGCCCTTCTGGAGCATTTCGAAGAGTTTGGATGCCTGCGCGCCCACTTCGCCGGGGATGGACCGGCTGGTTTTGTTCTTTTTCTTGAGGGCGCCATTGCCGCCATGCTTGGCCCAGGCGAATTTTTCCAGCGCCGCATAGCCCTTGCTCCAGCCGGACTTGCCCGCTTTTTCAGCACTGAGCAGGGGCGCCTTTTCTTTTTCCTGATGGCAGGGCGCGCAATGTTTGTCCAGCACCGGCTGCACCAGGCGGGGAAAGCTGAGCGGATAGGCTTCGGCGAATTCCGGCTGAAGATCGACGGGGCCCTTGCGAATGGCCTGGATGGCGATGCCTTTCATGTCGGGTTGCGTGTGGCGCTTGGGTTCATGGCAGCCCAGGCAGGTCAGGCGTTCGCCCTTGTGGAGATAGGTGTTGGACTTCATCGACTGGATGGCCCGGCCCTGTTTGTCAATCGCCTGGAAATAAACGGGCACGCCCACGGGTACGCGAAAATAGGCGCTGCCGTCGGATTCGACAGGGGCAGTGCCGAGAACGCCGCGAGCCAGCGATTGCGCGCCGATTCCAATGCGCGGATTGTTCTGGTGGGCCGTGGACTTGGGAAAGATCTGCACCACGCGAATGGCGGCGATCTCGCTTCCTTCGGGCCAGTCAAAATCGCTGGAATAGGCATTGATAATCAGCACTTCGCCCATGTCGGGTGAGGCTTCCATTATCTCCGGAATGCGGACCGGCGGAATGACCGGTGGTTTTTTCCGGGGCTTAAAGGGAATCGGATCGAGGCAGGCAACCTTGGGATCGGTATATACTTCCACACGGTTGCCAAAGGAATCGACCAGCCAGATGCCGTAGTGTTGGGCGTCGGAATCGTAAACGCAGAGATAGAAATCCTGGTCCAGCGGCCAGGGGGTTCCATAGGCCTGGGCGCCGCCTTCCGATTCGGGAAAACGCACGTCCGGGGTAATGCGCTTGAGCTGGCTCATGAAATTATCGTCGGGGAGGGCCTGGTCGATCAGGATCAGCGAGCCATAGGCCTGGCCATGGTGCGGCGCGGCCACGCCGATATAGCGGTGCGTATCGGGAATCGCCCGCAGCGACATTTCCATCCAGGGGCGCGCCTTGCGGTTGACGGGATAGTTGCCGTGGTAACTGCGCGGGTCGCGTCCGTCGGGATAGCTGATCCAGATATGGTGGGCCACGTCGGAATCCCGATCCACATAGTCCCATCGTGTATAGACGAGCATGCCGTCGTTGTCGATGCTGGGGTGCCACTCGTTGGTTTCATGGTAGCTGAGCGTTTCGATATTCGAGCCGTCGTCGGCCATGTCGTGGACCGTGTATGTCGGAACGGGACGCCCGTGGCAGCGGCCAAATCCGCCGCGTCGTTCGCTGACGAAGGCGATGCGTCCGTCTGGTTTGAAGCAGGGGTCGAAGTCGTTGGTCTGGCCGTCGGTCAACATGCGCAGGTCCGATCCGTCGGGCTTCATCGTGAATACCTGGTAACAGGTGTCGGTGGTCCAGCGCCCGTCATCGGCAGCCTGGGTCCAGGCAAAGGCCAGGCGGGCCGCGTCGTAATCCAGATCAAGGGAAATACAGGAACCGTCTTTCAGGGTCTCGCCCTTGAGTCGTCCGTTCTGCACGGGGGAATCCTCCATCAGGTCAATGGCGCGGGGCGAATCGCTGAAGGCGTCTTCCAGGCGATAGACGCTGCCGCCGGGCCGCGCGTTGAAGCCGAAATACTGGTCGCACATGTGGTTAGCTGTGGCGCGATGGTGGGTGAGGAAAAGAATATCGTCAAAGTCGATCAGGGGGTTTTGAAAGGCGATATTGCGGCGCAGGGCACAGGCGCGGGGGAAAAGGGCGAGGCGCTTGAGCGGCTTGTCTTCGGCGGCGGCGGCTTCGTTTTTCAGTTCCTGAAGTTCGGCTTTTTCGCTTTGCAAGTCGGGCGCGTTTTTCATCCGGGAAAGATGCTCGACCAGCGCCGCCGTCCGCCGCAAGACCACATCGAGGGCGTCGGAATCGGTATCCTGAATCAGAGCTTCGGGCCGCAATACTTCGTTGGCATATTCATCGGGACCCGGTCTGCCCGAACGGGCCTGGGCGGACAGGTCGATATATTCCTTGATAAAACCCGTTCGCTGGCCGGGAAAGCGATTGGCAATAGCGCGGTGGAGCAGGTTCATATAATTTCCCCAGTCCATGCGGATATCGATAGGACGGCCCCGGGGATGCCAGAGTTCGATACGGACAAGCAGGGTGTTGTCGCCCTTTTTCAGGTCGAGGGGATAGGTGTGCCTGTGTACCTTTTCGGGCTGCCTGCCGTTAAGCCAAAGGTCCGAGCGCATGCCCCAGGTTGTGCGAAATTCCAGATCATAAATACCGGGATGGTTGACGGAAAGGTTGCGATAGAGATAGATGACCTTTTTGATATTGTTCTCCGGCGGAAAGGCCGTTTCGCTGTTAACGATGCGGTCTCGCTCGGACTCCAGCGCCACCCAGCTGAAGGTGGTGGCATCGTCGAGGGTCAGCGTTTGCGAAGTGTCGATTTCGGCGCTGCCGGAAAGGCCGGCATATTCCATTTCAAAAGGTCCGATCGCGAACCAGGACCCTTCGTCCACCTTGATTTCCGGTTGGATTTCCAGGTAGCGCTCCATGGACGCGATAAAAGTATCGACGGGATTATCCATAGCCTGAAAGCCGGGGGGCACGGCCTCCTGGGCCAAAGCCGAATACGACATGGCGGCCAGAATAATAAACGCAAGAATCCTGCTTATAGTTGTGCGACGATTGCTTCTCATGCTTTGCCTCTCCTGATGTGTTTCTATTTTAGCATAATATTCAATTATAGGATATCCGCCATTCA
>CAYWYC010000300.1:0-5588 GCA_964462565.1 uncultured Candidatus Sumerlaeota bacterium | reverse complement strand
ATAGCATCGCGAACAAACAACTTACAAAGAGTGCTTAAAAGGTATTTTTATTTTTGTGAAAGAAGCCAAAGACTAAGGGGCTATTCGGGTGTGGGAGAATAATCTTTGCGGATGGCTGGAAGTTCCGGTTTGCCCAGGCGTTGGAAGAGTTCGATAAACTGCTCGACGCTGAGTTGTTCGGCGCGCAGATTTGTTTCGAGTCCCATGGCTTTCATGGCGGCTTCCACCTGCTCCCGCGGAATCATGCCCTTGCTGGCGGCAGAGACGGACTTGGGCAACATCTTGCGGCGTTGGGCAAATGCCTGGTCCACAAAATGAAAAAAGAATTGGCGCTCCCTGGCATCGGGAATCAGATCGCCACCCTCCCGCGGGGTCAGGCGGGCCAGGGCCGATTTAATTTTCGGCGGCGGCAAAAAGGCTCCGGCGGGAACCGTCAGGGCGTTTTCGATTTTGAAACGGGTTCCGGCTTTCACGGCCAGGATGCCATAATGGCGTGAACCCGGCTTGGCCGCCAGGCGCACTGCCACCTCCTGCTGCATCAACAGGCAGATGCAGTCGAAATCCAGAGGCGTGGCGATCAACTTGAACAAGATCGGCGACGTCAGGTGGTAAGGAATGTTGCCGACGACGCGAATGTCGGCATCACGTCTTTCTTTCTTTAAAATGGCCGGCAGGTCTATCTCCATAAAGTCGCCGTAAATGATGGCAATATTTTTCAACGGCGCCAGCGCCTGGTCATGCACACTGCGGAAGCGCTCGTCCAACTCAATCGCCAGGACCGATCCGGCGTCCTGGGCCAGCAGTTCCGTCAGGTTACCCAGGCCGCAGCCTATTTCCAGAACCAGCGAGTCCTCGTGAGCGCCGACGGATTCGGCGATTTTTTTCAGATGGGGCTGGCTGACCAGAAAATTCTGGCCCAGGCCCTTCTTCAGGCGCAGGCCCGCTTCAGACAGCTGGCGCGAAATCCGGCTCATCTTTTTGGGAGGACGTGGCCGCGCGGGGGCTTTGGGTGCTTCCTTACGGAATGGAGCCCCGGCCTTGGCACTGTTCTTGGCGCCGGTTTTGGTACGCGGCCCTTTTCGCGAAGGGGGCTTCGGTTTTTTTAATCTGCGAGCGACCATTCAGTTTTGTGCTTTCCAATAATGTCTATAACTTACTGCATCCCGCCAGCGCCAGCAAGCGAAAACCCGTATCGGCATCCAGCTTGCGTTCGGCGTCCAGGCCGGTCCATTCAATGATTACCACTTCCTGGATCAAAAAGCAAATTGCCTCTTCACGGGGGCAGCCGATAATGGCCGATTCTCCACGGCCCATGCCCGCGTGAAAGTGCAGCAAGGGCTTTCCTTCGCTCTGGAAAATCGTTCCCACGCCGAGCATTTCGCGGGCGTCGTCAAAGCGCTGGACCATGGGCTGCAAGTCGGTCATGTCATCGGGATTTGCAGGACCCGTTACCACACCCGCCTTGCGCATTCCACCGAGGGCCAGGACACTCGCGGACAGGATGTTTTCTTTTGCGGCAAGAGATTCAACCGCATCATAAACAGATTCACCATCATAAAGCCTTGCGACAAAGGTTCTGCCCATATTACATTCGATATAATCCATAAGGTTCTTCTTTCACGGGGATATGCAGACTGGCTACCGCCAATAAAGAAACGGGCCAGAACCGGAAGGCTTTGGCCCGTTTAAAGTTTTGCAGGATTTACTGCGCGTTTGGCTTAGTACGCGGCAGAAACGTTGATACCATAGAAGAACCAGTCGTCATACTGGGTATCCAGGGCGTAGGAGTAGTTCAGCGAGGGACCAAAGGAAAAATAGTCGCCCAGCGAAACAGTCGCGCCCAGAACCATGAGCATGTCAGCCCAGCTGGAGTCGGCGCCCCACTGCTGGTCGTTAAAACCGATGCTGACGGAGGGATCCAGCGTCACGCCAACGGTTTCTTCCTGAGCGATCGGAATGGCCGTGGAAACGCCCGCAACGTAGTAATAGCCATCGCCATCGTCACGGTCGCGATACACAGCACTTTCCAATTCAACGTCCATGTCTTCACTGGCGGGAACTTCTGCGGAAATACTAGCATAAAGTTCCGAGGTGCTTACGGCATCGTTCTCACCATCATCCAGGTCCACCTGGGGGAAACGATAGTAGATGTAACCCATGGCGACGCTGACCATCTCAGCAACCGTCACCGATGCTTCTGCTGTCAGGTCGATTTCGGTGAAATCGTGTTCGCCTGCGGTGTCGTAGTTTGCCCAGGCACTTGCCAGAAAACCAACGGGGCCCGCCTCCATCGTTGCTTCGATGGCAGGCTGGACTACTTCATTGTCCGTCACGTTCCAACCACGCCAGATGTACTTGCTGTAGAAGTCCACGCTTGCGCTTGCTCCAAAGGGATTATCTTCCCCTTCCATCATGTCCTGCGCCATTGCGCCCATGCAGAGCACAAATAAAGCCATAACTACCAGAGTAACCTTCGCTGCCTTTCTCATACCACTAACTCCTTTCCTTAGATACTGGAATTTCATTTTTTCCGCGAGGAGTAGTTTCTCGCGATTCTCAACATTACCATAAGCGAACTTATAGGTTTCGCCTCAGCATGTCAAGGATATTTGCAAAGGATATGCCAATAAGATTGCGCCCTTACCATCCAGGCAGCAGGAATTCGCGCCTATCGCCATATATATTACAAATACCTGAATGCAAGAAACACCCCATCTAGAGCACCTATCGTCAACCCATCGGCCTTGCTTTAGGCTTTAATCCAACTTTTTCAAACATCTATAAAAGCCAGTCTGTGGGAAAATATTTTTTTGATATTTTTTTTTCAGATTGGTCGAAATCGAAAATAAAACAGGCTCTTAAAAAGCAAAGCACCTCAAAAAAACAAGGACGATCACTACATCTCCGTGGGATGGGATCTTGAATCTGACATAAATGTAGGGGGCTTTGCGGACAGCAAAGAGGCTTGTTGTATTACGACATAGCTATATATTTTATATAATAGTAATAATCAGGAGAAGCCATGGAAGCAATTCCGGATGGCTTCGTTCTGCGAAAGGATATCGGGAATTTCGGCTTGCAAGCGACCAGGCGCAAGCGATGACTGGAGGCGTGATATGCGAAAACTTCCCGCCACCCTAGAGGTCCAGGCGGAAGCCAAAGTGAAAGGCGGTTTCGCGATCGGTTTCGGCGGAGTCGAGAATATAGCCGGTGTAGAAATAAATCCCGCCCAGTTCCCCCATCCGATAACGCGCCCCGACACCGGCGCTGGCGCGGGGATCGGTCATGGAAAAGGCGGAACGGTCCAGCGTTCCGACATCCAGGAAGGACAGCAGCATAAAGTTGCGGACCAGTTCGTAGCGCAGTTCGTTTTGCAGGAGGGCCCGTGACGCACCGCCCGTATGCAGGTCTTCTTCACGTTTATCCACGGGACCCATTCCACGAGGTACAAAGAGGCGCATGTCCGATCCGCCGCCCAGGTGCAGGCGCTCGCTCAGGCCCACGTCGCTGATATCGGTAGGCATGGTTCCGTAGCTGCCGAATGCCGTGTAAGACAGTTTTTCGCCGAGGGGGAAATGCTTGCGATAATCCACCTGCGTTTTGAAAAGCCCGCCGTCGGCATAGCCGCCTTCCATTTTGAAGTTAAAGTAAGAACCATGCGTGGAAAAATCGCCGCGGGGCCGCGAGTCGTATTCAATATCATAGGAGGCCAGCGCGGTGAAATAACTGTCAAAGCTGGTGGCGTAGTCGTTCGGATCTTCTTCCGTGTCATATTCCACCTGGCTCAGACTCACGCGAATCCGATCTCGCCACAGCGTATATACATCGGGCAGGGGACGGGGTACATAGTCGAAGGGAGAACGCCTGGGTTTGCCTTCCCAGTCGCGTATCCATTCCAGCGCCGCGCCCACTTCCTGCTCCGTGTAAAGATCGTCGTCATACTTCCCCTGCCGCAGAAAGAAACTCGTCTTGAGTGCCGAATAGGATTTTTCTCCCAGCCATTTGTCGTCTATCGAGCGCGTCCATTCATTGCCCAGGGGCCAGTCGCGGTTCAGGTAGGAAATATTGATGCTCTGCCGGTTTTCGCTACCCATCAGGGAAACGCTGAGCCGGTCGCCCGTGCCCATAACATTCGATTCGCCGATCTGGATCATACCGGTGATGCCGCTGGAATCGGCCCAGCCGCCCGAGAAGTTCGTGTTCCCGCTGCGTCGGTCTTCCACCTCGATATAGAGGTCGCGCCTGGTGGTATCGCTGGTGGCGCGGGTTTCCACTTGCACCTTGCCAAACATGCCCAGCCGTTGCAACCGTCGCTCCAGGCCCGCCGTATCGCGATAGTCCAGTTCGTCACCCGGTTCCGTTCGCACAAACTGCAGGATGGTTTCGTCTTCCATGAATGGGGCAAACTTGCGGTAGTTGCGCTGGAACCAGTTCGGCTCCTCGGGTGGATCGGGCAGGGGCTTGTGGTTCAGTTTAATGGTATTGAGGGTGGACTTGTCGCCTTCCTGGATTTTAATCAGGATGCCCACTTCTTTTTTGTCCGGATTCAGGCCGTGATGTTTCTCAACATGGCTTGCCATGTATCCATGCTGCTGCGCCAGCTTCAATATTTTGGCTTCGATCTCTTCGTAATGTTTTTGGGAAAAGTCCTTGCCTTCATATTGCTCGATGCGTTCCATATAGGCTTCCGGCGACAATTTTTCCGTCTCTATCACCGCCAGGTCTTCGATCTTGTATTGCCCGCCGCGATTAACCTCAAAGATCAGATCGGCGTATTCCTCATCGCGCACAATTTCCAGCTTGTCCATAACCACCCAGGCTTCCAGATATCCCGCACGCCGGTAATAGAGCCCCGTTTCGTTGATGGCCTTCGCCGCCCGTTCGGCGGTCAAAAGCGTCCCCCGGCCAAAGAAAGGCTTGGGACGTTTCAGCACCGTCTGTTCGCGATAATCAAAGCGTTTCTCCAGGCGCGAGCCCATGATCCAGCCGCCGCCCTTGACATCAAAATCCCATACTTTGATGGGCGACTTCGGCTCGATCAGCACGTGCAGCACAACCCCCTCATCCGGAACCAGCACCGGCGCCGTCACCACCTGGGAATATTCAATACCCAGTTCCGCCGCCTTTTTCTGGATGTTGCGGATTTGCTCATTCAGGAGAGCCGGCGTCACCTGCATCCCCGGAGCCAACGGTCCCAGACCCTCCAAGGCGCTCGCATCCTGAGGCCCCAGATAAAAAAGCCGGATTTCCTTCAGCATGGCGCCAGCCCTGGGCCCATCCTTCTCAAACATATCAGCCTGGCCATATGCCACACTTCCGCAGAAGCACATCACCAAAATCAGAACCACTCCGAAAAAACGATATGAATCCACGAAAATTTCCTTTTCCCTTTTATATCTTGATATGCAGGACAGTTATATCATATCTCGCCCCAGTGACAATCCGGCGGCGAGTCCTCTTTAGTATCAATAAGCAGAATCCAGAGTCCAGCATTTTCTTATGCGGTGGCGCGTCTGGGTGCACGACATAAAAGTGGGTTTCAGATAAAACCCTCATAAGGCCCGAACCATCGGAATTGACGGCATGAG
>CAYWYC010000299.1:0-5597 GCA_964462565.1 uncultured Candidatus Sumerlaeota bacterium | reverse complement strand
GCCCCACATTTATGTCGTGCACCCAATAAATGGAAAATATTTCTGGAAATGCAAGCCCGTGATCTTAGAATGTCTTTCTGGAATGCAAATGATGCGGAATTTGCAATGAGGAAAGGAATGGGAACTATGGGAATTTATTCGGAGAAAGAAAACTTTCGGCGGGTTATGCAGTGGAATCATCCCTCGCATGTGTCTTATCCCGCTCCATCGAAGGGCTTGTCTTATGATGGCGCCTGGCCGGCGGACAGTCGTCCTTCCCCCAATGCAAAGGAGTGGAAGGATATCTGGGGCGTGGTGTGGACGGATGTGGATGGTGAAGTTTTTCCCACGGGACCCGCGATCCAGTCGGTGGACCAGGTGGATCAGCTCCAGGTTCCCGATCCCCACGATCCGAAACGTCTTGAAAAATGCCGTCAGGCGCTGGAGGAAATAGACCGCGATCAGTTTTTTGTGTCGGTCAATCATCCTTACTGGATGTATGAGAAGGCCTTCAATATCGTCGGGGCCGAAGCCTTTCTCATGGGCCTGCTGGCGGACCCTGATAACGCCCATCGCTTGCTCGATAGCTTTCTCGACTTTGAGTTGGGCATTGCGCGCGAATATGTGAAGCTCAAGCCGGATCATGTGAACCTGAGTGACGATTATGGCATGCAGGATCGCCTGGCGGTGTCGCTGGATTTGTGGCGGGAATATTTCAAGCCGCGGATGAAGGCGATGGTGGATTTCTATCGGAGAGAATTGGGCGATGATATCGTGATCAGCCATCATAGCTGCGGCCATGTCATGCCCATCCTGGAGGACTTGATCGAGGTCGGCATCGACGCGTTGAACCCGATCCAGACAACGGCCAACGACCTGCCGGAAATGCGGCGGATTACGAGCGGGCGACTGGTGCTGGCCGGGGGTATCGAGGGGCAGCATATTTTGCCCAATGGCACACCCGAAGAAATTCGGCAGGAGGTGTTCCGCAAGCTGGACCTGCTGTGGGAAGACGGCGGCTACCTGCCTTTCCCCGAAAAAATGCTGGGTGTTTCGCCGGAAAACAAGGCGGCCATGGAGGCAGCCATCCGCGAATGGAGCCGCGAGCATGTGGAAGCGCATAATTAGACGAAGCCGCCTTCCGGCCTGCTGAAAGAATTCCAGATTGTGCTTTACTGTGAAGGGCGCATGGGCTATGCATCTTCTTTGATATGAAACGGCCCTTTATCAACTTCCGCCTCGCCCTCATGTTTTACATCCAGTATTCCGTGATGGGGGCTATCTTTCCGATCCTCAGCACCTACCTGCACGATTCGCTTGGCTTCAGCGGCAAGCAGGCGGGAACCATCATGGCCATGTTTTCGATTTCGGCCTTTTTGTATCCCCTGCTGGGAGCCTATGTGGCGGATCGGCTTGTCTGCAAGGAGCGCTTGCTGGCGATGTGTCATTTGCTTGCGGGCTGCATGATGTTTGTGCTCTATTTCCAGACCGAGTTCGCGCCCTTTCTGGTGTGCTACTTCTTTTATAATATCGCCTATGGCCCCAGCCTGGGCCTGACCAATGCCATCGCCTTTCACCACATGGAAAAGGACCAGGCCAGTTTCGGGCACATCCGGCTCTGGGGCACGGTGGCCTGGGTGGTGGTGGCCTTTGCCTTCGGATATTTATGGCTGGGCGGCGTGGCGGAAGGTGAGGAAAGCCGTCTCGGCCATGCGCTGCTGCTGTCGGCCAGTTGTTCGATCCTGCTGGGGCTTTATTCGTTGACCCTGCCCAAGTCGGAAGTGACGCGCGAAAAGGTGCGGCGGATTATCCCGGAGGACGCGCTCAAGATAATGATGCAACGCGATGTGCTTTTTGTCTGCCTGATATTATTCCTCGCGGCCTATAGCGCCTTTCTATATTATTTCGGCCTCAGCCCCCACCTGCGCGCCCAGGGGATTTCGGAAAAGCATATCATGCCCCTCATGAGCGCGGGTCAGATGACGGAGATTGCCGCTATGTTCCTGCTGGCCTTTGCGATTCGGCGATTGGGGCTTTTCAAGGTGCTGTTGATCGGCATCTGCTCGAATATCTGGCGCTTTATCGCCTTTGCCATCGATGATTCGCGCCTGATTGTTTTCAGCGGGATTCTGTGCCACGGTTTCACTTACGCCTTTGTGAGCCTGGCGATCATGATCTATATCGACAGCCAGTGCGACCGCAAGGTGCGCGCGGGAGTTCACCAGCTGCTCAGCATTGTCAACATGGGCTGCGGCGCGATTTTAGGCACCGTATCGGGGGGCTTCATTATGGATCTGGTATCGGACGAGGCAGGGACGGTGAATTACATGCTGTACTGGATGATCCCGGCAAGCATCGCCATCCTGTGCCTGGTGGTGGCGATCTTTTTCATTCCCGCCGAACTCCGCGCGAAGATTCGATCCAGCAGCTCGGACGCGCCGAATCCCTTGTGAGGCTTTCTGGTGGCGGCTTCAAGATTGGCTTTTGGATTGCGATTCCGGGTGTGATTTCAGTCGATACCCATGCAGCGTTTGTGGATGCGCTGGGCCAGGAACTGGCTGATGATAAGCGCGCCCATGCTAAGCATTATGGCAAGGACGACGAGGTGCAGGGTTCGCGTTTCTCCGCCGGGAATCTGGAGGCTGGAGAAAATGGCAAGGGGCAGGGTCTGGGTTTCACCCTTGATGTTTCCGGCAAAGGTAATTGTCGCGCCGAACTCGCCCAGGCTTCGCGCGAAGGCCAGCACGCATCCCGTCAGGAGTCCCGGCGCCGACAAGGGAAGGGTGATGCGCCAGAAGGTCCGCGCCGGACTGCTGCCCAATGTCCGCGATGCCTGTTCGAGGCCGGGATCGACGAGCTCCATGGCAAGACGGATGGAGCGCACCATGAGCGGAAAGGCCATGACCATGGATGCGAGGATCGCCGCCCAGATCGAAAAAGCGACTTCGAGGCCCGTGGTTTTTTCGAGCCATTTTCCGAGCAGGCCCCGGCTGCCCAGGACGATCAGCAGGAGGTAGCCAGTGACGACAGGCGGCAGGACAAGCGGCAGGTGGATGAGGCCCTCAACAATGGTCTTGCCGGGAAATTGTTTGCGCGCGAGCAACCAGCCGCAGGCGATGGCCGGTCCCAAAAGGAGGACCGTGCAGAGTCCGGCCACCTTGAGCGAAAGCCATAGCGCTGATAAATCACCACTATCCATTTTTGCCTCCTTCATCTGTTTACAAGGCGGTTCGTGAAAGCACGGTGGCTATTTGCCCCTGGGCTGATGGAAGCCGAGGCGGATCACGATTTCTTCGGCTTTGGCGGATTGCAGGTAGTCGATGAAGTCGCCGGCATGACTCCCCTGTACCGGCGCGGCTAAGTATTGGATGGGTGCGTGCAAGTCTTTGGAAAAGGCGGTGATGATTTTGACCTTTTTTTCGACCAAGGCGTCGGTCTTGTAAACGATGCCGCCATCGGCTTCGCCCAGGGCCACCATGCGCAGGACACTCCGGACATCGGGTGCGGGCATCACGCGCGACTCCAGCTTTGTCCACCAGCCAAGCGACTCCAGGGCTTCCTTGCCATAAATCCCCGCTGGAACATGATCGGGGTCGCCCATGGAAAGCCGTCCCTTGAAGGCATCGGGCAAAGCCGCGCCCTGCGCCAGTTCAATCTTGTATGTGGCGGACTCTGGTGCAATCCAGACCAGCGTGTTCGACATGAATGGCGCCACATCGCTCTCTGCCACGAATCCCTTTTCGACAAGATAATCCATCCATTTCGTATTGGCCGAAATATAGACATCGGCCCTGCCGCCGGCCTCGATCTGACGGGCCAGCGTTGAAGAAGCGGCGAAGTTGAATTTCAATGCCACGCCCTTTTCTTTGGCGTAAGTATTGCCCAGTTCGGTGATGAGGTCGGTGGTGCTGGCGGCGGCAAAAATAATCAAGTCTTTTACATCATCGTCTTCCGAATCCCCGCCGCACCCGGCGATGAAAAGACAAAAGACAAGAAGCGGGACGAGCAGGAAGAAAATCGAAAGACGTCCGAATTTCTTCCACCAATTGTCCGGATTCCGCGTGCGCACCAGAACCTTTTCCGAGTAAGCATCCGCCATTCCGACGACCTCTTCCGGCTCCAGGCCGCGCTTGTTTTTCTGGGCACGCAGGTGAATCCGACGTAGCAGTTCGGCCTTTGATTCGGCGTCGAGTTCGATACCCGCGCGTTCCAGAACGAGAGCCAGCGAGGCCTGTCCGGAATGCTTGCCGAGGACGAATTGTGAATCATCCAGCCCCAGGAGTTGGGGCGAAAAAGGCTCATAGGTCTTCCGGTCTTTCTGCTGACCGTGGCAGTGGATGCCGGACTCGTGGCGAAAGGCGGCGGTCCCGACGACGGGTTGGCTTTCGGGAATTGCGCGGCTCGACATGTCCGCCACCATGCGCGAAAGTTTCGGCAGCGATTGCGGCAGGATCGACGTAGGGATTTTCGCGGAGATTTCGGAAGCCATGACCACCTGCTCCAGGGCGGCGTTTCCGGCGCGTTCGCCGAGGCCGTTGACGGTGACATCGACGGACGCGGCTCCGGCCTGGATGGCGGCGATGGCGTTTGCCGTGGCCATGCCCAGGTCGTTGTGCCCATGAAAACCCAGAGCGACGCCCGGTGCTTCAACGCGCAAGGTTTCAAAAACGCGACCCACTTCGCGGGGGTTCCAGATGCCCACGGTATCGGCGAGGCGAACCCGATCGGCTCCTTCTCCGGCGGCGAGGCGGGTCCATTCGACAAGCTGCTCCATGGAGGTGCGCGACGCGTCCTGCAAGCCGATGGAAACATATTTGAATCGCTGGCAGGCATATCGAAGGAGTTCCACGAGCGTGGCCTCGACCCATGCGGCGTCTTTGCCGAGAGCGTACTGGTGAATCGACGAAGCGGGCAAGGAAAAATGCACCGCCTGCAAACCACAATCAAAGGCGGCGTCCAGATCGTCCTTGCGCGCGCGGCACCAGGCCGTGATTCGGCAAGGCAACCGCATGCGAGCAATCTGCCGAATGGAGCGGCATTCGCGTCGGCCCATGGCAGGTGTGCCGACTTCCAGTTCGGAAACACCCGCCTCGGCCAGTTCGCGGGCCAGACGTAATTTTTCGCGGAGGTGAAAAACCACACCCGGAGCCTGCTCACCATCGCGCAGGGTCGTATCGACGATTTCTATCTTTGCATTCCGCATGGCGCACCTCCTTCAGCCCCAAGGCGCCACAATCAGGCGATCAAGTAGTCCTCCGCTTTTCCGCCGTCTTCCAGAGCGTCGAGGATCTCGTCCACTTTTTCTTCGGTGATTTCACCATACCAGTCGCCTTGGGGATAGACGATCATAACGGGCCCCTTGTCGCAAAGTTTGAGGCAGCCCGTGCTGGAGACCATACCGTCCATACCGCGGTCGAGGATTTCGTTTTCGATGTACTGGATGAGGTCAATGGCATTCTTGTTGTGGCAAACGCCCTGGGGTTCTCCGGACGCGCGAAAACTGGCGCAGACAAAAAAGTGATATTCCGGCTTGTTCATGATGCTTCTTCCTTTCTGAGTTGGGCAACCCCTTCAAGGTTGTGTCCCTATTTATTCTTGCTACCCCCGGGTTGAAACCC
>CAYWYC010000298.1:0-5602 GCA_964462565.1 uncultured Candidatus Sumerlaeota bacterium | reverse complement strand
AATTGGACAATCCGAAAAATCTTCCCTATATTGCCAAGTGACTGCGCAAGCGGCAAGCATCAGGAAAGGTTCCCATGGCTCACGTCAGAAAAAAAAGAACTCCCCCAATGGCCCCGCCCGAAAGCGGCGACAGCGCGCGTCTGGTGACGTGGCTCGCTCTTTGCAAGGGCCATGATCCGCAATCTTCCGGCGCACAGGATCTGCTGGCCGAATTTGCCCGGAAAGCCGAACTCAGCGCGCTCGATCAGGGCCTGGCATACGAAATCCTGATGGGGTCCCTGCGCACCCGGCGCATCCTTGACAAAATCACCGACACCCTCGAAGGCTTTCAGGGAAAGGTCATCAAGGAAAACATCCGCGAAGTCATCCGCATCGGCCTTTATCAATATTTCTTCATGGATCGTGTGCCCGTTCATGCCCTGGTCAACGAAACAGTGGAGATCGCGCGTTTGCGTCTGGGACCCCCGGAAGCGGGATTCTGCAATGCCCTTTTCCAGCGCATGATCGCCCAGTATCCCAACCGCGCCGGACACCTGGAAGACATCACCGCCGCATTTTCGCTGGCCGACCGTTATTCTTTTCCGGGCTGGATCGTCCGCATGATCAAGCGGGAAGCCGGTCCCGAAAATCTCGAAGCGGCCCTTCGCGCGTTGAACGCTCCACTGCCGCTTTATGCCCGCGCCAATCCGCCCCTGGCCGAAACGGTGGACGTGACACGCCATCTTCTCACCAGCGGCATCGTGGCGCGTCCAAGACCGGACATCGCGCCCTGGTGCCTGGAAATCGAAAGCCCTGTGGCGCCGATTCTGGAAACCGAGATTTTCCGGCAGGGCGGTCTTTTTATTCAGGACGCCTCATCGCAACTGGTCGCCGAATTCGCCGTGGGCACACTCGAAAATATCGACGCGCCAATGGTCGTTGATTTCTGCTCCGCGCCCGGCGGCAAGACCACCTATATCGCCACGCGCATGCAGAAGCAGGGCCAGCTCGTCGCCTGCGACATCAGCCTTCCGCGCCTGGAGCGCCTGCGTGAAAACGCCAAGCGCCTGCGCGTGAGTGACTTTATCGAAATCGCCCTGCTCGAAGAAGACAGCCGCAAGGTCAAGAAGAAGGCCGATCCCTCTCCCAATGCCGACCTGGTGCTGGTGGATGCGCCATGCTCCGGCCTGGGTACCTTGCGCCGGCATCCTGAAATTCGCTGGCGACTGTCCCATGCCGATCTGCACCGCCTGGCCACGCTCCAGGGCGAAATCCTGAACCGCGCGGCGCGCCTCGTGCGTCCCGGCGGAACACTCATCTATGCCACGTGCAGCCTCGCCCCCGCGGAAAACGAAGCCGTCGTCAATGCCTTCATTGAAGCAAGCGCCGACGCCTGGGAAATCGTCACCGACACCTCGGACCTGCCCGACTTTCTCGCGAAACACATCGAAGAAGACGGCTGGCTTCGCCTGCATCCCCACACCGATGTCATGGACTCGGCCCGTGCCGTGCGCCTGCAACGAAAGGACGGATTGCCATGCCAGTAAGCATGAAAGCGCACAGCCTCCGGCATCCGGCAATACTCCGGCTGCCGAACCTCCATCTGAAAAAGTCGCGAGCCGATAATCGGTTCGTCCCCGAAAAGGAATAACCTATGCCCCTGTCCCTGGCCCTTGTCCATTTTCCTGTTTATAACAAGCGCGGTCGAGTTGTCGCCACGTCGCTGACCAATCTCGACATCCATGACATCGCCCGCGCGGCGCGCACCTTTGACGCCAAGCCCTATTTCATCGTCCATGCCGTTCCCGAGATGCAGGACTTTGCCCAGGAGGTGATGGCCCATTGGCTCGAAGGCGAAGGCGGCGAATACAACGTCACCCGCAAGGAAGCCCTTTCCATGATCCAACTCGCGCCCGACCTGGACACCGTCGATCGAACCCTCACCAAACTCTGGGGACGACCGCCCAAGTTCTGCGTGACCTCGGCGCGCAAGTTTCCCTTTGGCGTGACCTACGAGGAAATCCGCCAGAAAATCGACGAGGACGACGAGCCGATCTGCCTTCTCTTTGGCACGGGTTACGGCCTGGTGGATGAGATCATGATGGAGGCCGATTATATCCTCGAGCCGGTCTGCGGTCCCACCGACTGGAACCACCTTTCCGTGCGCTCCGCCGTTTCGATCATTCTCGACCGTTTGCGCTCGGTAAAGCCCCAAAAGAAATGATGCGTCGAGAACAGCCATGTCCGTCGTCCTGACCGCCCAGAACCTTACGAAATTTTATCCCGAAAAAGTGCTTTTCGAAGAAGTGTCCTTCGGTATTAATTCGGGCGACCGCATCGCGCTCATCGGCATCAACGGCACAGGTAAGAGCACCTTTCTCAAATGCCTCGCCGGGATCGAGCCGCTTGACGAGGGAAGCATCGCCATTCGCCAGAACACACGGGTCGAATACCTGCCGCAAAACCCGGAGTTCCAGGAAGACCATTCCGTTCTCGACCATATCTTTTCTTCCGACCACGAAGACGCGCGACTCCTGCGCGACTACGAGGAAACGCTCCTGCGTCTTGAAATGTCGCCTGCCGACACGGACTTCCAGCAGCGCCTCCACAAGCTCACCCAGCGCATGGACACGCGCAATGCCTGGAACTACGAAACCCGCGTGAAAACGGTCCTCACACGTCTCCAGGTGCGCGACTTTGACGCGCCTGTCCGGACGCTATCGGGCGGATATCGCAAGCGTGTGGCGTTGGCCCGCGCGCTTATCGCGGAACCGGGCCTCCTGCTCATGGACGAACCCACCAACCACCTGGATGCCGACACGATCGCCTGGCTCGAAGAGTATATCCGCAACTTTTCCGGGGCCCTTATCCTTGTCACGCACGACCGTTATTTTCTTGACCGCGTGACGGACCGCATCCTGGAACTGGAAGATTCCCGGCTCAATACATACTCGGGCAATTTTTCGGAGTATCTCCTCGGAAAGGCCGAAGAACAGTCCCAGCTGGAGCAGCAGGAAACCAAACGCCGCAACATGCTGCGCAAGGAACTCCAGTGGCTTCGGCGGGGCGTCAAGGCGCGCGGCACCAAGCAGCAGGCGCGCATGAACCGCATCGCCCGCCTCCAGGAACAGGAACCCATCCCGCTGCGCCAGCCGCTGCTCTTCAACACCAGCCAACCACGCCTGGGAAGCAAAATCCTCGAACTCGAAAACATCGAAAAGTCTTACGAACAAAGAACCGTCGTGCCGCCCTTCAGCTGGATATTCACCAAGGGCGAACGCCTCGGAATCATCGGACCCAACGGCTGCGGAAAGAGTACGCTGGCCCGCATTATCGTCGGGCAAATCCAGGCCGACTCCGGCTCACGCGTCGTGGGGGAGACCGTGAAATTCGCCTTTTACGACCAGGAAAGCGAAGCCCTCGATCCGGACATGCGCGCCATTGATTATGTCAAGAAGGAAGGCGGCGAACTTCTGCCCGCGCCAAACGGGGAATTCCGCCCCGCGTCGATGGTCATGGAAATGTTCCACTTTCCATCGCGTGCGCAATATACTCCCATCGCCAAGCTTTCCGGTGGAGAAAAACGGCGTCTCTATCTCGTTCGCACCCTTATGCAAAATCCCAACTTTCTCATTCTCGATGAACCGACCAACGACCTCGACATCCAAACCCTCCAGTCACTCGAAGATTTTCTCGACGGCTTCAAGGGCTGCCTCGTGGTCGTGTCGCACGATCGTTATTTCCTGGATCGCACCATTGACAAGCTCATTTCCTTTGAGCCCGACGGCACGATCCGCAGCTGGCCCGGCTCCTACAGCACCTATGCCGAAATGCGCGAAGCCGATGGCGCGATTCAAGCCAAAGCCGAAAAGCCGCGCACCGATAAACCGCGGAAAACCGAAGCCCCCAAGCGCAAAAACAAACTCAGCTACAAGGACCAGCGCGAACTCGACCGTATCGAAAAAGAAATCCCCGAGATCGAAGCCCGCCTGTCCGAAATCGAAGAAGAAATGGTGCTGGTGGCCACGGAGTTTGAAAAACTCAACGCCCTCGCCTCCGAGCAACAGCAGCTCAACGAGAAACTCGAAGCCGCCATGGAGCGCTGGGAAAAACTCGCCGAAATGTCTGGATAATTCCATCCCTTCGTGCTACATTTTGGCAAACTTTGCTTACAAAAAGGAGCATGAAACACCATGCCGGATAAAATGCCAAACATTCTCTTTCTCATGACCGACCAGATGCAGAACCGCGTTCTCGATCCCGGACACGTATGCAAGACCCCCAACCTCGACAAACTCATGGAGCGAGGCGTGCGATTCCAACGCGCCTATACGCCCAACGCCATCTGCTCGCCCGCGCGCGCCAGCCTCATGACCGGCCTGCTGCCCCACAACCACGGCGTTCTCACCGTCACCCATGTGGTCGATGACGACCAGTCCATGCTCCGTACCGAACATCCCCATTGGGCGCAGCACCTCGTCGATGCCGGATACCAGACCGGCTACTACGGCAAGTGGCATGTGGAACGCACGGGCAAACTCGAAGACTTTGGATGGCAGCGCCACAACCAGGACATCTGGTCGGGCCACCAGAAACGCAACCAGGCGGAGTATTCCATGGAGTTCGTGCTCGATAATCCCGGCTATAACCCCCAGCGCTTCTACGGCGTCACCAACTGTCCGCCCGAAGAACGCGGCGTCGGCCTCGTTACCCAGCGCGCCATCGATTATCTTGATGACGTCATGGGTGGCGACGCTCCCTGGTGCTGCTTTGCCAGTGTCATCGAACCCCACGATCCCTTTATTTGCGGCGAGGAAGCGTTTTCGCTCTACGATGTGGACCAGATCGAAGTATCGCCCAGCCTCCACGACGAAATGGCGGACCGTCCCGGCATCTACCGCAAGGCTGGCCGTGTCTGGAGTCACCTGACTGAAGCCCAGCACCGCGAAGCCGCCGCCTGCTATTTCGCCTCCATCACCGAAATCGACCAGCAGTTCGGCAAACTTATCGACAAGGTCATGCAGGGACCCGACGCCGACAACACCATCATCGTATTCACTACCGACCACGGCGAACACCTCGGCGCCCACGGCCTTTATTGCAAGAATTTCTGCGCCGACGAAGAAGTGTACAGTATCCCCCTCATCATGGCCGGCCCCGGAATTGCCAAGGGCAAGGTCTCCCGGGCGCGCGTCGGACTCCACGACCTCTGCCCCACGCTTATGGAACTTACCGGCTGCAAGCCCATCGAAAATCCCGACTCCCGCCCCTTTACCGATGCCGCCGCCGATCCCGAAGCAAAGGATGCCGACTACGACATCGGCTTTGCCGAATACCACGGCGGACGCATGAACGTGACCCAGCGCATCGTCTGGCAGGGCGACTGGAAATACGTTTTCAACGGCTTCGACTTTGACGAACTCTACAACCTGGCCGACGATCCCTACGAAATGCAAAACCGCGCGGAAGAACCGGCCCAGCAGGACCGCGTCAAGGAGATGTGCAAAATCCTCTGGCGCACCATCCGCGAAACCGGCGACCACTCCGTCCTCAACTCCCACTACCCCATCCTCAGAGTTGCCCCCTTCGGCCCCAAGATTTTGGAGGAAGACAAACCGGGGAT
>CAYWYC010000297.1:0-5611 GCA_964462565.1 uncultured Candidatus Sumerlaeota bacterium | reverse complement strand
GGCTCTATATGGTGCATCCTGCGTCTCGGGCTTCAGCCTGACCCATTTCTCAAAATTTTATTTGCATGGATGATATATCCCTCTATACTAGAGTTTAAGGATGGTTGTGGATACCATCAGGGAATTGGGCTCGAACTATTGCGGCGGAGATGTAAGGTCGTTGCATTAGGAAGGATAAGGCTGCACGCGCGAGTTGTTCCACACTGCGCTGTCGTGCGGCTTGAATATAAATATGGTGGATATTGCAGTTATTGGCGCTGGTATTGCCGGATTGTCCGCGGCGTGGCATTTGCGACGACAGGGACATCGTGTTCGGATTTTCGAGCGCAATTACAAACCCGGTGGTCGCATGAACAGCCGACGGAAGGCGGGGCTGATTGTGGACCATGGAGATCGTTTCATCCATAAGAACTCGCCCGTCATTCGCGAACTGGTGATTGACTGCGGGTTGCACGGTGAGTCTCAGCCTTTGCATAAACCCATCTGCATGGCCCAGCCGGATGGTACTTTTATTGAAGAAACACGCGCCGAGGACCAGGATGCCATGGTTTTTGCCGATGGCATGCTGGTGCTTCCCGAAGCCTTGCGACGCACCCTTGGCGGTTTTTACTCCATAGCCGTGACGGCCATTGAATATGATGAAGTGCTCGAGAAATTTGTCATTCGTACAGAACCGCCCCTGCGCATCACCGAGACCCAGGCCGATGCCGTTGTCGTGGCTTGCGCCGCACCGGAAGCGCTTCGCATTTCCAAGCCCATCCACGGCTTCATGCACGACGAATTTCTGAAACAGCTGGCGCAGGTCCAATACACAAAATGCCTGACCCTGATTGCCGCGCTGAATGCAACTCAGCTGAAGGAGAACATCTACGGACTCTATCCTCCCCAAACGCCAAATGCCTTGCTCAAATGGATTGCTTTTGAGGATCAGAAGTGCCTGGGGCGGGAAGTCGAAGGATGGCACAGCATAGTGGCCCACGCCACTCCCAAGGCAAGCCGGAAGATGTGGGAACTGGACGAAGACGAAGTCATTAAAAAAATGTACGGCGAAATTCGGAATTTTGTGGACGAACTGCCCGAAAAATGGCGGTGGGCCCGAATCAAGCGTTGGGCCATTTCCCGGCTGATGGATGAAAACAGCATCCTGAATGCCGACAAATTTCCCGCCGCCAAAGATGATGGCCTGGTTGCCTTTTGTGGCGATTATCGTATTGGCGATGGTGTGGAGTCCGCCGCCCTGAGTGGCAAAGAGGCAAGTGAGAGACTGGCGGCTCGTATCAAGAAGAAACTGCCGGACATGGAATAAGCAGGAAATTGCCTGCTCCGAGACCAGACGGAAAAGAGGAAATTGAAATGTGGGATTATACAGAAAAAGTGAAGGACCATTTCCTGAACCCGCGCAATGTGGGTGAGATAGAAAACGCGGACGCCGTTGGCGAAGTCGGATCCCTGGCCTGCGGTGATGCACTTAAACTCAGCCTCCAGCTGGACAAGGAAGAACGCATTGCCGATGCCAAGTTCCTTACCTTTGGCTGCGCCAGCGCCATCGCGTCATCATCGGCCCTTACCGAAATCATCAAGGGCATGACCCTTGAAGAAGCCGAAAAGGTCACCAATCAGGACATCGCCGATTACCTGGGCGAACTGCCCGAGCAGAAAATGCACTGCTCCGTCATGGGACGCGAAGCGCTCGAAGCCGCCATCAAAAATTATCGCACCGGAGAAGATGGCAAGGTCGAGATGAAGGGCGAAGTCGTCTGCACCTGCTTTGGCGTTACCAAGGATGAGATCGAACGCGTTGTGCGTGAAAACGGTCTCACCGAAATCGAGCAGGTGACGAACTACTGCAAGGCCGGCGGTGGATGCGGCGGATGTAAGCCTGCCATCCAGGACATTATCGACGACATCACCGGCGCGCATCACCACGAAGAGCAGTCGGGCGCACCGCGTCGCTTGACCATATCCCAGAAGATCAAACTCATCGAGGAAACCCTCGACCGCGAAATCCGTCCGTCGCTGGAGCAGGATGGCGGCGATATCGAGCTGATCGACGTCGTCGGGAACACCGTCGTCGTTTCACCGCGCGGCAATTGCTCCAACTGCCCGGCCTCGCCCATCACCATGAAGGATCTGGTCGAGGCGAAGTTGCGGGAATTCGTCGATGACAATATCGTTGTGGAGGAGGAGAAAGCATGAAGCCTGTTTATATGGACAACAATGCCACCACCCGGGTGGCCGATGAAGTCTATGAGGCGATGCAGCCCTACTTCACCGAACACTACGGCAACGCGTCGAGCATGTACTCCTTTGCCGCGGAAGCGGGCAAGGCCATCAAGAAGGCCCGAGAACAGGTGGCGGCACTGCTCAACTGCTCGCCCGATGAAATCCTCTTTACCTCATGCGGTACCGAAAGCGACAACACCGCCGTCAAGAGCGTCATGGAGGCCCATCCGAGCAAGCATCACATCATCACGTCCCGCGTGGAACATCCCGCCATCCGCACCACCTGCCGCCACATGAAGCAGCGCTTTGGCTGCTCCCTTACGGAACTGCCCGTGGACGGACAGGGCATGATCAACCTGGACGAACTCCGCAGCAACCTGCGCGACGACACCGGCCTCGTCACCATTATGCACGCCAACAATGAGACGGGCGTCATCTTTCCCATCGAGCAGATTACGAATATGGTGAAGGAACGCGGCGCGATCATGCATACCGATGCCGTCCAGACAGTAGGCAAGCTGCCCCTGGACATGAAGAAACTGCCCGTGGACATGCTGTCAATTTCGGGTCATAAATTGCACGCGCCCAAGGGCGTTGGCGCTCTTTTTGTCCGGCGCGGGGTAAAACTGCCTCCCATGATCCACGGCGGCCACCAGGAAGGCGGCAAGCGTGGCGGGACGGAGAATGTGCCCTACATCGTCGGGCTTGGCGTTGCCTGCGAAGAGGCCATGAAGTATATGGATGATGAAAACACCCGCGTCAAGAAACTGCGCGACAAACTGCAGGAAGGACTTATGACCAACAGCCAGGACGCTTACCTGAATGGTCATCCCGATCTGCGCCTGCCCAATACGGCCAATATCAGTTTCGAATACGTCGAAGGCGAAGCCATCCTGCTGCTGCTGGACGCCCACGCCATCTGCGCGTCTTCGGGCTCGGCCTGCACCTCGGGATCGCTGGAACCGTCCCATGTGCTCCGCGCCATGGGCGTGCCCTTTACCCGCGCCCACGGCAGCATCCGCTTCAGCCTGAGCCGCTATACAACGGAGGAAGAAGTCGATTTCGTGATCGAAAAGATACCGCCCATCATCGAACGCCTCCGTAGCATGTCCCCCTTTGGCCGTAGCCAGAAAGCAATGAGCTCATAGTGGGGTTCAATTGTCCTGCACGTCGATCATGACCTTCAGGCTTTCACCATTGGCTTCTTCGATCGTTTCATAGGCCTTCAGAAAATCGCGAAAGCCGAAGCGGTGCGTGATCATCGGGTCGAGTTGCATCTTGCCGCCTGCAATCAGTTCGATGGCTTTTTCATAATCGTCCTGCTGATACATGAGCGTGCCGATCAGGCTGAGTTCGCAGTCCTGAACGCGGCTCAGGTTCACCTTGGGCTTCTCACCAAATACGCCGACCACTACAATCGTCGAAGCCTTGCGCGCGTTTTCCACGGCCTGGTCGATCGTAGCCTGCGCCCCGACGCATTCGAAGATTACGTCCGCACCGTTATCGCCGAAGGCCGAACGAATGCTCGCGCCCAGGTCCTGCGACTTTGTGTTAATGGCATGGTCGATGCCGCAATCCTTTGCCTTGCCGAGCTTGTAGTCGCTGATGTCTGTGATCATCACGTCCGCCGCTCCCAGAGCGCGCGCCGTCTGCGCCGTCAAATTGCCAATCGTCCCCGCGCCCAGCACAAGCACCTTCAGCCCCTCGACCGAACCAAAGCGCCCCATCGCGTGCACCGCCACCGAAACCGGTTCGATCATGGCGGCATAGTCAAGCGACATATCCTCCGGCAGGCGCAGCACCTTTTCGGCATCCACCCGAAAATACTCCTGTCCCGCGCCTTCTGTCTGAAAGCCCATCACCTTGAGCGACTGGCAGATATGATACATGCCGTGGGTGCAGTAGTAGCATTCGCCGCATACCTCCTGCGGCATGATCGTCACCTTATCGCCCTTTTTTAACTCGCCCGCATCGCTTCCCACTTCCTCGATCACGCCCGACACCTCATGCCCCTGAACCACGGGATAGCCCGTGAAAGGGTGGGTGCCGTGATAGACGTGAATGTCCGATCCGCACACGCCGATGCGCTCCATGCGCACGATCACCTGATTGGGTTTTTCGATCGCAGGCTTGTCCACTTCCCGGTATTCAATTTCTCCGGGTTTGGTCATCACGGCTTGCAGCATGAGAGGCTCCTTGTTTTATTATTTCGCGCGCAGCTGACCACGCAGCCATTCGAGCCACTGGTCCATCCCATGGCCCGACTTGGTCGATATCTCGATAAAAGGCGCTTTGGCGTTGAGTTTTGCAAGATCGTCACGGATGGTCTCGCGGTTGCATTCCAGCACGCCCAGCAGGTCGATCTTGCTCAGCAGCACCACATCGGCCGGTTGGAAAAGCGTGGGATACTTGGCTATTTTATCGTCGCCTTCGGGAATGCTCAGCAGGATGGCCCGGCTGTGCTCGCCCAGGTCAAATCCCGCCGGGCAAACCATGTTCCCCACGTTTTCGATGAAGAGCAGGTCAATCTTGTCCAGGTCCAGGGCGTCGATTCCCTGTGACACCTGCGCCGCGTCCAGATGACAGCCACGACCCGTATTGATCTGCACCACCTGCGCGCCCGATTCTTCGAGCCGTTCCGCGTCGCGCGTTGTCTGGAGGTCGCCCACGAGCACGGCGCATTCGATGTCCGGTCGTAATGCCGGTATCGTCTTTTGCAGAAGCGTTGTCTTGCCGCTGCCGGGAGCGCTCATCATGTTGATGACGCGAATTCCTTTTTCTTCCAGCCGTCGGCGATTATCGCGAGCCACGGCATCGTTGACCTTCAGTACATTTTCCACCACTGGAATTTTCATTCGGCTTCTTCCTTTTCTCCGATGATCGATTTCAGAATTATATCATTACCCGCCAGAATTTCAACATCGGCGATCGTGCAATCCGGGCAGAGAAACATATCCACCGACGGTTCGAACTCTTTCCCACACTGCCGACACCGGGCGAGGGGAGCGACCTCCACGATTTTCAGTGTGGCATCTTGCAGACACGTATCCTTGCGAAGGGCATCCCATGCCATTACAAGTGCTTCGGGCACAACCAACTGCAGCACACCGATCTCCACCTCCACTTCGCTCACGTCATGGATAGCCTGATCCCGGGTGATTTCCTCCACCTGCTGAAAGAGGCTCGAGGCAATGGACATTTCATGCATGGATAAGTCTCCCCGAAAAGATGTCGCATCAATATCCCAAAGACATCACCGAGGAGCAAGGTAAAAGGTTTTTACTATTCGGTGGGGTGCACGACATAAATAGGGGGCTATTCGTGTTTTTTTTGATAAACAGGTATCCTGAATACCTTAAAAAGAATCGCTGTTCTCTTCTGAGCGCCA
>CAYWYC010000296.1:0-5633 GCA_964462565.1 uncultured Candidatus Sumerlaeota bacterium | reverse complement strand
CTATTCTTTCTTTTCTTCGTAATACTGCTTAGTTGTCTTGGGAATTTCCGCATAATTTTACCGCATTAAAGCGAATTGATTATCCCGCCAGGGCGCTCCAAAATGGGATTATTCGTACATGAGCTTCATGATCTTGATGTGGATTGTTCCGTCATAAAAAGGGCATGGCCATGAATTTTCCGAAAGGAGCACACTATGTTTCTCAAAAAATTTAAATCGGAAGGCCTGGCGCATTTATCCTGGATGATTGGCAGCGGCAGCGAAGCGGTTGTCATTGACGCGCGCCGCGATTGTGATATCTACGTGGACGAAGCCCATCGCCAGGGGATGCGCATTACCCATATCTTTGAGACCCATCGAAACGAAGATTATATAACGGGCTCAAACGACCTGAAGCGGCGAACCAACGCGACCATCCATCATGGAAAACAGATGGATTTTGCCTTTGGTGAACCCGTGGAAGACGGGGATACATTTGAAGTAGGCAAGCTGATTTTCAAGGTGCTCCATACTCCGGGACACACGATGGAGAGCATTTCTATCGCGGTTTATGATCCTGCTTTCAGCAAGGAAGACGCGGTTGGTGTTTTCACGGGGGACGCGCTTTTTATCGGGGATGTGGGACGCACGGACTTTTACCCCGATCGGAAGGAAGAGGTTGCGGGTATGCTGTATGACAGTATCCATAACAAAATCCTGCCGCTGGGCGACCAGACGATTCTGTATCCGGCTCATGGTGCGGGTTCGGTTTGTGGCTCGGGAATGGCCAAGCGTGAGTTTTCCACGCTGGGTTATGAGCGGAAAAACAATCCCCGCCTGCAGATGTCCCGCGATGATTTCATCGACTTTAAGGTCCATGAAAACCACTATCAGCCTCCTTATTTCCGGCAGATGGAAAAATATAACAAAGAAGGCGCGCCGGAATATTGGGGGATGCCCAAGCCGATTCCCATGGATGCCGATTCCTTTTCGGACGCGATGGAACATGGCATGGTGGCGATCGATATTCGCTCTCCGGAAGCCTTTGCCGGGGCATATATTCCGGGCAGTTATGCCATGCCGGTGAATATGATTCCCGCCTTTGCCGGATGGTATCTGGGTTATGACCAGGATATCGGTATTATTTCTTCGGATTATGACAGCGCCCAAACGGCGGTGCAGCATCTGTGCCGGCTGGGCTATGACCGGGTTCACGCGATTTTCCTGAACGGTCTGAAGAGCTGGGAAACAAGCGGCAAACGCTATGGCGTGATTGGGGCGCTCTATGCGGGTGACTTGCAGGAATGGATGGACAACGACAAGGACTTTACCCTCCTGGACGTGCGCTCTATCGATGAATATGAAAGCGGCCACCTGCCTGACGCCAAACATGTGTATGTGGGCGAACTGGCCGATAAGATCAATGAACTCAATATTCCGAAAGACAAGACGGTGGTCACTTTTTGCGGAAGCGGACGCCGCGCTATTATCGCCGCATCCATCATGAAGCAACACGGCTATACGGATGTCTGGGACTGCCTGGGGTCGATGTCGGCCTGCCGCGAAGTGGGCTGCAAAATGGCGGAACCGCGTTCGGAAAATTCCTGAAACTGACGAGACGAACCGAAAGGATACACGATTATGCAAGCCAGCCATACAATACTGAGAAAATCCGGGAAGCATTACGGCTTCATGCTTTTGGCCGTGCTGGTTTTCCTGGCAATGCCTGATCTTATATGGGGCCAGGAACCGGCAGGAAATGGACTGATCGAAGACAATGTTTTTACCCGACAACGCTGGTCGCCCTATGTTTGCGGTATTGGCATCGGTATTCTCAGCTGGCTTGCTTTTCTCCTGAGCGACCATCCGCTTGGGGTCTCGACGGCCTATGCCCGAACCGCCGGCATGATTGAGAAGGGCCTCCGCGGGCGCAAAGTTTTGGAAAAATCCTACTATCAGGAATACAAGCCAAAAATCGATTGGGAGTGGATGCTGGTGATCGGATTGCTGGTGGGCGCGTTTCTGTCGGCGTGGCTTTCCGGGGGATTTCGCTGGGAGATGGTACCGTCGCTCTGGGAAGATACCTTCGGCTCCAGCGCTATCCTGCGATGGGGCGTGGCGCTGCTCGGGGGCTTTCTGATTGGATTGGGAGCGCGTTGGGCGGATGGCTGCACAAGCGGCCATGGTATCAGCGGTGCGCTTCAGCTGGTCGTCAGCAGTTGGGTTGCGCTTGTCTGCTTTTTCATCGGCGGAGTGGCGGCGGCCTTTTTTATTTTTCATCTTGTCGGTTGATATATGGATCCGGGAGTAAGGCTTTGTATAAGGAGAGAAGTCATGTTAAAAAACATTCACAATAAAACGGCGCTTCAATTATTTCTGGGGTTTGTCATCGGGCTGTGCTTCGGCTTTTTGCTGCAGAAGGGCGGCGTGACGCGATATGAAATAATTATGGGGCAGCTTCTGCTATACGATTGGACGGTTTTCAAAATCATATTTACGGCCATTGCCGTTGGAATGACGGGCGTGTATATCATGCAGGCAATGGGCCTGGCCCAGCTGCACCGTAAGCAGGGCTCGGTGGGAAGAACGGTTGTGGGTGGCCTGATATTCGGACTGGGCTTTGGCGTTTTGGGCTATTGTCCCGGAACCATGCTTGGCGCGGTTGGTCAGGGCTCGATGGATGCCCTCTTTGGCGGTGTTATCGGTATGCTTCTGGGCGTGGCCGTATATGCGGCGATTTATCCCCGGCTCAAAGGGAAAATCCTTTCATACGGGCAGTTCGGCAAAATTACATTCGGTGAACTGTTTCATGTCCGACACAACTATATGATTGTTGTCCCCGCGGTTCTCATTGTGGTTTGTGTTCTGTGGCTGGTGGAAAGTTTTGGCTTCTGAAAAAGCGGAATCGGTAAGTTTCCATTGCGAGAATGAGTGTGTGAGATGGAAAAAAGTTTGCAGGCACGGGATTTAATACCATGCCTGCAAACTTTTATTTTGTGGTGTGATTTTTATTTGTCAAAGGCGGCATCAAACTGCACATCGGAGGCTTCGAAGTCGATGTCCTTAACGAATGCGGCGGCTTCTTTGGCGCCGTGTTCGCGGTTCATGCCGCAGTCTTCCCATTCCACCGATAGCGGTCCTTCGTAATTGATGCGGTTCAGGATGCGGATGATCTCCTCAAAGTTGACTTCTCCCCTGCCCAGGCTGCGGAAGTCCCAGCCGCGGTTGGGATGGCCAAAGTCCAGGTGCGAAGCGAGGATGCCACTCTTGCCGTCGAGGGTGACGATGGCGTCCTTCATGTGGACATGGTAGATGCGTTCGGGAAATTCTTCGATAAACTTGACGGGATCGACGCCCTGCCAGTGGAGATGGCTGGGATCGAAGTTGAAGCCGAAAGCCTCGCGGTTGTCGAGGGCCGCCAGCGCGCGTTTGGCGGTATAGATATCGAAGGCGATCTCTGTGGGATGCACTTCGAGGGCGAACTTGATGCCGCATTCATCGTAAACATCGAGGATCGGATTCCAGAGTTCGGCAAATCGATCAAAGCCGCCCTGGATCATGGCTTCGGTGGCCGGCGGAAAAGAATAGAGCATGTGCCAGATAGGCGAACCGGTGAAGCCATTGACCACGCTCACGCCCAGGTTTTTGGCGGCGCGGGCCGTGTTCTTCATGGTCTCGATAGCCCACTGGCGCTGCCCCTCGGCGTCGCCCTTCAGGTTTTCCGGCGCGAAGGCATCGGAGCGTCCGTCGTTATTCAGATCGCAAACGAGTTGTCCGGCCAGGTGGTTCGAAATCGACCATACCCCCAGCCCGGCATCGGCCAGCATCTTCTTGTGTGCGTCACAATAGCCCTTGTCCTGGGCGGCCTTGTCCACATCAAAGTGGTCGCCCCAGCAAGCGAGCTCCAATCCGTCATATCCAAACTCGGCGGCCTTCTTTGCCAATTCCTGAATCGGCATATCCGCCCATTGCCCCGTGAATAAAGTCACTTTTCGACTCATAATTCTATCCTTTCTCTACAGTTTGTAAAAATCAAAATGTTCGCTCTACTCTTTATCGGAAAGGCGGATAGATGGCAAGGAAAAGCGTACGTGAGGGGCATGATATTTCCATAGGAAGACAATGCCGCGGCTTAGAGGGCAAACGCTTTTCTTCTGCTTTTTTCACCTTTTTATCTTGACGCCTTTATTTCTCTCGCTGATTATCTTTGCAATGTCTTTTTCAAATCTCAGGCGCATCGCGTCGAAATCTTCTGAGGAGTATCTTTATGAGCAAGAAAGTACGAGTAGCAATTGTCGGCATGGGAATTGGCAAGCCTAATGCCCGCGCCATTCAGGCGAATCCACGGGGAGAAGTGGTTGCCTTGTGCGACCTGATGGAAGACCGCATGCAGGAATTTGCCAAGGAATTTCCGCATGACGTAAAAATCTATACCGATTATAAGAAGATGTGCAAGGACCCGGAAATTGACGCCGTCTTTATCGGGACGCCCAACCAGTCGCACGTACCTATCGGCCTGGAAGCCACGAAGAATGACAAGCATGTGCTGATCACCAAGCCCCTGGCCGATTCGGAAAAAGCCGCCGCCAAGCTGGTCAAGACTGCCGAAGCCGCCGGAACGGTGAACATGATGTCGCTGAGCACGCGGTTTTCGCGCGAATGCCAATATCTGGGCGGACAGGCGCAGAAGGGAAACCTGGGCGACGTCTATTACGCGCGTGCCCGCAGCATTCGCCGAAGCGGCATTCCAGCCTGGAACCTGGGCTTTATCCAGCAGGGCGGTGGCGCCTTTCGCGATATGGGCGTGCATGTGCTCGATGCGGTGTGGTGGCTCATGGGCAAGCCCACACCTGTAACCGTATCGGGTGTGGCGGGGGCGAAGTTCGGACCGCGTGGCCAGGGCTACTGGAATTACCAGAGCCCGGAAAAGAAGGTGTACAGCCAATACGCCGCCGACGATTATGCCGGTGGATTTATCCGATTTGAAAATGATTCCGGTTTGCAGGTGGAAAGCTTCTGGGCCTCCCACATGCCGGAGGATTTCCAGGTGGAATTGTTCGGCTCGGAAGCTGGAGCTACTTTGAAGCCGCTGCAGATGTACAAGACGGAAGATGCCGCGCCCGTGAATTATCAGGTGCACCTGCCCAAGGCAGGGCCGGCTCCCTGGGATAATATTGCCGGGCATTTTATCGATTGTATCCTCGACGGCAAAGAATGCGAAGCACCCCTGCGCCACGGCCTGATCGTGCAGCAGATGATGGAGGCCCTGCTCAAGAGCGCCGAACGCGGGAAAGAAGTGCGTATGCCGGGGGCCTGAGGCCGAACCGAGCCATTATTACCTCTCATTACCCGAAGCGTTTCCGCAAAATGGGATGCACAACATAAATGGGGCTGATTTAATCTAAAGGGATAAATCGAAGAATTCTTTGAATAATGTAAATACGTTGCTATTTGGAGTGCGTGGCTTGCCCTCGCCTTTCTGTTGCGGGGCTTTGGTCCGTTGAATGCATTCCGCATAAAAAAGGCGTCGGCAAGCCGACGCACTCCATGATCCGTCGTCATTTTTTTGCGGGTGAGAGTTTCCTTATTGATTTAGAGTCGTTCTCGAAAGTATTCCGGCTATCCTTTTTACATGGGCGGCTCTGAAGCCCGAG
>CAYWYC010000295.1:0-5646 GCA_964462565.1 uncultured Candidatus Sumerlaeota bacterium | reverse complement strand
TGCGAGTGCGATTATTTAACCACGAAAGGCACGAAAAATAGTCAAAATATCCGCGCCATCCGAAATCCTGTTAATCTTGTAAATCCTGTCCATCACCCCCTGACAATAGCACTGTAATACTTCCACACTCTCCATGTCCCCCGCATCGCCCTGTCTGGAATTATTTTGACATAAATATGCTGGCTTGGTAATTTGCAGGAGATAGGCAGAAGGCGCCTGATGCCGGAAAACAATCGCGGATGAAGCCTTTTCTCTATTTTCGAAGCTTGAAACAATTCTGCTTTTTACTTGTCTGATAAATACGCACGCCGGATATATTCGGCATCGCCAAAAGGAGGCTCTGATTATGGGTTTTTGGGATAAATTACGGGGCGAGCTCATCGATATTATCGAATGGACCGACCCTTCGAACGATACGCTGGTCTATCGATTTGAGCGGCATAATAACGAAATCAAGATGGGCGCGCAGCTTGTGGTGCGGGAATCGCAGACCGCCGTCTTTATTAACGAAGGCCAGCTGGCCGATGTCTTTCAGCCGGGCGCCTATACGCTGCAGACGGAAAACATGCCGATTCTTTCGACCCTGAAGGGCTGGAAATATGGCTTCGAGAGTCCTTTCAAGGCGGAAGTTTATTTCGTGAACATGCGGCAATTCACCGACCAGAAATGGGGCACGAAAAACCCCATCATGCTGCGCGACGCGGAATTCGGTCCGATTCGCCTGCGCGCCTTTGGCACCTATGCCATTCGCGTGTCCGATCCGGCCAACTTCATCCGCGAAATCGTCGGCACCGACGGCCATTTCACCACCAGCGAAATCACCGACCAACTGCGCAACCTGATCGTGTCGCGCTTTACCGATATTCTGGGCGAAAGCAAAATCCCCGCGCTGGACCTGGCGGCCAATTATGACGAACTGGGCGAGTTTATCCGTAAGCGCATCGACGAGGACTTCACCAAGTACGGCCTGGACGTGGCGACGATGCTGGTGGAGAACATCTCCCTGCCGCCCGCCGTGGAAGAAGCCCTGGACAAGCGCACGAGCATGGGAGTGGTGGGAGACCTGCATAAGTACACGCAGTTTCAGACGGCCAACGCTATCGAAGATGCCGCGAAAAACGAGGGCATGGCCGGGGGCGGTATGTCCATGGGGATGGGCTTTGCCATGGCCAACCAGATGGGGCAGTCCATGTCGCAGCCGCAACAGCAACAACAGCAGACTCCCCAGCAACAGCCTGCCGGTCCGCCGCCACTGCCGCCCCAGGCGAAATACTACTGCGCCATCAACGGCCAGCAGGCCGGACCCTTTGACGCGCAGGCCTTGCAGCAAAAAGTGCAGTCCCAGGAAGTCACCCGCGACACCCTGGTCTGGAAGGAAGGCATGGCCGGATGGACCAAGGCCGGTGAAGTGGACGACCTGAAACCCATGTTCGGCTCCGTCCCGCCGCCCATTCCACCCGCATAAGGCGGATGTTGGAGGTTTTGAAACAATTCTTTACACACTCGGGAGTATAGAAAAAGATGGCCAGAATTTACCACGCCGCCGATAACGCGGAAGGAACGGCTGTGTCGCCTGATACGCAAAGCGCCGAACATAAATCTTTCAAGTGCGAACAATGCGGCGCGCGCATGGTTTTCCAACCAGGCTCGTCCAGCCAGACCTGCCCTTATTGCAGCCATGAAAACCCCATCCCCCAGTCGGAAGCCGACATTCGCGAGATGGATTATCAGGCCCATTTGCTGCGGGTGCTGGATGAGGAAGAATGTCAGGAGCGCCTGACGATCCAGTGCAAAGCCTGCGGCGGCGAATCGACCACCGATCCCAACGTCACCGCCCAGCAATGCCCCTTTTGCGGCTCCGACATCGTGGCCACGGCCAAGTCCGTCCGGGTGCTCAAGCCACAAAGCCTGTTGCCCTTTCACGTAAAAAAGGATGAAGCCCGCAAACTCTATCGCCAGTGGCTCCAGAAACTCTGGTTTGCGCCGAATGATCTGAAAAAACGCGCCCGCTCCGATAACCCCATGGAGGGCATGTACGTGCCCTATTGGACCTACGACTGCGACACCAAATCCTACTATCGCGGCCAACGCGGCGACAACTACACCACCACCGAAAGCTACACCACCACGGAAAACGGCAAAACCGTTCGCAAAACCCGTACCGTCACCAAAATCCGATGGAGATCCGTAAGCGGTACCGTGTGGAATCAGTTTGACGATATCACCGTTCTGGCGAGCGATTCCCTGCCGCGGAAATATACGGAACGCCTGGAGCCCTGGGATCTGCACAACCTGGCGCCCTATCAGGACGAATATCTGAGCGGCTTCAAGGCCGAGAGCTACCACGTGAATCTGGCCGAGGGCTTTGAATATGCCAAGGGGAAAATGGAAGGCGAAATCCGGCGCGATATCCGACGCGATATCGGAGGCGATCACCAGCGCATCAGCAGCGTATCCACCCAATATGACGATATCACCTTCAAGCATATCCTCCTGCCCGTCTGGATCAATGCCTATCGCTATAAGGGCAATTCCTTTCGCTTCCTGGTGAACGGCCGCACCGGCGAGGTACAGGGCGAGCGCCCCTGGAGCTGGGTCAAAATCCTGCTTGCCGTTTTGGGAAGCATGGCTTTTGCGGCGCTTGTTGCCCTGATCATCATGTATTTCAATAGCCATTAGGCTTTCTCAATCGGGCGGATTTTTACGTCTGCATATCACAGCTATTTTTTCATAAATGACCACTTGGGGGCATTGGTCATTATCGCAGGCCACAATTATATGGACAATATGGGTCATCTGACCGCAATGCCAAACATTTTCCTTGCGGATACCATCGCAAAATTCGCAAAAAACGCCGGATTACATCGGAAATTTCTATCATAAATTCTTCCAGACAAAAAAGACCTGATCATAAGCCCTATTATTCCAATACTCCGCGCGAAATCGGCCGGTTCGGGAATTTTTTATCGATTAGAACGGTGTAAATTGAAAGCATAACAAAAGCGACGCTTGACAATATATACCAGTCTATTGTATGATTTTAGGCAGGTTTGGTGTGTCACAATGGTGTACACACATTTAACACATTGCAAGGAGTGTCTCTTATGAGTGAAAGCGAAAAAGGCGGCTTGGGTAAAATGTTGGCTGCATCGGACATTGCGGAATATCTGAATGTCTCCGAGCATACCGTTTACAGGTGGTGCCGGTCGGGTAAAATCCCCTTCTATAATCTGGAAAGCACATATCGTTTCGATATTAATGAATTCCGTGAATGGCTTCGGTCCAAACACAAACCCGGCGCTGCGGAAGAGATTGAAAGCCGAGCCGGTGAACCGGTCTCGATCAAGGCTGTTGGCGAATAAAACCTGACTGCAAATCTCAACTTTCTAAATCCCCGTCGGCAAAGGCTGATGGGGATTTTTTCAATATAATCCAAAAGAAAATTAAAAATATATCCCCAGGACCCGATAATTTATTGTAAGATTCCATGCAGGCAGTTTACGCGTCATCTGCATGGAAAAGAACAAATATGTTAATTTACATTTTTGGCTTGCAGTGGTGATCGGACTTTGGTACTTTTTAAATATAGTTCCCTGAAACGTCTTTTCCTTTAGGGTTTACCGGTTGCACGATATTTTGTCTCATGGAATAGGATAGAGGAGGAGAATCGTGAATACTCGATCATTGTGTGCCATCTTATTGCTTTTTGTCCTGGCTGTAGGAAGTCTCCATGCCGCTTCCAGTATCTCGGTCGACAGCGTCGAAGGAGCCGTCGGCGGAGAAGTACTGGTGCCTGTAAGCATTGACAGCGACCAGTCCCTGGCCGGAATCAATGTACGCCTGGAATATGACAGCAGCATCCTGGAAGCCCCATCGGCCGTTCGCGGTTCGCTTCTGCAGTCCGATCATGCCTTGGAATACTATTCCCCCGAGGCCGGCAAACTTAATATTGTCGCCTATGGCAGCAGCACCGTGGCTCCCTTTGCTTCGACGTCGGGCGTGATTTTCAATCTCGTCTTCAACGTGAAAGAAGGCGCCGCAATCGGTTCCGTAGCCGATATCGCCTTTGCCGCCGAGATCACCGGAACGCCCAGCGTACCCGGCTCCGGCCTTTCCGACGCCACTGGCGTCAGCATCAGTCACCCGATCACCGAAGGATCCGTCACCGTTTCCGATACGGCCATCGCGCCCAACCAGCTCGTCTATATCAGCGCGCCCGGTCCTTTCAGCGCCGGCGCCTGGGATTATACGCGCTCCGGCTGGTCCGGCTTTCTCGAAGGTTCCGGAACCTCTCCCCTGGCTTATGCACTCAGCCCCGAGCAGTGGCTCTGCATCTGCGTCTATGACGTGTCTCTGGGCGTATGGACCGACGGTATGTTCCAGGTCCAGAACATCTGGAACCCGCTGAGCGGCCCGCAAACCGTCAGCGCAGCACCCGCAGCCGGCGCCGAAACTGCAACGGACGATCCCCAGCCTGCCGGATCGGAAGCCCGCTTTACCGATGCCCAGGAATACTATGTGGAATCACCGGGTAACTTTGAAGTCGCCGCCTGGAACTACACGCAAGAGGCTATCGGCAGCCAGACCACCGGCGTCGATTCGGCCACTCTCAGCTATGATTCGCCCTACGACGAATGGGTCTGCATCTACGTGTACAACACCGATCAGGGCGTCTATCACCAGGGCTTCTTCGGAGTCCACCAGAGTTGGTATTCCAACGAATAAACGCAAAGCCTGATACTCATGAATAAACGGCAAAGGGCGGCACGGTTAAAAACCATGCCGCCCTTTCTTTTTGGGGCTCAAAAAGCCTGTATGTTCGCTCCTAACCCATTCGGTCGGAACAGGCGCGGGACAGTTGGAGCAGGAGCGGGGCATGCTCCTTCATGCGCTGTGCCGGGAGACTGGCGGGGGTTCCACCCAGAGCCAGGGCCGCCACGATCTTACCCTCGGCGTAGATGGGCGCGGCCATGCGTCGGCGGTCCAGAAATGCACTCGTGCAGTATCCCTCCCGCTCAAAACGGCGACGCTCCCGCTTGTACCAGGGCGCAAAACGCGCATCTTCCAGCACCGTTTTATTCGTGCGGAAAATCCCCTCCCACTCGGCCTCATTCAGAAAAAAGATACCCCAGGGCGTATTGTAAATATAGGCGATGACATATCCGGGATTCTGATAAACCAGCGAACCATCGTATAATTCCCGCGCCAGAAAAACGGCGTCCCGCCCCGTCCACATCAGCAGGGCCGCACTGTTGTGGCTGTAATGGGCCAACTCGCGCATGGGTTCCGTACCCACGCGTAGCAGCCGGTCTTCCAGCGATTCTTCAAGCCCCAGGCCCTGCATCCGCTTGCCGGGAGCGTAAAGTCCCTCATCGTTCTTCGCGATATACCCCAGCGTTTCGAGGGATTGGAGGAGGCGCGTGACCGTGGTGTTGGGCAGGGCCATGGCCTCGACCAGGTCGGTGTAGCGCATCCCTTGGGGCGATTTTCCGAGGATTTCGAGCAGGCTGAGTCCCCTTTCCAGGGATCGGGGAACATCGGGGGATAATGACGGAGGCATAAGGGGCTTTCTACCATCAAGATACAATAGTGTATCCTGATAACATTTTTCTTGAAAGTCAAGAGCCGATTGCGCATAAAATGAAT
>CAYWYC010000294.1:0-5699 GCA_964462565.1 uncultured Candidatus Sumerlaeota bacterium | reverse complement strand
GGTGAGATATGCCTTACGCAAAAGCCAAGACAGGTATCAGTATGAAGGATCAAGGAGTATCCAAGCTCATCAGCTTTGAACTTGCTCCTGGTTGCATTTTAGTGGATACTAGATGACAGGTTGCTACTTGTTTTTGAGATAAAATGATTCCACGGTGACCTATACCAAGGTGTGAAGAACAATTCTACCTATGCGACTTTCGCTGACACCAGCATCCTCTGATCTCGACCGGTTCCTTTGTGGATCAGGCGATGGATCATGGGATATGGGCTATCATTTTATGGAATACGGCTGAGGCCGGGCTATCAGGACCACATGGGGTGGTCGGCTGCAAAGAAGGGGATCGTCTTTCCCCGGCCCGGTATCGGCGCGAGTCGTGCATTCCTGAGCCATTCCGGACGACGGCATTTCTTCCGATTCCTTTCTTTTATCAATCACGAACCATCCCGCGTGGAAGGCTTGTGCCTGTCCGACGACGCGGGATTATGCCAGTACCGGAAAAGAAAGGGTGCATCATGAAAGACGTGGGAACCGCAGGACTCAAGGAGGTGCAGGAAGTGTACACCGGAGCGGAAGGTGAACTCTGGGAACTGATCATGGGCGAGCAGATTCATATCGGCGGTTTGCCGTCGAGCATGGACCTGGCAAAAAAATCGGGCGTCGGTCCCGGGATGCGGGGCGTGGACTTTTGTTGTTGCACGGGAGCGGGGATGCGTTTTCTGCTGCGCTTTTGCGGGGTTGATATTATGACAGGCGTGGATGCCACGGAACGCATGATCACTACCGGCAAGGAACGGAGCGCCGAGGAAGGGTTTTCCGACAGGACGGAATTCATCCTCGCTGATGTTTGCGATAGCGGCCTGTCCGATGCCTCGGCCGATTTCATCTGGGGCGAAGATGCCTGGTGCTATGTGGTGGACAAGGAAAAGATGATTGCCGAAGCGGCGCGCATTGTAAAGCCCGGCGGCACGATTGCCTTTACCGACTGGGTGGAAGGTCCGGCGGGTATGAGCGATGAGGAAGCGAAGCGTTTTCTGGCCTTCATGAAATTCCCGAACCTGCAAGATCTGAAGGGCTATCCCGCTTTGCTGGAACAAAATGGCTGCGAAATGGTCCATACGGAAGACACGGGGCGCTTTCCGTCGGCCGTGGAACTTTATATGGACATGGTGCAGAACCAGTTGACCTACGACGTGCTGAAGATCATTGGCTTTGACCAGGACATGCTGGCGGTTATCGGCGGCGAGATGGTTTTCATGCAGGACCTGGCCCATGCCGGCAAAATCTGCCAGGGGCTGTTTGTGGCGAAGAAAAAATAATGTAATGCATTGAGATAAGGAGAATAGAGGATGAGCAAGTCATGCGGAAAAAAAGAAGCGGAAGTGAATCCCACCGACCCCTGCACACCGCCGACGCCGAGCTGTTGTGGCGGTGGCAGCGCGGCAGCCGGGGCGAGCGATTGTCCGCTCAGTTGGTTTGATAATATGATTCCAAACTGCCTGGAATACGCCGAAACCGAAAAGGCCAAGGGGCGCCCCATCGTGGGTATCATGTGCGAATATACGCCGCGCGAGCTGATCCTGGCCGCCGGAGCGATTCCCGTCTGCCTCTGTGGCGGCTCGGCTTCGACCATTCCCGATGCCGAGGAGCATCTTCCGGCGAACCTCTGCCCCCTGATCAAGTCCACCTATGGCTACCTGGTGCAGGAGTCGAATCCCTTCCTGGAAATGGCCGACCTGATCGTCGCCGAGACCACCTGCGACGGCAAGAAGAAGATGTATGAACTGATGGCGCAGAAGAAGGATATGCATATTCTGGAACTACCGCAGAAGGGCAGAGATGCCGACGCGCGGGACATGTGGCGACGGGAAATGCGGAAACTCAAGACGGTTCTTGAAGAAAAGTTTGATACGCAAATCACCGATGACAAACTGCGCGAGGCCATTCGCACGATGAATCGCGAACGTGAACTGCGCCGCGAACTGGCCGCGCTCATGCAAGGCGACGCGCCGCCGATCAGCGGCCTGGACGTGCTTAAGTTGAAGAGCAGCATCTCCGGAATTCCTGCCGACTTCGAGCAATATGAAAAGGCCATCGCCATGCTGCAAGACGCGCGGGGCGATTGCGGCGCGAAAAACAAAGTGCGGGTGATGATGACGGGCGTACCCATTCCCCATGGGGCCGAACGCGTGATGGAACTGATCGAATCGAGCGGCGGGCTCGTGGTGGCGCAGGAAAACTGCACGGGCCTCAAGCCGATCATCGAAGATGTGGACGCCGATGCCTCCGATCCCATGCAGGCCCTGGCGGACAAGTATTATCACCTGCCCTGTTCGGTGCTGACGCGGAATGACGACCGTCTGCAACTGCTTCGCGATCTGGCGCGCGACTACAAGGCCGACTGCGTGATCGAACTGGTCTGGCAGGCCTGCCTGACTTATGACGTGGAGTCCTTTTTTGTCAAGCGGCTCTGCGAGGAGGAGTTGGGCTTGCCTTATCTGCGCGTCGAGACGGACTATTCCCCATCCGATTCGGCGCGTATTGCCGTGCGGGTTGAGGCCTTGTTTGAGACGGTTCAGGCCAAGGCGGAAGTGTAGGGAATCATGACGCGAATGGTTCGTTACAGTTGTCCCTTTGTTCCGGCGGAATGGATCGCGGCTCATGGCTTGCGTCCAGGCAGAACGTTGCCCCGACCCGTGGGTGCGGGCATGCCGGTAATGGCCCATGGCGAGGGGTTGTGTCCTTATGCGCGGGAGTTTGCCGAGGACCTGGCCTCCATGGCGGACGACGATCTGGCGGTGATGACGACGACCTGCGATCAGATGCGGCGCATAAATGAGTGGCTGCCGGAGGAAGTACGTGAGCGGTGCTTTATGATGCACGTGCCCACCAGCTGGGAAAGCGCGTCAGCCCAGCGCTATTATCGCGATGAACTGCGGCGGTTGGGACGATGGCTGCAGAATGCAGGGGGCCGTTCGCCCGACGCGGCGCGCTTGCGTGAAGTGATGATGCGATTCGACGCCACACGCGCTCGCATTCTGGATGCGCGACCTTATCTTGCGGCGCGGGAATTTGCGGCGGTCTTGCGCGACTTTTTCGAAGGCGGCGACTTGGCGGACTTGCCCGGGACTGGACCGATCCGCACAGGTGGCATTCCCATCGGTATCGTGGGCGGTCCCCTTCTGGAAGATCATTGGACTATGCTTGATCGCATCGAAAACGCAGGCGGACGGGTGGCGCTCGATGCAACGGCCTTTGGCGAACGCACGCTGCCCCGGGCTTTTCAACGCCGACAGATGCGCGAAGATCCCTTCGGTGAACTGGCCGATGCCTATTTCGGCCATATCCCCGATGCCTTCCGACGCCCAAACAGCATGCTGTATATCTGGCTGCGCGACATGATTCGGGAACGCCAACTGCGCGCCCTGATTTTTCATCATTATGTCTGGTGCGATACCTGGCATGCTGAGATGGAACGTATGCGGGAATGGGCGGATATCCCGCTTCTCGGCATTGAAACGGGAGACGATGCGTCCCTCACTGCCAGCGCCATTTCTCGGCTCGATGCTTTTCTGGAGGTGCTGGCATGAAGCGGTTGCCTCAGAAAATCAGCCTCGGCCAATGGGATGCGCTTTATGCGGAGTTGCGGGATGCGGGATTGAAAGAGCCATCCTACGGCGGCCCGATCAGCCGACATACCGACGATGGCGATCTGCGTCTGGCGAAGCTGGCCTATGATAATTCCGAGGCGGCGCTTCGCCTGTGGAACTTTCTCCTCACCGAAGAGGACCGGCTGGCAGAAGCCCGGCGTCAAGGACACAAACTTGTTGGTGCGATGAAAGACCTCGGAACCGTGCCGGTCATGGCCTATGCCTTTCCTAATGTGACGGCCTTTTATCCTGATGGCGCCTGGTGGATTCCCTGCGTCATGGAACTGAGCGCCGGCCTGCTCGAAGTCGCGGACTCGCTGGGGATCGATGAATCTTATTGCCCCGTGCGCGCCATGCTGGGTGCTTTTCTGACGGAAGCCCACTATCCGATCCCCGACCTGCTTCTGTGCAACGTGGGGGCGACGTGCGATGATTTTTCCGCAATCGCCCAGCGCCTCAACGGCCTCGGCTATCCCATCATGTGGTGGGAGACGCCCCATCGCCGCTTGCCCGACAGGGGAGAAGATTCAATCGTGCTTCCCGGTGGATTTCAGGCGGCGCGATCCCAGGTGGATTTTGTGCGCGGCGAGTTGGAGCGTATTCGTCTGGCCATGTCAAATCTGGCGGAGCACGAGCTATCAGACGAGGAACTCCGCGCGGGCATTCGCGCAGCCAATCGCATGCGGCAGGTGCTTGACGATCTACGCCGGACCGTTTACGCCGCACCCGTCAGTCCGCTTCCGGCGCTGGAAATGCTGATTGCCGAGATGCTGGCGATTCATTTTTGCTCCGACCGTGACGAGGCGATTGCGGTGCTGGAGGCATTGCTCAATGAGGCCCGCGGTCGCGTGAAGGCTGGGGTCGGGCCCGTGGACCAGGATGCCGTGCGCGTCTTTTGGGTGAACCCCGTGGCCGACCTGCGCGTGATGAATTTGCTGGAAGATTGCGGCGGTCGGGTCTGTGGCACGGAGTATCTCTTCAGCCATGCGTTGGATACGATTCCCGAGGACTTGCCGCCTATGGAAGCCCTGGCGCAAGCGGCACTGGCGGACCCGATGATCGGGCCGACGTCGGATCGCGCGGAACGCATTTGCCGGGACATTGAACGCTTTGGGGCGGAGGCGGTGATCGTTTCGCGCATACCTGGAGCCAGCCATTGTGCAACGGAAGGGCTGCTTATCCGGCAGATCGTGCAGGAGCAGCTTGGCCTGCCCGTTCAGGAAATCGAGACGCCGCCTGTGAGCGACGCCGTGATGCCGTCGATTCGCACACGGATCGAAGCGCTGATCGAAACAACAAGGGAAGGATGAGAATAATGCTGTATGCCGGAATAGACGCGGGATCGCGGGCCATCAAGGCCGTGCTGGTCGATGGCGAAACGAAGCAGATCGTACGCATGGATCGCTGCGACCAGGGTGTGGAGCAGGGCAAACGGGCCGCCGAACTTTACGACAGGATTTTGCGCGATACCCGAAAGACGCGCGATGACGTGCAAGGTCTCGTGGCTACGGGATACGGCCGCAACCTGATTGACTTTGCCGGCCGCGTCGTGACCGAAATCAGTTGCCATGCGCGTGGTGTGCGGCATCTGGTTTCAGACGTGCGGACGATTGTCGATATTGGCGGACAGGACAGCAAACTGATTCGCCTGAACGAAGCCGGAAAGGTGCACGACTTTGCCATGAACGACCGCTGCGCCGCCGGTACGGGACGTTTTCTGGAGGTTGTGGCGGAGCGTTTGGGCGTGGCGCTCGAAGACTTGGGCGAGCTGGCATCAAAGAGCACCGAACCCGCTTCCATCAGCAGCATGTGCGTGGTCTTTGCTGAGACGGAAATCATCGGGCTTATGGCCTCTGGCGTCAAGTCTTCCGACATCGTCGCCGGTGTCCAGCGCTCCATCGCCCAGCGCATGGCCGGCATGGCTGGACGCAACGTGACCGAACCGGTCGTCTTCACCGGCGGCGTCGCCCTGGTCCCTGGCATGCAAAGCGCCCTGGAAGCCAGCCTCAAGAGCAAAATCCGCATCGCGCCCGATTGCCAATACACCGG
>CAYWYC010000293.1:0-5730 GCA_964462565.1 uncultured Candidatus Sumerlaeota bacterium | reverse complement strand
CTATTATGGGGCGCGCCTGTGGCGCTCAGAAGAGAAAAGTGAGTCTTTTTGAGGTATTAAGATACCTGTTTATCAAAAAAAACCACGAATAGCCCCCTATTTATGTCGTGCACCTATTCCGGAACTGGGCGCACGAAATAAATGGGGGACTGATTTTCACCCCGCCAGTTGCTACTTGGAAGTGCAAGGGCTTGCCCTCGCCTTGCTGTTAAGGGGCTCTGATCCCTTGCCAGGATTCCACGCAAAAAAAGGCGTCTGCAAGCCAACGTGCTCCATGATTCGTTCCCATTGTATTCCCGGGTGAGAGTTTCCGTACTGAATTGATTGGACCGCTCCCGAACCTTTTGCTTCTTTGTTTCGTCTTTGCCAGAACCTAAAACTCATGGTTATTATGGAGCCCACCTGTGATGCTCACAAGGGGCTTGCATTCAAGAAAACACTTGCACAATCTGAGCGGCATGGCTGATAGTAAGGGCATAACTGATGGGCATTTTTCTGAAAATTCAGGTAAGGAGTTTTGTTATGAAGCGAACGAAAATCTTTTTGGCATTTGCAATGTTGCTTGCACTGGCCGGAACCGCTTGGGCGCAGCAGACCTATGTATGGTGGGAAGGCGAAGACTACGCCTCGACCAATTCCTCCGATCCCCTGGCGCGGGTTCCGGGACATTTGAACGCAGAACAACGCTCGAAACTTTCAGGCGGACAATGGATGACGCCGCGCGATCCCGATGGCGGAGGCGCGGTGACGATTACCTATGAAATTGAAGTACCAGAATCAAAGACCTATAACTTCTGGGTGCGCAAGTTCTGGAAGCATGGGCCTTTCAAGTGGCGCTTTGACAACCAGGAATGGCAGACCTGTGGACGCCGGATTACCCTCCATGATAGCACCTTTATCGCCGAAAACTGGGGAGCGAACTGGGTGTCGCTGGGCCAGGTGGAACTTTCGGCCGGCGAACATACGCTCCATGTGGAGATGATCGAGAACAATGGCTGCTTCGACGCCTGGCTACTGATCGATGGTTCCTTCAGCCCACGCGGCAAATTGAAACCGGGCCAGAAAACAGGCGACGCCATGCCGGGCTTTTTTGCCTGGGAACCGTCGGTGGATCCGCTGATGGACAATTGCCCCATTGACATGAGTTTCCTGAACACGCCGATTACCGGCTTTGTGCGCAAGGAAGGCAATGGCTTTGTCGATGCTCAGGGAAATCCGGTACGCTTCTGGATGGTCCAGGGCAGCGCGCTGCTGGCGATGGACAAGCAGTCCAAAGATTATTGGGCGCGGCGCCTTTCCAAGTATGGCGTGAACCTGGTGCGTGTGCAGTTTTCCGGGCTTTTCAGCGCTTACACAAGCGGCAACATGAAGAGTTTCAACGAGCAGCTGGACGACCTGCATTACCTGACGGCGGCGCTGAAGAAGCAGGGCATTTACCTCTACTTCGGACATCTCTATTGGCAGACCCATGTGACGGTGAACGAAAAAGTGGCCGGTCCGGGCTATGAAGGCGGCAAGACCCCGCTGGAACATCTCTTTTTCAGTGAAGACTTCCAGGCCTATTACAAGAAGTTTGTGGACGCGGCCCTGAACAAGGAAAACCCCTATACGGGCGTGCCGCTTTCGAAGGATCCGGCGGTGGCTTTTGTGGAAATCCAGAATGAGTCGTCGCTTTTCTTCTGGACCTTCAAGCCGGACAGCATGGTTCCGCAGACGCTGCACATGATGGAAAAGGCCTTTGGTGACTGGTCGGCAAAGAAGTATGGCGACCTGGACAAGGCGTTGGCGACCTGGGGCAATGATAAAAATCCGGCCAACTATTCAAAGAAAACCCAAGACGCTCCGGCGGAAGGACGCCTGGCGGTGTATGGCATCGGCCAATTGACCGGGGCCGACTGGGCGGCGAACCAGCGCAACACCCAGCGCGCGTCGGACCAGTTGCAATTCATGGTGGAATGGCAGGTGGATTTCTACGACAAGATGGTGAAAGCGCTGAAGGAAGATGTGGGGCTGCAGAACATGGTGTCCTGCTCCAACTGGAAGACGGCCGATCCGAAGACGCTGGGGATTTTCGAACGCTACAGTTATACAGCCGGCGACGTGACCTGCCGGAATGTGTACTTTGACGTGCAATATGACCCGAAGCCCAAGCGCTTTTATTCGATCGACGAAGGCGACACCTTCATGAGCCGCAGCGCACTGATGCCTCCGGCCCAGCCGGCTCCGCTGACGGTGGCCCATGTGCTGGATCATCCCTATATGATCACCGAAAACAACTGGTGCCGCCCGAACCGCTTTCGCGCGGAATGGCCTTTTCTGATCGCAACCTACGCGCAGATGATGGGCGTGGACGGTTGGAACTTTTTCTCGCTGGACGCGGCAATGTGGCAGACGCCGATGAATGTGTGGGAATTGAACTCGCCTTGTATTCTGGGCCAATTCCCGGCGGCGGCGCTGGTCTTTCGAAAGGGCTATGTCAAAGAGGCCGGCTATGCCGTCGAGGACAAGATCAGCTGGGAAGACCTTTATGATTTCAAGGGCTCCACGCTGTTTGAGTTGGGCGGCGCCGACGCGCTTTGGGTTTCGCGGATTGGCGACAAGGAAGCCCAGGCCGACGCCACCAACAAGCAGGTCGAACCGATGGCCTTTTTCGTAGGCAAAGTGAACCGCATCCCCACGGATGACGCTACGGAACTGAAGACCGTTGATTTCAAGAAGTACATCAATCCCTCGGCCAAAAAGGTCCGCAGCATGACGGACGAACTGGAGTGGGATTATGGCAAGGGAATCGTGACGGTCTCGACGCCTTATGTCCAGGGTGCCGCCGGTTTCCTGAGCAAGAGTGGCAAGATTCAACTGGCAGACATGGAAATCCAGTGTGGCAATGAATACGCCACGGTGCTGGCTGTGTCGCTGGATGGTCAGCCGCTGCGTTCGTCGAAGAAAATCCTGGTGCAGGTCGCCACGGAAGATCTGCCTTATGGCTTCACGACCAAATCGGCGGGACAGTACAGCCAGATCACGAGCCTGGGCGGCTATCCACTGAACGTAAAAGAAGTGGACATGGAACTGACCCTGAAACGGAATGTGGACAAGGCCACGGTGCTCGATGGAAACGGCTATACCACAGACCGGTCGGCGCAGACGCGTAAGGTCAGCGGTTCTACGGTTATCCAGCTGCCGGCCGATTCGATCTACACGCTGGTGGAATAACGCCGTCTAAACCGGGGCGTTGCCGGAATCAACAACATCTTGATTGCCATTTAAGGGGGCTTGGCGTAGGATATGGCCGTTAGTTTGGGCCAGAGTGTCTTCTGCGACAAGCCCTATCCCATGGAGCGACATAGCCATGCTGCTGGATGATCTGGGTAAGCGAATTCGCGAACGTCGCGAAAAACAAGGCCTGAAACAACAGGATATTGCCAACGCGCTGCAGGTGAGTCCGCAGGCGGTGTCCAAGTGGGAACGCGGCGAGAATGGTCCCGATCTGGCGATCCTGGGGCCGCTGGCCAAATTGCTGGATGTGACCACCGACTGGCTTCTTGACGCGCAGAACGCGGGTCTCGACACTTTTCCGGCAACGGTTTTCGTTTCCGATATTTCGGGCGCTTATAAAAAGTCCCTCGGGCTGGCCCCGTCTGATTTTGCCGCCTGGATCAACGGACACCTGACCCAGATGACCGAGGCGGTTCTGCGTCATGACGGCATTCCCGTCAAATACACGGGCGACGGCCTGCTGGCTTTTTTTTCGGGAAGCGGCCATGCCGGTCGGGCTATAGAATCGGCCCTTCTGGCGCGAAAGATCGTCAGCCCCGATTTGCGCGTGGGCCTGAATTCGGGCGAGATATATGTGGGCAGCATGGGCCATCCCGATTACGCGCGGCCCGATGTCATGGGCGAGACGGTGAATATCGCCTTCTTTACGCGCGAATGGGCCTACAATGAAACCAAAAGCGGTATTGCAGCCACGGAAGCCGTTATCAAGGGCGCGGAAAAAAAGACGCCGACCAAAAAAAGCAAGGACATACACTTCCGCGGCATCGAATATTCAATCAAAGTTTTTGAAATCCAAAACCCCTGACGAAAGGACCATACAATGGCAGACAGTGCAGTAAAAAAGATCGACCTTCCGGATTTTTCCGGGATGGAATCAAAAGTGGCGGACATGAGCCTGGCCGAATTCGGCCGCAAGGAAATCACCATCGCCGAGGAAGAAATGCCCGGCCTCATGGCGACCCGCCAAAAATACGGCAAGGACAAACCCCTGGCAGGATCCCGTATTATGGGGTCCCTCCACATGACGATCCAGACAGCCGTCTTGATCGAAACCCTCAAGGATCTCGGCGCGGACGTGCGTTGGGCTTCCTGCAATATTTTTTCCACCCAGGACCACGCCGCGGCGGCCATCGCCGAAACGGGCACACCCGTCTTTGCGTGGAAGGGCGAGACCCTGGAAGACTATTGGGAATGCACCCTGCAGGCCCTGAGTTTCCCCGAAGGCGGCCCCACGCTGATCGTGGATGACGGTGGCGACGCCACCATGTTGGTCCATCGCGGCTATCAGGCCGAAGAAGACCCCTCGATCCTGGACGTGGAAACGGATGTCCACGAACTGGCCGTGGTGAACGCGGTGCTGAAACGCCAACTGGAACGGGACAACCAGTTCTGGCATAAGATGGCCAAGAACATCAAGGGCGTATCCGAAGAAACAACGACGGGTGTCCATCGCCTTTACCAGATGATGAAAAAGGGCACGCTGCTCTTTCCCGCCATCAACGTGAACGACTCCGTGACCAAGTCGAAGTTCGACAACCTCTATGGCTGCCGGGAATCGCTGGCCGACGGCATCAAGCGCGCCACCGACGTGATGGTGGCCGGCAAGACCGTCTGCGTCTGCGGCTATGGCGACGTGGGCAAGGGCTGCGCCCAGTCCATGCGCGGCTTTGGCGCTCGCGTACTCGTTACCGAAATCGATCCCATCTGCGCGCTCCAGGCCGTGATGGAAGGCTTTGAGGTGACCACGCTGGAAGACGCCCTCGACGAAGCCCATATCTTCGTGACGACGACAGGCAATTGCGATATCATCCGCATCGAGCACATGGAAAAGATGCGCGACCAAGCCATCGTTTGCAACATCGGCCACTTCGACAACGAAATCCAGGTGGAGAAGTTGAACAAGTTCCCCGGCATCAAAAAGATGAACGTCAAGCCTCAGGTGGACTATTACACCTTCCCCAACGGCAACTCGATTTTCATGCTGGCCGAAGGGCGTCTGGTGAACCTGGGTTGCGCCACGGGCCATCCCAGCTTCGTCATGTCCAACTCCTTCACCAACCAGACCCTGGCCCAGATCGACCTGTGGACCAACCCCCGCGACACGGGTGTGTACACGCTGCCCAAGGTTCTGGACGAAGAAGTGGCGCGTCTGCATCTTGGCAAACTGGGTGTGAAGATGACCAAACTCACCCAGGAACAGGCCGACTACATCGGCGTTCCCGTCGAAGGCCCCTACAAGCCGGACCATTATCGCTACTAAGCCGATACCGACAAAGCACAAACGAAAAGGGCCGCGAAGAAAACATCGCGGCCCTTTTTATTTTGATGCAAACCCAATCTCACAGGGCTTCCCCCGAAAAAACTACCCCGAATCCCAGCGGGGTGTAGTAAAAATTGAGATTAGCCCCTTAGTCTCTGGCTTCTTTCACAAAAACAAAGAAACCTTTTGGGTGC
>CAYWYC010000292.1:0-5838 GCA_964462565.1 uncultured Candidatus Sumerlaeota bacterium | reverse complement strand
AAGGGTGACCGCCTTGTGAGTTATCGGAATGGCATCCTGTTTTCACAGTATATGGAAAAAGGGTCAAACCAGGAAGAAATGGTTTTCAATGCCGCTTATTCCGCAAGGGACGGAAAGTTTCTCTGGCGATATGACTATCGAAAGGTCTGGCACGGCGGCCACCCCCACAACGTGTTTCTCCTGGATGGCCTGGTCTGGGTTCTTGTATCCATACCAGCCGAAAATGTAGCCTATACAAAAGAACCGCAAGCCTGGCATGGGTTGGACCTGGAAACGGGCAAACTGGTGCGCAGTTTCGACTGGAACAAAATCAAACACCGCTGCTTTCCAGATCGTGCCACCGAGAAATATATCATAGCCGGTGGCATGGATTTTCTGAATGTGGAGACCGGAGAACATACTAAATTTGTGGGCGGCAGGGGAAACTGTTCGTTTGGCCGCATGCCGGCAAACGGGCTTATCTATCAGGCGCCCAACACCTGCCAGTGTTTCTCGCAAGTCCGCGGGTTTATCGCTTTCCCCCACAACGATACAAGTACAGAACCAAATCAAGACACGCCGCCGCGATTAAAAGGCAAAGGCAAGCCTGCTGACGAAAGACCTTCGACGGCATGGCGGCAGCAAACAAAAAAATGATCCTCATCAGCGAGGACGGTAAGGGCCTTTGTCTTGGAGAAGAATGAAATGATGTTTTCTACAATGGAGGAGACATCCATGGCGGCAGAATAAGGCCTTCCCTCGCTTATTTTCTCTGCTTCGAACTCTGACTCACCGTGTTCAATACCTCATCTCAGATCCATGCTAGATCCGTGGGTATGTTTCCTTCAGTTCTTTCAGGGACTGCATGTCTAGTTTTCCGCTGTAGCGGAGGCGGGCATAGGTTTTGTACCAGTTGATGGCATTTTGGAATTGGGGGGATTGTTCCGATTGGTTGATACGCTTGGTAAACTGAGAAAGGGTTTCGTGGGATTGCCGGCGGAGGCCGTGTTTTGCGAGCCGCGCGTCCATGTTTTGGAGCAGCCGGATGGCGGCCAGAATCGCGGGATCCTGATATTGCGCACGACGTTTGCGGCGTTTGATGTAGAAGATGAGCGCGGCGACAAGGAGTGCAATGGGGATGGCCTTAAGGAGGAAAACGGGGCTTTGAATGGCGCGGCTGATGCTTTTCAGGATCGCCTGCAAGTTTGTCTTGAGATTGCTCCATTTGAAAAAGCGAACGAAACTGGCAATAAGGGTTTTCAATTCTTCCCAATAGGCATTCAGCGAAGTTTTTTCATTGGGTTCTGAGCCGGGGACGCCCTGTGAGGGGGTCGCTTCGACGATAAACCATCTTTGGGTAAGATCGTCCCAGGCTTCGACCCAGGCGTGGGCGTCTCTGTTGCGGGCCAGGTAGAAGTTGTTGAAGGGTGATGCTTCATTGACAACGAAACCACTGACGTAGCGGCATGGAACGCCCTGCAGGCGGAGCAACACAGCAGCGCCGGAGGCGAAATACTCACAGTGGGCCGGTGGCTTTTCTATCAGGAAGTAGTTCAGCAGGTCCCGGTCTTTGGGGGCGTCCTGGTAAACGATGCCCAGATGGTATTGGTAGTTGGTGCGAAAATACCGGGAAACGGATTCCATTTTTTCGCGATTGGTCTTTGCTCCAAGGCATGCGCTGGTGGCAATATCATGAATACGCGGATCAAGGTTGAGGGGCGTGTTGAGGTAGCGGGACTGCTGGCTTTCATTGAGGGGCTCGGCGATGGCCTGGTCATTGGCGAAGAGAGTATAGGTTTCACCCGGAGGGCGCGCAACCGTTTGAACGATGGCGCTGGAATTGCGTTTGAGAAATCCGATGTCGGCTTCGATAATCTGCGAATCGAGAGTCGTGAAAACGGCGTCTGCGACGGACTGCATGATTTTGACCTGCATGCGTTTCCATTGGCCCTTCGGGGTTTTCCGAAGGGACTCGATGCTTGTGCCGGCTTGCAGGAGGAAGGTGTTGTCTTGAATCTCCGGGCCGGGGAGCTGGATTTCGTCCAAGGCTTGAGGCGAAACGTTTTCCATCTGGAGCCGACTTTTCCAGACATTGTGTCGCTGTGTTTCAATCAGATCGAAGGTCATCCCCCGCATGTATCCGGGGGCGGTGCGGGAAAACACTTTCAGCGCGATCTGGTTGTCGTCGGTGGTTTTCCATTGGCGGACGCTTCCCAGCCAGGGGCTGTTCGAGAACCCGGCCTGGCTTTTTTCGAAGTTGTTAAAGCGAAGGTTGAGAAGGGTATTGGTGAAGAATGCTTCGAGTTCCGTGGCCAGCAGGCTGCCGCCGTAGGCCAGGGCGCAGATCAGGAGGACCATTGCGGTCAGCAGGAGGGGCCTTGGCTGACGGGCTTGGTGGCGTTGGGCATAGAGGCATGCGATGGCGGGGACAATGGTGGCGACAAATGCGATCGAGGCCATGCGGATGACGGTGTGGGTCATGGCGCCGCTAATCTGATTTGCCAGGCACATGAGAGCGATAGCACCGAGAAGGGACATGGCAGATGGAAATTCCCGGTCGGAAATTTTGACAAAGAAGTAGAGGGCCTGAAGCAGCATACAAAACTGGGCCAGGGAGTAGCTGTAGCCATAAGGCACCATTGCGTTGATGTTGGCGAAGTCGTTTTTGCTGATTACAAATGCCTTGAAGGCGAAGACAATGAGGAGGCCGAATATAAGTCGGACGTGGTTGTCGCGGCTCAGTTCCAATTTACGGGGTGAAAGAAAGCCGGCAAAGGCGATCAGAAAAACAATGACGGGATAGAGGCGAAAAAAGACCAGGTATCCCATGGTGAGACATTGGACGAGAAGCGCGAGAAGAAAAAAGACGGCAGGCAATAGGGATTTGTTCACAGGAGGCCAAAACTCCCTTCATGAATGTCTTTGGGAGAAAGGACGTGGACCGAATCGGCCCAGGCCTGCAGGTTTTCGATAGGCTCGCTCGTCGGGCCTTCGCGAATGATAATGGCCTTGAGGTTGCAGCCGCGCTCGATGGCCGCTCGGACGAGTTGCTCGCGGGAGCTGTCCCAATCCAGGAAGATGCAGATGACGGTGGACATATTGGCGAGTTCCTCGGAGAGCTGAGGCGTGATTTCACCAAAAGGATTCTTCCTGCAGGCTTCGACACAGGCGAGGATTTCGAGCACGTTCTCGAAATGTGCAGTACTGCGGCCCGAGCGAAAGATGTAGAGTTGGGGTCCGGCGGCGAAGATGTCGAGTATGTATTCGCCGCGTCCCAGCACTTCGGCCACCGAGGCAGAAAGGCTGACGGCCGCTTCCAAGTCATCGAATCCTTCGGCCGGCTCCTTGCCGCGTTTTTTTGGAATGTAGGTATCGAAGATCAGGGCAATGCAGCAGTAGTATTCTTCCTGGTATTCGCGCACGACAGGTTTGTATAGCCGTGCCCAGGAGCGGAAGTCGATATGTTTCAGGGGGTCGCCGGGGCGGTAGTCGCGATTGCCGATATACTCGGGCGACTCGCCGACGCTGGAGGTCAGGGCAATGCCGCCGGGTTGGTAGCGCGTGGTGGTCGGAACAATAATATCCTCAGCGGGATGAAATGCGGGCAACACGGTAAGGCTTTCGCGGACTTTGTTGCATCGCGTTTTCGTTCGCACGAGAGCAAATGGGGCGGTTGTGAATGGACGCGGTGGGGGAAGCTCGTAGTAGCCGCGCTTCAGAGGCAGCAGATGAATGGTGATGCTTGCCGTTTTGCCGGGGCCGATGACTGGAATGAGCGGATCGCGACGGTCCTCAACGATTGCGCGGGGCAGATTGAAATAGCGGAGAGAGATATCGTATGCCGTGAATCGCGAGCGATTGGTGAGTCGAAAAGTAACGGGCAGCTTATCTTCCGCACTGATTTTTTCGGGCAGACTGGTCTCGACATGGAGGCGCGGCCGCATCGCGATACCGGCGGCTAATGCGATACACGCGACAGCGATAATGGCTGCTGAAAGGTGATAGATCGGCACGTGTACCGATGATAATGACATGAAGGACGTGAGGATAAGCGCCAGGAGCATGAAACGTCCCGGCCGCGTGAGTTTGTCACGCATCAGGCCGATAAAAAGCCGCGAGAGGGGGCTTCGGGACTCAAGTTGTTTTGGTAAACGTGGCATTTTTTCAGACTGGGACTTTTATATTTTCGATAATGTCATTAACTATATGGGTCGTCGGTGTTCCCGCGTATTTATCTTTCGGCTTGCGGATGAGTCGATGTGAGAGAATATGGGGCGCCAGGAACTGGACATCGTTGGGAGTAATGTAGTCGCGCCCGTCAATATAGGCCGCCGCCTGTGCGCCGCGAAAAAGCATGAGGGAGCCGCGTGGGCTGGCGCCCAGGCGAAGGCGGCGTTCACAGCGGGTCTGCTCAATAATATCGACAATATAGTGCCTGACGTTTTCCTCGATGGTGACCTTCCTGACCTCGTGCTGCATCTGGAGGATGTCGTCCTGATGCATGGCCGGCTGGATGATTTCGAGTGGGTGCTGAATTGCCTGGTCTTTGAGTATTTGGGCCTCGGTATCGTGGTCGGGATATCCCAGGTCGAGTTGTATCAAAAAACGGTCGAGTTGGGCCTCGGGCAAGGGATAGGTGCCGTGAAACTCGATGGGGTTCTGCGTGGCAATAACAAGAAAAGGTTCCGGCAATAAATGCGTTTCGCCTTCGATAGTGGCCTGCATTTCGCTCATGGCTTCAAGCAGCGCCGATTGGGTGCGGGGAGAGGCGCGGTTGATTTCGTCGGCCAGTAGAATATTGCAAAAAATGGGACCCCTGCGAAAATGGAACTCGCCGTTGACCGGATTGTAGATCGAACCGCCGAGAATATCGCCCGGCAGGAGGTCCGGGGTGAACTGAACCCGGCGGAAGGTGGCGTCGATGGATTTTGCGAGCGCCTTGGCAAGGGTCGTCTTGCCGATGCCGGGTACGTCTTCCATCAGGACCGATCCGTTGGCGAACAAAGCAGTGATCAGGAGTTCGATAGACTGGTGTTTCCCGCGAATGACAGAGCGCAGGTTTTTTCGAAGCGCGTCGATCTTCTCGATGCGAGGAGTCGCGATTTCGGACATGTGGTTTTCCTTTTCAGGCGAGATGTCATGTGAGGTTTTTACCACAGTCCTGGCGGCTTGTCAGGATATTTTTGGTGTAATTTGGTGAAGCGTGAAAGTCTGTTTGTTTTCCCGTGAGCAATATTCCGCAAAGGCCTCAAAGGTTATGTTTTTTTCGAGATTCAGAACCAGGCATGAGAATGTTGCATGTTTTCGTCCGACAGGTAGTTCCATGTCCACCTCTTTCGAAGACATCAAAATGCCAATCCGGCGACCCTTCATGAATGTTTAATATTGGTATGTAAGACACAACTACGGAAAGTAGGCGCATACAATATACGTACAATAGCGTATAGAAATACCGATCTTCCTGTGTCATCCTTTATCGAGTTTATAAACTGAGCCCTCGGGCTTGGCAAATCATGAGTTTCTTGTCTGAAGTGGCAAAGAAAGGAGATCATTATGGGACAGGCAGAAAAACACCCTGACGTAAAAAAAGATGGAGATTATCAGTGCCCGAATTGTGGAAAAGTTTGGGAAAAATGGAAAGGCCAGGAAGGCGTGAAGAAAGATGGGGAACTTTATTGCTGTAAAGGCTGTGCCAATGGAACCGGTTGTGAATGCGAATAGGCAGGCTTTTGCTGCAATGCTCGCCATGAAATTTTCCTGAGGAGTATTCTTATGACTGATCAGTACAAACAGGATCAAATCCCCGGCCAGGAACAATCCCATCAACCCGGAAAGCGGGAAGCGATGGAACCGGAACCG
>CAYWYC010000291.1:0-5841 GCA_964462565.1 uncultured Candidatus Sumerlaeota bacterium | reverse complement strand
ATAGTTTGGAGTCCTGAAAAACAGGGAGAAGCATGTTGCTTCTCCCTCCTCATTGCTCCCCTTTTCGGATCTTATTTGAAATAGTCGGGTTCGTTGCCCGGTTTCCATTTAATGTTGCAGCCGATGCTGGGCTTCTGGGTGAAATTGATATCTTCCCCGTCAAGCACGGCGTCCATCGCCGCTTTCAGATCTTCGCCGGTAACGGGCTTGTCGTTGCCCGGCCGGCTGTCGTCAAACTGCCCGCGATAGACGAGTTTCATTTCCTTGTCAAAAAGGAAGAAGTCCGGCGTGCAGGCCGCATGATAGGCCTTGGCCACTTCCTGATCAGCGTCATAAAGATAGGGGAATGGATAGCCGGCCTTGACTTTTTCTTCGGCCATTTTTTCCGGGCTGTCGTCGGGATATTTTTCCGCGTCATTCGCATTGATCCCCACAATTCCCAGATTCTTTTGCATATAGTCGGCCGTTACTTCGGTCAGTTTTTCCTGGATATGTTTGACAAAGGGACAGTGGTTGCACATAAAAATAACCAGCAGGCCCGGATATCCCTCAAAGGAGTCGCGGGTGATGGTGTTGCCTTCTGTATCTTTCAGGGAGAAGTCCGGCGCTTTGGTTCCCAGTTCCAGCATGGTAGATGGTGTTGCAGCCATAATGAGCTCCTTGTATATTTATCTTCGCCAAAAAGCCTTTTGCAAGACTTCTTGTATTCTGGCAGTATTATATGGTTGTACCTTATTAGGTGCAAATGATTCCCGATAAGTAATAATGCGGTTTTTCATATCCGCAATTTTTGGGAAACCGAACGGGAAAATTGATAATGCCAAAGAAACGCAAAGCCCAGATCCAGAAAATGCCTCCCGGCTTTCAGGCCGATCTCTCGATCCCGCCGCTGCGGGTTGTTCTGGCAAGCCAGCCGGGAAATGTGGTGGAAAGTGAAGTAGCCTGGGCCATGCGCGCCCTGGGGCATCAGGTTTTGGAACTGGCATACAAGAAGTCGGGCATGGCGCTGCGATTCGAGGGCAAGGACGCTGACGCCGGAGCGCGTATCGATCGGATCATGAAATTCGCTCCGCACTTCATGCTGTTCATCAATCAGGATGCTGTCGGATTCAGCGGCTATTTCTCGGGGATTGCCGAGGCGGAAGGGATTCCGCTTGTTTCCTGGCTGACCGATGTGGCGGGCCGCAATATGGTGCGCGCCATTCCACCCCAATCCGCCTGGTCGCTTATCGCTTCTTACGATGAATCTCAGCTGGGCAAAATTAGCGAAATGGGCTACGCCAATATTATGCATTTGCCGCTGGGAACGAATTTTTACGTTTATGGGAAGGATGCCTCCAGGGCGTCGTCCCCATACTCCCTGGCCTACATTGGCAACCTGCATGAAAATCTGGTCGAAGAAAATCGGCGTTTGCTGGATGCGCAACTGGGCGATGAGTCTGCGTCGAAGCTGGGCTTTCTGCAGTCCCTGATCGAGGAGGGGCGGCAATATCTTCTGGACCAATCCGGCCCGAATGAAACGGCGCGGGGGTGGCTTCTGAAGCAGCGGGATGGGGCTTCGGATGAAGAGCGTGCATTGCTGGACAAGGCGATTCCCTTTCTTTCAGAAATGATCTCACATGGAGCATCGGGGGAAAATCGAAAGGCTCTGGCTCTTAAACTGGCCGGCCATGGCTTGCATGTATGGGGTAAGGGCTGGGAAAATTTTCTGCCGAAGGAGCAGTGCCATCCGTCCGTTCCTTATGAGAGATTGCCGGGGCTATACGGTCGGGCCGAAATCCAATTATCCATCAGTCACTTCCAAAATATCAACAGCGTCACCCAGCGTCTTTTTGATGTGCCCGCCTGTGGAGGCTTTGTGCTGAGTGACTGGCGGCCCTGTGTGGAGGATCTCTTTACCGAGGAGGAGGTGGCGGTTTTTCATTCGCATGAGGAAGCGTTGGAATTGGTGGAGCGTTTTACGCGTGAACCCGAAAAGCGGCAGGCCATGTCGGAAAAGGCGCGGCGGCGGGTCTTGTCGGAGCATTGCTATGTGCATCGGATTGAGGCATTGTGCCGGCACATGCGGGAGATTTGGCCGGGAGTCTTTAACCGTCCTTCTTCGCGGCGGAAGCAGATCCATGTCGAGAGTTCCGGCGCTAGGGCCTGGCCTCTGCTTGGGGCGATTGCCTCGGCCATGGCCGAGGGCGGACAGGATAAGGGAGCATCTATTCTGACGGAAGCGATGGAGTCGGCGGGACAGGATGGCCTTTTGGAAAAAGTGAAAGGCGATCAGGCTCTTGGGAAGCAAAATCCAGCGGAAGCCCTGGAGCATTATGAGAAATACTTCAAGGCCGGCGGAGAAGAGGATGATGCGGCTTTGATCAGTGCGGCTCGCTGCCTGATGGCATTGGAGCGTTTTGATGAAGCGGAGTCTTATTGCCGAAAAGCGATCGCGTTAAACACCTATCATACGTCTTATTATACGCTCCTGGCCGCCAGTGTCCTGCAGCAGGAAAAGTGGGCTGACGGAAGACAGGCTCTGGAAAAAGCGTTCCAGTTGGATCCGCAAAATCCGGTGGCCACGAATCTGGCGACGGCGTTTCGCAGAGAGCTTGATCTTGGCGCTTAACGCAATGGAGGAAAGCAAGGGTAGCAAAAGGGGAGCGCAACAGAGAAGGCGGGAGGAATCAGATCAGTTCGGATTCCAGTTGTTCCCAGAAGTCTGCGCTGCGATCTGAAGCTGTGCCGGAATCCGATTCAGTCGATTCGGCGGCGCTGGATGTTTCGTCGGACAGCAAGTCCAGATCCCTCAGCGCTTCCAGATCTTCCAAAGGCACAATGGCGGCTACATCCTTACCATAGCGCTGCAAGACCACCTGCTTGCGTTCATTGACAACGAGATTCAGAACATCCGCAAAATTTCCACGTACACTGCTTGTCGGCAGGTGTTCCATTGAGAAACCCTCCTTCGAGAATGACGTTCCGCAAAATAATGCATCAAAAGGTACCGGAAGCGTCTTCCCACCACAAAATCAAAGAATGGGCAGGATCGTTCATTGCTGGGCAAATATGCGCCAAAACCTGCTCATACTTACACCACACTCTAACTTTATCGGAACAATTTAGCTTAAGTAAAGCAAAATCTGCAACATAAAGCAATTTTGCTTTACATTGCACAGGCGGTGTGGACAATATGTGCAAAATCTGAGGCAGATAAGAAGGCGCTTGAAGGCAGGGAACTTAATCCGAATGCCTGCGGATTTTTTCGTCGAGACGATTCTTTTCTTCGTCTTTGGATGCTTCCTGCAAGGCCCTGCGCCAATAGTCCACTGCATCCTTTTTGCGTCCCAGTTTCTGGTAGGCGTCGCCGAGATGTTCCAAAACTGTCAGATCGTTTTGTTCGCTTTGGGCTGCCAGTTCCAGATATTTCACGGCCTTGTCAAACTGGCCCATGCGATAATGGATCCATCCCAGGCTGTCCAGCATGTGGGGCGCATTGGGCTTCAGCATCAGGGCTTTTTCTACCAGTTTCAAGGCTTCGTTCAGGTTTTCGTTCTGTTCGGCATAGAGGTAGCCCAGCGAGTTCAGCGCCTCGGCGTAATTCGGATCCAGTTCAATGGCCTTGCGCAGGGATGTTTCGACCTGGTCAAAGTTTTCCTGTTCCCATTGGATCATGGCCACCTGATACTGAACTTCCGCGTCGGCCTGGTGTTTGGCCAGCAGATCGTCCAGCGATTTCTGCATTTTGTCGAGTTGGTTCGTTTTCTGGTAGAGAGAAATCAGCATGAGCTGGATGCGCCAGTTCATGGGTTCCTGGTCGAGCATTTTCTGTGCCGTCTGAATAGCGGTGTCATACTTGTCCATGCTCTGATAGGCCAGGATTTTCATTTCCTGGATCAGGCCTTTTTCGTCTTCGGGCACAGACTGGAGGCCCATTTCGAGATAGGGCATGGCTTCGTCGAGCCGGTCGAGTTCCATAAGGGCTTCGACCATAAGTCCATAAAGGCCGGGTTTTTCCGGATTATCGGCAATGGCGCTTTTGAGGCGTCGGGCCAAGCCCTCATAGTCGCCGATCTGCCGATAAATCTGGATTTCCAGATCACGGGCTTCGGGATTTTCGGGCGCTGCCGCCTGAAGGTCGCCCAGGTGTTCGGCCGCTTTTTCGTAATAACCAAAGGCCAGCAGGATGCGGATGATTTCGACGAGTGTGTCGGGATCGCTATCGGATACCGCCAGGTAGCGTTCCAGGGCTTCAGTGGCTTCGGCCTCGCGATTCAGCTTGGCCAATGTGCGGGCCAGAACCAGCCAGCTTTTGGCGTCGAGGGGATGGTATTGGAGAGACTTGTGCAGGACTTCGATCGCTTTTTCGTCGCGCGAATGGGTGATCAGGGCCAGGGCATAGCGCAGTTGCAAATCACTGCGACCGGGGTATTCTTCGGCCAGGCGCTTGTAAAAGTCGATGATGTTTTCGGGAACGCCCTGGCGGATGAACAGGTTCTGAACTTCCTGAACCAGACGCTTGTTGTTCGGATCGACAATTGAGGCGCGTGTCAGGACGTCTTCCACAGTCTCATAATCCTTGGCGTCTCGCTGGAAAAGGAACTGGGTGAGTTCGATATAATTTTCAATATCCCGCGAGAGGAGATGGGTGATCTTTTCCATGTGCTCGATGGCTTCGTCCAGTTTGCCTTGCTCGCTGCGGATGTAGGCAAGGACCTTGAGATATGGCGCGGAAGGCCGTCCGGGTTTTGCTTCCACGATTGCCGCGCATACATCGGCGAGCTTTTCCAATACCGCTTCCCGCTCTTCTGCGGATCGGGTAGTGCGATAGACGGCGCTGTAGTGGCGATGGAGGTTTTGCAGGACCATGTAACTTTGCGGCGCGGCCTTACGGGCCTTGTTGAGGGTTTCGATGGCCTGTTCGCGATTGCCTTTCAGCGAATAAAGGTCGGCAAGGGCGATATAGCCGTCGATGTAATCGGGACGCGCCATAAGCAGTTCATTGGCCCGTGAGATGGCCGCATCCAACTTGAACATCTGCTTCAAAACGCTGATCTCCAGCAACCACATGCGGGAGGGCCATTTCGTTCGGTCGGGATATTTCTCAAAAAGTTCCAGGGCCTTCTCGGGCTGGTCGCTTTTCAGAAGGAAAGAGATCTGAAAATAATCGCGCAGCAGGTCGCGGTGGAAAATCTCATTCTTTGCCAGTTCATCGGATATCACCGTGACCGGATAATACATCGGTTCGGGATAGCCTTCGAGCAGTTGGTTTAGTTTGCGCAGTTCATCCTGGTTGGGCTGGGCCAGCTGCTTGCCCGCCATGTCCGGAGCGGACCAGGCGATACCGCAGATAAGCGCGAAGGCCACCACCGCCAGCAGGATCATTCCACCTGTCCGGATGGCTTTCGAGCGCTTGAGAGTCGCGGCGCGCGCGGCAGTTTGATTTTTTATTTTTCGGAAATACGGTTTATGCATGTTGTTCATCTCTTCTCCATGGGTTCCATATACAAAGGGGTACATAAGAAAGGCTTTTGTCAGTCGTGCATGTTCTTATGCTCCTTATACAGGATAGCAACCCGCACAAAATCCCGCAAGGCAAATAGGTGTTTCGGAGGCGGTAGGGCGTGCATGACATAAATGGGGGGGCGCGGGCATTTTATCAGAGGATTTCCCGGAAATTCTGAATGCCTCTGAAAAACGCATTGGTCCTCTTTTTCGCCAAAGGTGCGAATCCGGAAATTGTGCTGCAAACGTATGGCCTTTTTTTCGCACCAAAGGTGCGAGACATACCAGCCAGGGCATCGTCCTGGGTTCAGGCAGAATTTAATAAAAGAGGGCTGAAGGTCCTCGACAAAAAAG
>CAYWYC010000290.1:3755-5849 GCA_964462565.1 uncultured Candidatus Sumerlaeota bacterium | reverse complement strand
CGAAAGTTATTCGAGTATTCTTTTTGCATGGGCGGCTCTGAAGCCCGAGAAATGGTGCTTTTGACCTTTTGCAGAATCTCGCGGCTTTTATTTGGCAGAAAGACTTTCGAGATTCGCTATAAGAGTGCGATGCATTCTTGCGTAGGAAAGAGTTGTTTCAGCTTGCGGGTCTGGTGCGGCCCTGGGCCCAGTCGCGGCGCATTTGGATTTCCTTGTCCATGATGCGTGAGAGGGGTACGGTTTCCTGAATGGCGGCCATGATATGCTTGGTGGTGATGTCGTGTTTTTCGGTGAAGGCGTGAAAGAGGGCGGCAATCACAGCCTGCTCGATTTCCGCGCCGCTGAAGCCTTCGGCCTCTTTCGCCAGTGCGGGAATGTCGTATTTCTCGGGCTTGCGCTTGCGTTTGGCGATATGGATTTTGAAGATGCTTTCGCGTTCCGCCTGGTCCGGAAGATCCACGAAAAAGATTTCGTCAAAGCGTCCCTTGCGCAAGAGTTCCGGCGGCAGGACTTCGACATTGTTGGCCGTGGCGATGACAAATACGGCGGACGATTTTTCCTGGAGCCAGGTCAGGATCGTGGCAAAGACGCGCGAGGTGGTTCCGGCGTCGCTGTAGGACGAACTGTCGAGTCCGCTGAAACCCTTGTCGATTTCGTCGATCCATAGAATCACCGGCTGCACCGATTCGGCCAGTTGGATGGCCCGGCGCACGTTTTGCTCGCTGCTGCCGACGAGGCTGCCGAAAAGTTGGCCCATGTCCAGGCGTAGCAAGGGCACCTGCCAGAGCGCGGGAACGGCCTTGGCGCACATACTTTTTCCGCAGCCCTGCACCCCCAGTATCAGCACGCCCTTGGGTACGGGCAGGCCGAATTTGCGGGCCTTGGGGCCGAATGCCATGCGCCTTTGAGAGACCCAGTGTTTCAGCTGGTCCAAGCCGCCCACTCCGCGAATATCCTCGCGCATTTGCACGTATTCCAGCAGGCCGGTCTTGCGGATAATTTGCTTTTTTTCGGAAAAGATGAGCGGCACCTCGTGCACACTCAGCCGTCCTGTGGATACCAGGGTCTTGGCAAAGACGTTCTCCGCCTCGTTCAGGGTCAGGCCGATAGCGGCATTCACAATCGCCTCTTCTCCACCGTTGGACAGGTCCACCTCGAGCCCGCTGCCGCCCTGGACGTCACTGGCTACCTGGTTCACGAGCTCGCGAATCTGCTCGCGACCCGGAAGGGGGTAATCGATAATGGTGATATCTTTTTCGAGTTCCTGTGGAATCTCCACCGTGGGCGACAGGAGAACAACGCTGTTATAGGTGCTGCGCAGGCGGTCGGCCAGATCGCGCAGGCCGCGGCTGATGGGTGATTCCTTGATGTAGCGATGAAAATCCTTAAGCACGAAAATCGAGGGATCGGTGGTCTGCGAAATTTCGCGCAGGACAATGAGGGGGTCCTTGGTCCCGCGCTTGGGATCGGGAGCCACGCCGATGCCGGTGTTGTAGGCGCTGAGTCCGTCGTTGATGTTCCAGGTATAGACCTGCTTGCCGAGCCGCGCGCCGATGTCGCTGAGTTCGGCCATGACCCGGTTTTCTTCCCAGGAAATCACATAGAGCAAAGGATAGCGCGCTCGAATCAGCGTTTCAATTTCGCCGTAGATGCTGTTTCGTTCGAGTTCGGGTATATCTGCCAAGGCCCTTCCACCTTTCTACGCGGGTTGATTGCTGGGGAGGGAGTTAATCATGAAGGCAATTTGATCCTGCGCTCGTCGGGATCTTCGTTCTGGCGGAAGAAGATGGCGATATTGCCGATCAGGCCGACCTGTTCGCATTTGGTTTCTTCCATGATCGTCTCGCAGATTTCGTCCTTCGAATCCTTGAAGTCGATAAACTTGACCTTGATCAATTCATGGTCTTTCAGGTTCTGGTCGATGGCCTCGATCACGGCAGGAGTCACGCCGTTTTTTCCGATTTTGGCCACGGGATCCAGATGATGGGCTTCTCCGCGCAGAAATTTTCGCGCCTTGCCTGTCAATTTTGTCATTCCTGCCTCTTTCTTCCATGCATTTAAGTGGACAACGCCTTTACGATAATGTTTCCCCCT
>CAYWYC010000290.1:0-3655 GCA_964462565.1 uncultured Candidatus Sumerlaeota bacterium | reverse complement strand
CCTTTTCGATTCATGAATTGACATGAGGAGGCATTTGAACGATAAATAATAGGGGTGCAGGCAATGTGCGGCTGCATGGAAAGATATGGGCATGAAAGAATTTTACAAGGGCGCGGTTATCGATGGACGCTATGAAATCCTGAGCCTGCTGGGAGCGGGAGGCATGGGACGTGTGTATATGGCGCGGCAGTTGAACCTGGACCGCACCGTCGCCATCAAGGTACCTTCCGACGCGGTCATGGAAAATGAGGAATTTCTCACCCGCTTCATCCGCGAGGGCCGTACCTGCGCCCAGGTTGCCCATAGCAATATTGTCGCCATCTATGACGTCCATTCTGAAGACCGGCCCTATATCGTGATGGAATTTGTCGATGGGCAGCCGTTGAACAAATTCCTTCAGGCCGAACACACCAATCTTTTCGTGTCCGACATTTTGCGCATCGTGGAGCAGGTCTGCTCGGGACTTTCGGCGGCCCATGCCAAGGACGTGGTTCATCGCGACATCAAGCCGGCCAATATTGTCATCACGACACACGACCAGACGGTCAAGGTGATGGACTTCGGCATCGCTCATCTTTCCGACAAAACGGCCCTCACCACATCGGGTTCCATGATGGGCACGCCCTATTACATGGCTCCCGAGCAGATCAAGGGTGAGTCGGTATCGGCGCAGACGGACCTTTACGCGCTGGCCTGTGTGGTCTATCATATCCTGACGGGCCGGCTGGTTTTTGATGGAGAAGTGGCCACGCTGATCTACAAGCACGTATCGGAACAGCCCAAGGCCCCCTGCGACGTGAATCCCATGCTGCCCGAGGAGATGAACGCCGTTCTTCTGAAGGCCCTGAACAAGAATATGCACGTGCGCCAGGGATCGGCCATGGAATTTCACCGGGAACTGAGCAAGGCGCTGCGTCCCATATCGAGCCTTCCCTATACGCAGATTTTTCCCGAGGCGGGACGTCCCATCGGTCTGGACCCGACGGTGAAAACGCGCCAGCCCACGGCATCTTCCCATCCGACGGAAACCAAAGTCCCATCAGCCATGATGCAGGCCGAGCCGGAAGAGACGGCGCCGGTGATCGAACCGGAACACAGCAGTTCCACAGACAAAAAGGAACAGGAAGCCGACGAGCCCATTCGCCCTGATCTGCCTTCCGCGGAAGTCACCGCGCCCCTGGATCGCGACCTGGCGCCTCATGAGGCAGGCGCTCCAGCCGCACAGGATGACCGCGCCGAGCAGATGGTGCGCCCGGCCACGAACAAGGCGGCGATTTTTGGAACGCTTGTATTGTTGCTCATCACGATCGCCGCAGCCGTGATTGTGATTATGCCGCGCATAAGGGGTGGAAACGAAAGTCCCCAGACTGAAAATCCCGTCAGTCCGGAAAATGGTTCGTCCACATCGGCCATCCCGGAGGATCCGGATTCAAATCCCCTGGCCGAATCGACTTTGCCCGCCGTTCAGGAAATGCGCTGGCTGATGCCTGAATCGGAAACGCTTGTTTCGGGCGAAGAGGATTTTTTTATGGCCTGGTGGACGGCGCTGCCTCCGGCGTCGGGCAAGCGCGTTTATCGCGTGGAACTGACGGCCCTCGATTCGGGACAGGTTCTTATGAATCGCAAGACCACGGAAGACCGCCTGGCCATTCCGATACAAAACCAGGGTGCTCATCGGTTTCGCGTGGAAGCGCTTGACGCCGAGGGACAGGTGGAGAAATACCTGGAAAAGCAGTTTGACGTGCAATGAAAAACAGGGAAACCCTTTCAGGGAAACGCCTCCGGCGTTAAGTTAGGAATTCCGAAAATCCTGGAAGGCCGATAAAACAAAAGATTGGAAGAGGTGCAATTATGCCGAAACTAGCCGATCCCCCGCTTATCGTGATGATGACCGACATGGGAGAGTCCGACTGGTTTGTCGGAACGATGAAAGGCGTGATCCTTTCGGTATGTCCCCAGGCCCAGATCGTGGACCTGTGCCATCGCGTGCGCCATCAGTCGGTGCAGGAAGCGGCGTTTATGCTGCATATCAACTGGAAATATTTCCCCAAGGGCTCCATTTTCCTTTGTGTGGTCGATCCCGGAGTCGGTACCGAGCGCCATCCGCTCATCGCGCGTAACGACGATTATTATTTTATCGCGCCCAATAACGGGCTGCTGTCTTATGTGATGGAGGAAAGCAGTGGCTGGGAATTTCTCGTTATCGAAAATCAGAAACTCATGCTCCAAAACCAGAGCACCACCTTTCATGGTCGCGACGTTTTTTCGCCTGCTGCGGGACATCTGGCCGCGGGGCACGACTTTGAGGACTTCGGCAAAAAACTGGAAAAGGCGGTGACCATTCCGCCCATCCAAAGCGTGAAAGCCGAGGACAACAGCATTTCAGGGCGCATCATTTATATCGATTCCTTTGGCAACCTGATGACCAATATCAAACCCGAGATGATCCCCGACAAGGTAAACCCGGAAAAGCTGATGCTGAATTTTCACGGCCATCTCATCCAGGGCATCGCTCCCCATTTTGCCGCCGTGCCTATCAACCATCCCCTGCTCTACTGGGGCAGTTCGGGCTATCTGGAAATAGCCATGAACTATGGGTCTGCCGCGCGCAAATGGCACGCCCAGGTGGACGAGTGGTTTGAATTGAGCTGGAACTAAAAGGGACCGCATAGAAAGCAAGCCAGAAAAGCGATGCAGATTATTCGAGATTTGGATTCCTTCAAGCCGGATAAATCGCCCCATCCGCGTGTGATGACGGCAGGGGTCTTCGATGGTGTCCATCGCGGCCATCAGGGCCTCATTCAGCGCGTACGCGAACAAGCCGGTGCGGACGGCACGGGCATCGTCTTCACCTTTTCCAACCACCCGCTGAGCGTGCTGGCTCCGGCCTATGTGCCGCGCTTTCTCATGTCGCACAGGCGCAAGTTGGAAATATTCGAAAAGATGGGCGTGGACCTGACCATTGCCCCGGAATTCACGACTGCCTTTGCCGACCAGTCGCCCGAGCGCTTTATCGACAAGGTCCTGATCGGGCAATTCGCCATCGACAAGTTGATCGTGGGTTTTGATTTTCGGTTTGGCAAGGATGGCCTGGGCACCAACCAATGGCTCAGCGAGATCGCCCGGCACAAGGGTTTCGAGGTGGAAATCCTGCCGCCCGTGTTCGAGGAAGAATGGACCATCAGCAGCACGCGCATTCGCGAATTTGTCAACGACGGTCGCATGAAGGAAGCCATGAAAATGCTCGGACGGCCCTACGAACTCGAAGGCCCCGTCATCCACGGCTTCGGACGCGGGCGCAAGCTCGGCTTTCCTACGGCCAACCTGGATTTTGATACAAAGTTCGCGCTGCCGGGTTCCGGGGTCTATGCCGTCTTCGCCGCTCTGCCCGATACGGGTGATGTTTATGGCGGCATGATGAACGTGGGTTCGAGCCCGACCTTTTCCGGTACTGAATATCGCCCGGAAGTCTTTCTCTTCGACTACGAAAACGGCTCGCTCTACGACAAAACCATGCGCATCTATTTTATCGAACGCATCCGCGAGGAACGCAAATTCCCCAGCGCCGATGCTCTCGTCGAACGCATTCGTGTGGATGAAAAGCTGGCCCGGGCCATTCTGGAAAACGAAAAAAATCGCGACCTGATGATTTAGG
>CAYWYC010000289.1:0-5866 GCA_964462565.1 uncultured Candidatus Sumerlaeota bacterium | reverse complement strand
GGGTTTGCTGATGGTGATTCGGGAATCTTTTTCGTCCACGCTTAGTGTGACGGGATCGGGGTAATAGGACACATATTTGCGATAGAGTTCCTCGACGGTGACGTTGTGAAACTCCATGGGAAATTCGGTGTCGGGGATTTCAGGGGAATTGATGTTTTTGTAACTGGTATTGGCAACAAGCAGGATGTTGTGGATATCGTCGAATTCCCATTTGCTTTTGAATCGGATGTAGGGAACGCGGACGTCGAAGAGGTTATCGACCTGGCTGTTTTCTTCGGGCATGCCTGGCGAGCTGATGACGGGGATCATACAGCGATAGACATTGGGCCGATGGACGATGCGGATGCTCTTGATGTCCTCGAGTTTGACGCGATAGAAGGTGGTGCTTTTCATGACATCCCCCACGCGATTGCCCCCGGCGTCGTGCACCTTGCCATCGGTGGTCAAGACTTCGACGGTGGGTTTCCAGCGTTCGGCCTCAGGGCTGAAATATATAAGAATGCAGGTCTGGTTATCCTCTTCTTTGAATTGTATCGTCGCCTTTTTCACTCCACCCGATCCGCCGCCGCTGGACCAGCTGTTGGGATTGCCCGCAAACATTTCGACAAACTGGCACTGGAAATCGCCAAAGTTCACCGTCTTGGTATTATCCATGGGCAGCTCCTTGACCACAGGCGGGCCATAGGCGATGTCCACGCGCAACCAGGCCGGGGCGCTGCGCCAGTTTCTCATATTGAAATTCACGTATGAACTTTGGTTATTCACCTTGCTTTGCCAGCTGTAGCCACCGGTAAGGGCGCGCTTTGTGGCGGCATCGTAAAGGCCGTAGCCCAGAATCTTGGGTTCGAGAATATTCTCGAAATCCATCACGACAATAAATTCATGATGATCGGGCTGCATGCCGGAGGAAATTCTTTTCATGAGTTTCTTGCCTTCGTCCTTATCCATGGGGCTGCCGTCGGGATGAAACACCACCGGCTCCGGACGCACATAGGGATAGTCCGAATCTTTCTGGTCTTCGGGCAATTCCGTGATCCAGGCCGTGGCCAGAGCCTTTACGCGAATGATGCCGGGAATGTTCTCTTCATTCTCGTTGGTCGTCGTGTCCAGGACATGGATCTGGTCGGGCACGGTGCTGGTGAGATCGTGGGGGGCGAAAGGATACTGAACCGTATAAGTGCCTGTGGTTTTTTCGAGTTTGATCTGGCTGAAGTCGTAAGGCGTGGCCGGTGGGGGCGGCGGGGGCGCGAGTTTGATCATTTTTGCAAAACGATCGGCGGCATCGCGCCTTTCCGTCGTCGGGCTGCAATACCATTCGCTGTCCCTTTGCAGGGATATATAGAGGCCGATTCCCGCGGCGATTATGGCCAGAAAAAATCCGGCCAAGACGATTAAGATCCACACAAGTGCTTTCCCTGATTTCATAAAAAACTCCCCCTTGAAAAAAGACCGATTCTGTCTGCTCGTATCGAGACAATATATGGTTGATTTTGTTCCGTTTTGCAGACGGATATTGGCAATAACACAGAGCAGGCGGAAAATCCAGAATATATCCGGATTCTCGAGGCGACTTGCTTGACTCGGAGAACTTTCTAGGGCAGGATATGGCTTCAGTAAACTGTGGTTTGGAAAATGAAAGAGTGCTTATGATTGCCAGTATTATCAGCCATGTGCTTCAGGGTGTCGAGGCGATTCCGATTGATATCGAGGTGGATGCGCACCAGGGCATGACGGCCAGCATTGAGATTGTGGGACTGCCGGATCCGGCGATCAAGGAATCGATCAATCGTATGCGTTCGGCGCTGATCAGCTCGGGATTTCGGCTGAATTCCAACAAGATCGTGATCAATCTGGCGCCGGCGGACTTGCGCAAAGAAGGTTCGGCGCTGGACTTGCCGATGGCGCTGGGGCAGCTGGCGGCGGAGGGCTTCTTTGCGCCGGAATTGCTGCGGCAGTACACGATCGTGGGGGAACTGGGCCTGGACGGGAAGACGCGGGATGTTCCGGGAGCCTTGTCTATTGCGTCGGCGGCACGGAAGAGCGGGCTGACGGGGGTGGTGCTGCCGGCGGTCAATGCCAACGAGGCGGCCATGGTGGAGGGCATCGATGTAATTGCCGTGGAGAGTCTTTTGCAGGCGTTCAAGTTTTTTGCGGGAGAAGAAACACTTACGCCGCACCAAGTGGATCGTGAGGCGATTTTTCGGAATTATCAGGAATACGAGGAAGATTTTAACGAGGTGAAGGGCCAGGCCCATGCCAAGCGGGCGATGGAAGTGGCGGCGGCGGGCGGCCATAATATTCTGCTGCTGGGAAGTCCGGGTGGCGGCAAGACGATGCTGGCGCGGCGCTTTCCGACGATTCTGCCGGCCATGACTCTGGACGAAAGCATCGAGACCACGAAGGTGCACAGCATCGCGGGGCTGATGGAAAAGGGCAAGGCGCTGATTGCCACGCGGCCCTTTCGAGCGCCGCACTATACGATTTCCCAGACGGCCCTGGTGGGTGGGGGCAGTATTCCGAAACCGGGCGAGGTAAGCCTGGCGCATAACGGGGTGCTTTTTCTGGACGAGGTGGCTGAATTGTCGCGGACCACGCTGGAGACCTTGCGCCAGCCGATGGAGGACGGGCAGGTGACGGTTTCACGTTCGGCCATGACGCTGACCTTTCCGGCGCGTTTTCTTTTTTGCGCGGCGATGAACCCCTGTCCCTGCGGTTACCTGATGGATGATCGCCATGAGTGCACCTGCGCCCATAACCAGATTCAGAAATACCGTTCACGTCTGAGCGGGCCGCTGATGGATCGGATCGATCTGCATATCGAAGTGCCGACGGTACAGTTTCGGGATTTGCAAAACGCTGATGGCGGCGAATCGAGCGCGGTCATCCGGCAACGGGTGGAGGCGGCGCGGGCGATTCAGACGGAGCGTTTCCGGGGCATGAGGGGCCTGCACTGCAATGCCCAGATGCAGAACCGGCACGTGAAAAAGTTCTGCGCGATTGACGGTTCGGCCTTCAGCCTGCTGGAAAATGCCATGGACCGCCTGGGTCTGAGCGCCCGCAGTTATAACCGCATTCTGAAAGTGGCGCGGACGATAGCAGATTTGGAATCGGCGGAGTCTGTTTTTTCTTCTCATGTGGCCGAGGCGATCCAATACCGGACACTGGATCGCAAGATGACATAGAGGCGATTGGGTTTTGTGTGATCGTGTGAGGGTTTGGGCCGGGTGGTTTGTCTTTAGCGGCGCAGGCTGGAGATTATCGAGATGCTCAGACGGAGTCACGTCCTTTGCGAAAGGCTTCCAGGTTCAACTCGCGAAACTGTTCCGGCACACATTCGGCGATGGCTTCTTCCCAGGCTTTCAGCGGCAGGCTCAGTTGCATGGATACCGCGCCCATGAGCGCCACATTGGCCGCCTTGGAGTTGCCCAGGGCTCGGGCGATTTCGATGGCGTCGATCTTGAGCAGGCGCTTTCCGAATACGGCGTCCAGCCTTTCGTCGGCATCTTCCGGATAAGTGGCCTGGCCCGATGATACGGATACGGGGATGATTTGCTGGGTGGAAACCACCGCCACGCCGTCGGACGCGAGATAGTGGGCGTAGCGCAAGGCTTCGATTTTCTCGAAGGACGCCAGCACATTCGCGCGGCCTTCCGTTACCATGGGGCTGTGCACGGCATCGCCATAGCGCACATGAGCGATCACCGAACCACCCCGCTGGGCCATGCCGTGGGTTTCGTTAGTTTTTACGCGGTGGCCGCTGATAATCGCCGTCTGCGCCAGTATCTCACTGGCCAGCAAAATTCCCTGACCACCCACACCCACCAGAACTGCGTCTTCCTTCGCCACGTTGCTCCGCCTTTTTTTATTGGAATGAGAGTTCCCTTTTCGGGGACTGATATTATTCTTCGCTTTCCACAATCGCCCCGAACTTGCAAACCTGCTGGCATTGTCCGCAGCCGGCGCAGAGGTGCGGGTTCATCGTCGGGTGTTCCTTGCCGGCCTCGATTGCCGGACAGCCCAGTTTGAGGCAGAGCCGGCAGTTCTTGCATTTCTCCGGGATAATTTCGCGCACTTCACCCAGGCGCTTTCGTTCATGCAGCGGACATGGTGCTCGCGAGACGATGAGTGATGCTTCATCCGCCGCGATCTCTTCGCCAAGCACGCGGATCGTTTCATCGATATCGTAGGGGTTCACCGTCCGCACGCGCTTGATCCCGCAGACCTTGCCGATATCTTCAATCGACAGCACCGGCGCATCCGTCCCCATCAGGGTTCGGCCGGTACCCGGATGATCCTGATGGCCCGTCATGGCCGTGGTGCGGTTATCCACGACGATGATCGTCGAACTGCCGCCGTTGTAGGCGATATCCATGAGTCCCGTGACGCCTGAATGAAAGAAGGTCGAGTCTCCCACAATGCCGACGGCCTTCCGTTTTTCTCCGGCCTTCTGGATGCCGTGGGCCAAGGTCACACCACCGCCCATGCAAAGAATTACATCCGTCCGGTTCAGTGGGGGAAAGACGCCCAGACTATAACAGCCGATATCGCCGGTCACGACGACATCATACTTGCCCAGGCCGTAGAAAATGCCCCGATGCGGACAGCCCGGACAGAGCACGGGCGGACGGCCCGGGAGGTCCTCCGCCTCGGCCACCGGTCGGCATGAGGTCAGGGGATAGTAGTCGTTCTCATCCACTTCTACGGGTCCGCTGAATTCGGTTTCCATCTCCTGGCGCGCCATGTGCAGGACCGAGGTGGAGAGTTCGCCGATTCCCGGCACAAAGGCCCGGCCTTCGGGACACAAGCCAACCACCCAGGCACGCTGCTCCAGCATATCGTCGCCTTCTTCCACAACAAGAACATCCTCCACCTCGTCATTGAAGGCGCCCATCAGGTCGTCGGGAAAGGGATAGGACCAGCCCAGTTTCAGCACCGACGCGTTTGGGAAAACCTCGCGCACATACTGATAAGCCATACCGGAAGTGATGATGCCCAGATCGCGATCACGCAATTCCACACGATTAGCGGGAGACTGGCAGGCCTCTTCCTGCATCCGGCCCAGGCGGTCTTCCACGTTCTTGCGCATCACCCGACCCCACACGGGAATCGGTACATGCCGCGGCGGATCCTTGATGAATGCGATTTCGCGGTCCAACTCCATGCGTTCACGCATTTCCACCAGGCTGCGGCTGTGGCTGATGCGCGTTGTGGAGCGCAGGATCACGGGAGTGCGAAATTTTTCGCTGACCTCCAGGGCCATGCCCACAAATTCCTTGGCTTCCTGGGAGTCGGAAGGCTCGAAGATCGGAATCTTGGCGAAGCGCGCATAGTTGCGTGTGTCCTGTTCGTTTTGGGAGGAATGCATACCGGGATCATCGGCCACACAGATCACCAAGCCCCCTTCCGTTCCGATATAGGAAAGCGTCATCAGCGGATCGGCTGCCACGTTCAGGCCCACATGTTTCATCGTCACGATGCACCGCGCGCCGGCCAGGCTCGCACCGGCGGCCACTTCGAGCGCCACCTTTTCATTGGGCGCCCATTCGCAATATATATCGTCTTTGTATTGGCTGACGGCTTCGAGAATTTCGGTAGAGGGCGTACCGGGATACCCGCAGGCCACGGTTACGCCATATTCATAAGCGCCGCGGGCGATTGCCTCATTGCCCATGAGAAGTTTTTCAACGCGTATATTATTCTTTTTCAATGTGCCTGGCCTTGCTGAATTTCCGCCCTGAGGGCAAATTTGGATAATAAATATCCCACAAAATCCCTCGTTTTTCAAGATATATGAGCCGTGGAATTGCCTGGGGGTGCACGACATAAATGGGGGGCTGAGTTAATCTGAAGCAACGAAGCGAAGAGT
>CAYWYC010000288.1:0-5878 GCA_964462565.1 uncultured Candidatus Sumerlaeota bacterium | reverse complement strand
CGGGCCCTTGGCCCTGAAGATGAAAAAGCATTTGCATTACTCAGAAAACTCTTCGGTTCGTTGCTTCAGATTAACTCAGCCCCCTATTTATGTCGTGCACCCGGGAAGCAGGGTTACGTTATTGCGAAAGGGTAAAGGCTTTCTTTCATTACTTTCCATTCAAGTATTTGCACCGACAAGATAAAAAAAATCGTCGCCCGCTTACCAGGCGACGATTTTTGATGAGTTGGATTATGACAGCCTTTATTTCGTCGTCTTGATTCGCGTGACGATCTGCTCCTTGGTGAAGCCGAAGGTGCGCGCCACTTCCTTGGCCGGTGCACTGCGGCCGAAGCTGTTCACGCAAACGGTGTGACCATTGCGACCGATGTATTTGTACCAGGGCATGCTCACGCCGGCTTCGATCGACCAGTACTGTCCCACGCCTTCGCCCAGCACCGAGTCCTGGTATTCCGGGCTCTGGCGGTCGAAGATTTCCATGCAGGGCATCGAAACCACGCGGACCGACTTGCCCTCGCCCTCGAGTTCCTTCGCCACGTCCAGCGCCAGCGCCACTTCCGAGCCAGTCGCCATCAGGCAGTAGTCGATCTGGCCGTCCTTGCTCTCCTTCTTCAGGATATAGCCACCCTTGCCAACGCCTTCCGCAGTGGGCACGTTGGTTTCTTCCAGGTCCTTCAGGCCCTGCCGGGTCAGCGCCAACATTGACGGACCCACCGCCTCACGCAGAATCACGCTCCAGGCCGCCTTGACTTCATTCGTATCCGCCGGACGAAAGACCAGCAGGTTCGGGATCGCGCGCAGCGCCGCCAGGTGTTCGACGGGTTGATGCGTCGGGCCGTCTTCGCCAAGGAAGATGCTGTCGTGGGTAAACTGATAAACCACCTTCACATTCGTCAGCGCCGCCAGGCGGATCGCGTTACGCATATAGTCGGAAAAGGTCATGAAGGTTCCGCAGAAGGGCAGAAACATACCCTGCAACGCGATACCCGTATTGATCGCGCCCATGGCAAATTCACGCACGCCATACTTGATGTTGCGCTGGGAATAATCCGAACTCGAAACCAGGCCGCTGGCCTTCATCATGGTGTTGTCCGAACCGGAGAGGTCTGCCGAACCGCCCACGAGAAAAGGCACAATGTCATGCAGCAGCTGCAGCACCGCGTTCGAGCCCTTGCGGCCGGCCTGGTCAGGCTTCACATCGAGCTCGCGAATCTGCTTGTCCAGATCTTCGGGCATGGTCTTGTTAATAAAGCAGTCCCACATTTTCGCCTTGTCGGCATTGGCCTTCGCCCATTCGTCAAAGCGACTCTTCCATTCCTCAACGCCTTTCAGCAAAGCGCATTTATGATCGCTCATGTACTTGCTGACTTCGGCGGGCACGTAAAAAAGTTCATCCTCGGGAAAACCGATGGCCTTCTTCATCGCCTTGGTTTCATCCTGACCCAGGGGCGATCCATGGGCATCGCTTGTGCCCTGTGACTGGGGAGCATACTTCCCGATCACCGTCTTGGCCTCGATCAGCGTCGGCTGACCCGTGCGACCGCGCGCCGCCTCGATGGCCTGCTCGACCTGGTCAAGATCGTTGCCGTCAATCGTCTCCACATGCCAGCCCAGCGCCTTGTACCGTGCCGGAGTATCTTCGGTAAAGGTTTCTTTGGTCGGACCGTCCAGGCAGATATCGTTCGAGTCGTAGATCACGGTCAAATTGTCCAGTTTCAGATGCCCCGCGAGAGAAGCGGCTTCGTTCGTGATGCCTTCCATCATGCATCCATCACCCGCCAGCACAAAGACCTGCCCGTCCAGGAGTTCGGAAGCACCCAACTGGGCTGCGGACATTTTGTTCGCCAAGGCAATACCCACGCCATTCGCGAGCCCCTGACCCAGCGGCCCCGTTGTCGTTTCCACGCCGGGCGCCTCGCCATATTCCGGATGCCCCGGTGTCGGCGATTCCAACTGGCGGAAGTTTTTCAGGTCTTCCAGCGAAAGATCATAACCGCTCAGGTGTAGGCACGAATAAAGCAGCATCGAGCCATGGCCTGCTGAAAGAACAAAATGGTCCCGTCCCGGCCACTTGGGATCGTCCGGATTATGGCGCATGGTCTTTCCATAAAGATAAGCCCCGATCTCCGCGCAACCCAGCGGCAGGCCCGGATGGCCACTATTGGCACGGTCCACAGCGTCCGCGGACAGCCCACGAATCGTATGGGCCACCTGTTGCAGTATTTGTTTTTCCTGATCTTGCATGATTCTCTCCCCGTTTCCTTGTATAGGTTTCAATCCAAACTTTATATATTGCCTTCCACAAAAACCATTACTCCAGCCGCGGGCCGCCGCATATATTCGCCAACCCGCATGCCTGCTTATCTTCCAATGATCATACCGAATTGTCAAGCCCTTTGGCCCGAGTTTGGACGGCAATAAAGACCCTCGTCTGCAATCTCAAGGCGGGCGTCAAAACAATAATTTAACTTGATCATTGGGAAAAATGCAGCAAGTATAAGAAAGTATTCAGCATTTGTAAATATTCACAACATTTTTAAATAGCGAGCGAGGAGAGTCCAGTGTTGACATCTTGAATTGGTTGTTGTTACTTATGCCCACCTGCCTCTTTTTCATCCCGAAGAAAGGTATTACCATGAAATGTAATTTCGGGACCGTTGAAATAGACAATCAAGGCCAGTTCAATATCCCGCTGAGCCTATCTTGGTGCCTGGAATTATACCATGAACAATTGGTCTGCCGAAACGACAGGCCGAGGATGGATCGAACTCGGCTATCCCATTCCCGCCGACACCTGGGCGGTCATCTGTCTGCGTGACAATGACACCGATCAGTGGATGGACGGCATCTATGTTTATGTGCAGGACTTCAGTCAGAATTGATGCGGGAAGCCGCCCCAAATAATTGAGCCCCGACCGAAAACGGACGGGGCTCATGGGGGTGTGCAACATGTCACCATGTCACATGAGAAAGGAGCGAGGGGATCTTCGCCCCTTTCGGGGTTCGCCGAAGCGAACCTGTAGAAATTATCTCGGATTCGACCGACAATTCTCAAGCAAATTTTTCGGAAATTAGGCAGGCTTTTTGGAACGGCCAATACATCTATGTAAATAACTGGTATTTAATCTTTTACAATGCTTACTTGTTCCAAATGGTACGATTTATCGTCCGCGATATTCAGGCGCACATTCCCATAGTTCGCCAGGCTCTGCGCGGCTTCTAACATCTCTGCTTCCAGATATTCACGAATGCTCGGGTGGACCGTAATTCGCAAGGAGCGAATGTCCTGGTTCTCCTGGATCATGTCCAGAATATCGTACTTGATTTTCTTCCAGATGTGCTGTTCAGACAAAACATAGCCCGATCCCACACAATAGGGGCATTTGCGAAAGACGGTCTTGGAGAGGCTCTGACGGACTCTTTTGCGCGTCATTTGCAGCAGGCCATAATCGCTCAGCGGAGATACGGTGGTCTTTGCACGATCATTTTTGAGCAAATCCTTGAAATGGTTCACGAGCTTCCGCTGGTTTTCGCGGCTCCGCATATCGATAAAGTCGATCACGATAATCCCACCGATATCCCGCAGACGCAATTGCTGGGCGATGGTATCCGCCGCTTCCAGGTTTACTTGCAGAATCGTCTCTTCCTGGTCACCCTTGCCGGTAAACTTGCCCGAGTTCACATCGATCGCGATCAGGGCTTCGGTTTCATCAACAACTATATAGCCGCCGCTCTTCGACCAGACTTTGCGGCGCAATGCTTTTTCGTAAGCCTTCTCCACGCCATAGGCATCGAAAAGGTTCTCCTGCATCGAGTCGTGAACCTTTACCTTGTTCTTCATCTCTGGCATCATGGAAGCGAGAATCTGGCGCAGCTGGCGTGCGTGGGTTTTTGAGTCGATCAGCAGTTCCTGGATATTTCCAGTCAGTTCGTCGCGTACGATACGGCCAAGAATGTCATGGTCGTCATGCACCAGGCTGGCCAGGCTTTTCTGCGCCGCACTTCGTTTGATGCGTGTCCATAGCTTGCGCAGTTTGTTTACATCCGCCGCGATTTCGTCTTCTTCCTGCTGGAGACCGGCGGTCCGAATAATAAAGCTACCTTCGCCCGATTCCAGTGATTTCAGAATACTGCGCAGACGCCGACGCTCCGAACCGTCCTCGATCCGTCGCGAAACGCCGCCGCTGTTGTCATCGCTGAAGGGAAGCATCACCAGGTAGCGCCCCGGCAGGGAAATATAGGAAGTCAGCCGCGCGCCCTTGGTCCCCATGGGTTCCTTCACGGCCTGTACCAGAATTTCATCTCCCGTTTTCAGCTCGTGTGATTTCTTTTTGGACTTTCCCTTGTCGTTCGATTCATTACGATTATTGGACTTATTGCCTTTGTTCGAATTGGAGCGCTGGGGAGCGCCTTTCATGGGAACGGAGTAATTATCATTCACATCGGCAAAGTGCAGGAAGGCATTTCTTTCCAGGCCGATATCCACAAAAACGGCTTGCAGCCCCGGAACAATGCTGTCCACGCGCCCCTTGTAAATATTGCCAACGATACTTTTGTTTTCGATCGATTCGACAAAAAGTTGCGCCAGTTCGCCGTCTTCCAGTATGGCTACCCGGATATCTTTATCTTCTACATTGATTAAAACCTTCTTATTCAGCTTTTTTTGCATACGTCCTCTTGAGAGTGAAATTTATACATCCAACCCGAAATACACAAAGGCATCCCTGATTTCAACCACATTATATGCAAGCTTCAAGATATTAACAACATATAAAAACGCCAAACATCATTTGGTCGTCTTCTTCGTTTTTTGTGAATGAATGTCAACGCCCTGGCTAACGAGACACCCCTTCATCATATTCTTTCCAGTGGGAGGCGCCCGTTTTCTTGCGATAGATCAAAAGGTCCAGGGCGCGCGAGGGATTACTGCCCGGTCGCTGGACCGTGATCGACGCCATGCCCGAAGGAATCGTGGGAAGAATGCGAAGGCTGATGCTTGTGCCGCTTTTCGATTCTATCGCCTCATTCATCGCCACTTCATCAAAGTAAAGACTCAGATCCGGAGCATCCAGATTATATCCCCGGATTTCCACCAGCTGTCCCAACGTCGCCGAGGTGGGCGACAGGGCGGACAAAGTCGGGCGCGTCGGTCCCGAACCAAAGTAATAGATCAGATCATCGCCCCCATCGAACTGCCGATCCGGGCCGTAGGACACAATGGCCCACCGGTCAAAGCCGTCGCCATAGCCGCTTTGGCTGATGCTCATGGGTGGCTGGACCAGGCCCAGAGGGCTATATAAGAAATACGGATTGCCCCAGGGATCGAGCGGCGTTCCCCGGTCGTAGCCATGGATATTATCCTCATCGGTCTTGCCCTGCTGATAGGTGACGTAGGGACCTTTCCAGGTAAAGAAACCGGAAAGCAGGTCCTGCCGCGTATCCTCAAAATCAGCCGTCGCCGTTTCGAGCACGGGAGTTCCACCGCCATCGCCTATGAAGTCATAGGAAGGGTTGATGTTTGACTGGCTCAGGTCGTCAAGATTTTCGAGAGAGACATAATATCGGATGTCCAGCCAGACATGGGTTTCGGCCTGGGCGAGGGTGCTCATTTCGGAATAGGCAGCGGCTCGGATTTTTTCCGAATCGGGCTGGGCATAAGCTGGTGCAGGCAAGGCGATGCAGGCAAAAAGTATCCCGGCAAGTGAGAGAAGAGGCTTCCCCTTATTTATCCGAAGCACGTGGAAAAGTGCGCTTATCATTCTTTGAATATTATCCTCCTGTGAATCGCCAAGGTCAAGCAGCGATTCCTGAACCGTAGAACTTCCTTGATCCTTCATACTGATATCTGTCTTGGCTTTTGCGTAAGGCATACCCCACC
>CAYWYC010000287.1:0-5878 GCA_964462565.1 uncultured Candidatus Sumerlaeota bacterium | reverse complement strand
ATTACCAATGCCGACTTACTCTTGTTCCTGCACGATCCCCACTCCATTGCCACCAGGATGGTGGCGATACGTACCAACATCTTGCCGGCAGCGGATCAAAAAAAATCTGGCATGCCTTTGACGAGAGGTTCCCTGAAATCAAAGACATGCCAGAATAATTCCTCGAAATTGTTCGAGACGTTTTATTCTTCATTCTCCCGCTGGATCAGGGCGACGCAATCCTGAATCTTCATGCTGCCCTGGTCGCCTTCGCCGCGGCGGCGGATGCTGACGCTGCCTTCTTCGGCTTCCTTCTTGCCAACGATAAGCATGACGGGAATCTTGGCGAGTTCGGCTTCGCGGATTTTCATGCCGATTTTTTCGTCGCGGATATCCGCCTCGGCGCGCATCCCGGCCTGTTTGAAGGCGTCGGCCACTTCACCGGCGTAATCATGCTGGTCACTCGAAAGCGACATGACCCGCACCTGCACCGGAGCCATCCAAAGCGGCAGATCACCGCCCGTATGTTCGATCAGGATGCCCAGAAAGCGTTCGATGGAACCGAAAATGGCCCGGTGGATCATCACGGGACGATGCTTCTCGCCGTCGGCCCCGATATAGTTCAGGTCGAAGCGCTCGGGCATCGAAAAGTCCACCTGGATCGTGCCGCACTGCCAGGAACGTCCCAGGCAGTCCTTGATGTGGAAGTCGATCTTGGGCCCGTAAAAAGCACCGTCGCCGGGATTGAGTTGGAAATTGATCCCGAGCTTCTTCAGCGCTTTTTCGAGCACGTCGGTAGCCTGTTCCCATACTTCTTCGGAACCGATGCTCTTCTCGGGACGGGTGCTCAGCTCAATGTGTACATTGTCGAAGGTGGCTTTCTTATAGACATACAGAATCAGGTCGATTACACCTTCGATCTCTGCCTGCAACTGATCGGGCTGGCAGAAGATATGGGCATCGTCCTGGGTAAAGCAACGGACCCGAAAGAGGCCATGGAGCACGCCCGAAAGTTCATGACGGTGGACGGTTCCGAATTCCGCCACGCGCAGGGGCAGTTCGCGATAAGAGTGGAGACCGTCCTTGTACACAAGCAGGCCGCCGGGGCAGTTCATGGGCTTTACGGCAAAGTCGCGCTCGTCGATCTTGACGAAGTACATGTTCTCGCGATAGTTGTCCCAATGTCCGCTACGGTGCCAGAGATCCTCATTCAGGATCATGGGCGTGCGGATTTCGGTATAGTCGCGCTTGGCCAGTTCGCTCCGCATGAAATCGAGCAAGGCATTATAGACGACCATGCCCTTGCCATGGAAAAAGGGAAAACCCGGTCCTTCTTCATGAAAACTGAAGAGATCCAGGTCCTGACCAATACGGCGATGGTCGCGCTTTTTGGCTTCTTCCAGCAGTTGCAGGTGCTCCTTGAGCATTCTCTTGTCGGGAAAGGCAACGCCGTAGAAGCGCTCCAGTTGCTCGCGGCTGGCGTCGCCCTTGCGGTAGGCCCCGGCAATGCTCATGATCTTGAAAGCCTTCACCATGCCCGTCCGCGGCAGATGCGGTCCACGGCAGAGATCGACAAAATCGCCCATCTGATAAACGGTGATCGTGGCATCGTCATCGAGGGCTTCGATGGTCTCGACCTTGAACTTCTCGCCGCGCTCCTTAAAAAGATCAATCGCCTCTTGCCGCCCCAGAACCTTACGTTCGATGGGCAGGTCTTCCTTGACGATTTTTTTCATCTCCGACTCAATCTTCCCAAAATCGTCGGGTGTGATGGATTCGGGCATTTCGATATCGTAGAAAAATCCGGTGTCCGTGGCAGGGCCGTCTTCCAGGACTGCGCCGGGATACAGACGCTGGATAGCCATGGCCATAATGTGCGTTGCGGTGTGCCGAAAAATAGTGGGGCCTTCGGGATCGCGATAAGTCACGATCGCCACGCTGGCCTCCTTGTCCAGGGGGGTGCTGAGGTCGCACAATTCACCATCGATTTTTCCCGCCAGGGCAGCCCTGGCCAGTCCTTCTCCAATACTCTTCGCCAGATCGAAAATGGACGAACCACTTTCCACCTCGCGAATACTTCCGTCTGGTAAACGAATAGAGATACTCATCTTTCCGGCTCCTCGTCTGGATTTCCCATTATCGGCACACAATGGGTTTAAGGAAAAAATATTAAGGCTTTGACGCAGGAAAGTCAATCGGGGAGTTTTATGCAATGGGCCAGCGTGAATCCACGCTTTGCTTGTCTTTCTTGCAGAATACTTTCATTTTTTTGGAATATGCGCTACAATGCGGGGTGTATGGTAGAAGGTGGAACTTGACAAAAAGGACCGAAAAGCATGATCCTGGGATTGGGGATTGACATTGTGGCGGTGGACCGCATCGCGAATATGCTGGAAAAGCGGGGCGACCGCGCCTTGAAGCGGCTCTACACAGAAATCGAACGCGAATATTGCGGAAAGATGCCCCATCCCTCGCTCCATTTTGCGGCGCGCTTTGCCGCGAAGGAAGCCTATGTCAAGGCCCTGGGCACGGGCTTTTCCGCCGGGATTCGGTGGAAGGACATCGGAATCGTAAACGATGCCAAGGGCAAGCCGGAGATTTTTCCGGAAGGCACGGCGCTGGAAGCCATGCGTAATTTGGGAGCGACGAGTGCTTTTGTCAGTCTGAGCCATGACCCGACTCATGCCGCCGCGGTGGTTGTGCTGGAATAGGATATAGTATCATGATTGCACCAGGGAATTCACATTGACCGCAAAATCCATCCCATATTCCGTAGATATGAGCAAACCGCAGCTGAATTGGTCGGAGCGGCATGGGTGGTGGGTTTTGTCAATCTGCTTTCATGTCATTATCTTTGTCTTTCTGGTAGCGCACCAGGCCGAGGCGCCGCGTCGAAACGAAAAACCTTCGCGCCCGATTCAGTTGCGTTTTGTGCCTGCCGCCGTAAGCAGTCCCCGGGAGCAGACACCCACGGAGCCGGCTGAAGCCGAAAATCCTCGCGAGACTGAGCCGATGGAAAATATATCGGAAGCCTCTGCCGCAGCGGCCGGTATCATCAGCGAACTCGAGCCGCTCGAAAAAGATCCGACCCGCGAACTCCGCCAGGAAGTCAACGAACAGGAAAAACGCATCCAGGAGATCCTGAAGTCCTACGGCAAGAGCAAACAAGAGGTGGAAGAACTGGCCGAATCCACACGGCTCAAGGTGGACAAGCGGCTGATGCGCTTTGAGATGATGGACAAGGCGGCCGATTTCATGGTCGATTCACAAACCGACCTGGCCGGTCCGGTAAGAACTGTCGTCTTCGATAATGTTCCCGATGCAGCGGTACGGGAAGTTTTTAACCGCTATGGCATTCGCAAGACACGGGGCTATGTCAAGCCGACCGGCTCACGCTACCTTAGCGGAGCATCGTCCGGCGGCACGACCTTCAATCCCGTCTCCGAAGAAGGCGACTACGAAGTTCTGGTTATCCCCGCCGCCGCCCAGCATCACATGATGTCGCTGGAGCAGAACTGGCTGGTTTCCCACGGCTACAACACCCGCACCACCCAGGTCGAAAGCGTGGAGTTCGGTATTGAAAAACGGGATGACGAATGGGTGCTGGACATTCTCGATATCAAGGTCCGTCCCTTGGCCTCTCCCCTTCTGGGCCAATAGATGCTTTTGAGCCGTTTTCGAAGTTTTTCGAGTATCCATTTTAAATGGGAGGCTCTGAAGAAATGGTGCTTTTGACCCTTTTGCAGAATCTCGCGGCTTTTATTTGGCAGAAAGACTTTCGAGATTCGCTATAACGCTCCTGTCCTGTTGACACCCTCTATTGCACGATATTTGGAAATGCGTAATAATCTCTTTTCCGCTTGTTGTTTTCGGGTTCTTCACGTACAATAATTCGCTTTTTGTCGTGCCCTGGAAAATGAAGACCCGGCATGGCGAGGAAAGGGTTGGAAATATGCGCGCTGTGGAGAAAATCCGGAACCTGGCGATTATCGCCCATATTGACCATGGAAAAACGACCTTGATCGATTCGATCTTTCGGGCGGCTCATGTTTTTCGGGATAATCAGCAGGTAGCCGAACGGGTGATGGATAATAACGAGCTTGAGCGGGAGCGGGGCATTACGATCCGTTCGAAGCATTGCACGGTGGAGTGGGACGATCACCTGATCAATATCATCGATACGCCGGGCCATGCCGACTTTTCGGGCGAGGTGGAGCGGGTGCTGTCGATGGTGGACTCCGTGTTGCTTTTGGTGGACGCGAACGAGGGGCCCATGCCGCAGACGCGCTATGTGCTGATGCGGGCGTTGAAGCTGGGCTTGCGGCCGATTGTGATTATCAATAAGGTGGACCGTCCGAACGCACGACCCGCCGACGCGCTGGACAAGACCTTTGATCTCTTTATCGAACTGGGCGCGACAGATGAACAGGCGGATTTTCCGGTGCTTTATGGATCGGGCCTGGACGGCTGGATTGTGGCGGACCTGGAAACGGAAAAGCACGAGGGAATGGAGTCGCTTTTCCGGACGATTATCGAGAAGGTTCCCGCGCCCGACGCGAAGCTGGAAGCGCCTTTTCTGATGCAGATCAGTACGCTGGCCTGGAGCGATTATATCGGACAGATCGGTTGTGGGCGCGTCTTGCAGGGGCGTCTGAAACTGGGCGGCAGGTTCAAGCGGATTGCCACGGCATTGAATAATCCGATCGACCCGAAATCGGGCTGGAAGGTGGAGAAGGAATCCGAAGAGAAGGCCGTGCATATGTGGGAGACCCGTGGCCTGCAGCGGAGCGAAGTGGAAGAAATCCAGGCGGGCGACATCGTGTGGATTGCCGGACCCGGAGAGATTGGTATTGGCGATACCTTTTGCGACGTGGAATCGGAAAATGTGGCGCTGCCTCCGCTGGAGATCGAGGAGCCGACGGTTTCGATGTTTTTCCTGGTGAACAATGGCCCCTTTGCCGGCAAGGAAGGCAAGGCCGCGACCCTGCGTCAGATCAAGGAGCGACTCACGCGCGAGCTGCGCACGAACGTGGCCATGCGGATGGAAGACATCGGCCGGGCCGATGGCGTGAAAGTCTCGGGACGCGGCGAGCTGCACCTGGCGATCCTGATCGAAGAAATGCGCCGTGAGGGATTTGAATTGTGCGTTTCGCAACCCGAAGTCATTCTGCACGAAGACGCCAAGGGCCGGACACTGGAACCGATCGAACAGCTGATCGTGGATGTGCCGGAGGATTATCAGGGCACGGTGATCGAGAAGGTGGCCAAGCGCAAGGGCGAGATGAAGCACATGGAAAACAATGCCGCCGGAATGGTGCGGTTGGAGTTTGAAATTCCGACGCGGGGCTTGATTGGCTACCGGAATGAGTTTTTGACGGATACGCGCGGGCTTGGGATTATGTCGTCGCGCTTTGTGGGCTACGATGCCTGGCGCGGTGAGGTGACGTCGCGCAATCGCGGCTCGCTGGTCAGCATGGAAACGGGCGACGCGACGAGCTACCAGATCGAAAACCTGCAACAGCGGGCGGTGCTGTTTATCGAACCGATGCAGCCGATTTATCAGGGCCAGATCGTAGGCGAAAACAGCCGTCCCGAGGACCTGCCCTGTAATCCGACGAAGAAAAAGGCCCTCACGAACCATCGCTCCGCCACCAAGGATATTGACGTAGGTCTGAAGGCGCCGGTCAGATTGAACCTGGATGGCGCGCTGGAGTGGATCGCGGCGGACGAACTGGTGGAGGTGACGCCGAAGTCGATCCGCGTGCGCAAGGCAACCCTGTGCCCGGATACGCGCAAAAAGGAACAGCGTAAGCAGACCGCCAGCGTGTGAACCGCGAAAGACTGAACCACGAAATACAGGCGCAAGCGGCGGTACGTATCGCCACCATCCTGGTGGCAG
>CAYWYC010000286.1:3613-5934 GCA_964462565.1 uncultured Candidatus Sumerlaeota bacterium | reverse complement strand
TCGAGGGCGAGGAAGTGGAAGGGACGCCCTGGCAACTTCCGAACCCGAGGCTGAGAGAACAAATGATGAAATGCCCCATAGATTCTTCAGGAGAACCAAAAAAACGGGCGTCGGATTTTCCGGCGCCCGTTCATTTTTTCAGTTGCTCGATAGGTTTAGAAGTCTTCGAAGCCTTTTGATTTTTCTTCATCGAAGGGGATGGCTGCGTGGGCGGATGCACTGGTCGGCTTGTGTTCGACGGGGCTATGTTGGGCCTTGCTTTTGCTCATGGTCAGCTGGGAACGCTGATATGCGATGGCCTTGCCGCCTCCGTTTCCGCCGCCCACCAGTCCTACGAGGTCATTTACAATACCTTGCATTGTGGTGGCCTGGGCCGACAGTTCCTCGGATGCCGAGGCGGACTCTTCGGCATTGGATGCTACTTGCTGGGTGACCTTGTCCATCTGGGCAACGGCATTGTTGATCTGGCCGATGCCTTCCGATTGTTCGTTGGAGGCGGTGGCGATGGAGGCCACATTTTCGCCGACCTTTTTAGACGACTCCGCCACCTGACGTACACCGTTGGCCGCACGGTCAACGACTTCGCCGCCCTTGTTCGCCTGCTCGACACTGGCCTCGATCAGTTCTGCCGTATCCTTGGCCGCCACAGCGGAACGCTGGGCGAGATTGCGCACTTCTTCGGCCACTACGGCAAAGCCCTTGCCGTGTTCACCGGCGCGCGCGGCTTCGACCGCCGCGTTCAATGCCAGAAGATTCGTCTGGAAAGCGATTTCTTCAATCGTTTTGATAATGCCCGATATCTTGCCGGAAGAGTCCTTGATTCCGCCCATGGTCTCGACCATCTGCTCCATGGCATCGCCTGTCTGGATAACGATCTTTTGTGCCTCATTCATCAGGTCATTAACCTGCCTGGCGCCATCGGCATTCCCCTTGGCCTGGCTAGCCAGTTCCTCCAGAGCGGAAGAGGATTCTTCCAGCGAGGATGCCTGTTCGGTAGCGCCCTCGGCAAGTTGCTGGCTGCTTTGTGAAATCTGGGTGGAGGCGGAGGAAACCTGCTCCGAACTTGAGTGCAGCATATCCACGATTCGACGCAGGGAGTTGCTGATGCTTCGACTGATGAAGATGCCGAGGATCAGTGCAGCGGCCACGCCAATGATCATGGCTCCCAGGGAGAGTTTTTCAAGGACAGCCGAAGTCGTGGTGGCCCGGGATACTTCTTCTTCGGCGACCCGTTCGTTCAAGGTCGCCAGTTGCCGAAGCAGGTTTGTCGCCTTTTCCTCAGCCATTCGGGTGGGTCCCATCAATTGATCTTCCAGGCTATCCAGAGTATTAATCGCGGTGTCTGCGATCTGGCTCATAGCCGTGAATCGCATGTAAACTTCTTTCAGGCCGGGATTCAAGCGGTTTTCACAGAGAGATTCTGCCTCTTTTATATCATCATTGCGAATCGCTTCCTTAATATCCGCAACCGTCTTATGTAGAAGACGATGGGGTTCCTTGGTCTCTCTTATAAGGTTCTCCAGTTCGCGATTTTCCGTGGTGTAACTGGTGGACCATTTTCCGAAGGAACAGCTGGTATGATCTTCTCCGCCTTCGAAAGTCTTCTGGCTTGTCAACATTCTCAGGACGTCGATCTCCAGATGATAATGGTCGGCACGAATGCGCTGCAGCCTTTCCTGCAGGGCATAGGGGGCCAGGATCCCGATCTTGTCAAATTCCCTGGAAAGGCTAACGGCTTTATTGTTCTCTACCTTCCAGGCATCCCATGCCGGTACGAACTGCTTCCACAGTTCGGCTTCCTTCTCTGTTTGCGGCAGCGGCTCGTATGTGTTCCATGCATTTTCGTATCGCTCACGAATAGCCTCCATGTTCTCGTACATTCTTTCTCTGTACTGGCGGCTGGTTCCCGGAATAGCCAGAGTACGCATACTGCCCCGGGCATCCTGGCCCTCTCGTTCAATCTCAATAATAGAGGCCACTGCCGGCAACCTCACTGAGCCGATTTCCTTAACGGCGTCTTCGCTTTTGGTGGCGCCATAAAACCCTATAATTCCCAGAATCAGCGTGATCCCAGCCAATGCCGAGAATGATATAATCAACTTTTTCCCAATTGTCATACTGCTTCTCATCATATCTCTCTCTTTCTCCAATAGAACGTATGCGCCTTACGGCAAAACCTTCATGTTTTTTTGTGAATCCATCATGTATTCCTATAGGCTTCTCCTTTCCTGGATGGAGGAAATCCAGAAATGCAAGATATATGAGCCATTTATATCCGCCGGTTTTCTGGAGTTTTAGAATACCGCTTTCTCTCCCGCCGC
>CAYWYC010000286.1:0-3513 GCA_964462565.1 uncultured Candidatus Sumerlaeota bacterium | reverse complement strand
GGCTGTCTGTGAAAAACTCAACAAAATTGCTTGTGCTGGTCATGTCGCTTGTCTTTGGGCTGAATACAGTGCTGATCCATGCCGTCGAGGGCGATCCGCGGGGCTTGCGTATCAAGGATATTACGATGCTCTCCGACGAGCAGCTGGCCTTTATGGAATATGTGCGGCGCAATGCCGGTAACCCGGACCAGGCGGTGGTGAGTCCGGAGGTGATGGAATATGCCCAGGAATTGCGGGGGGTGATCGAGGCCGAGGGTATGAAGCCGATTGCGGACCGGATACTGGAGAGTTATGACAAAGACGATGCCTGGCGCGAGCTGACGGCGGCGGGTATCGCGGTGCTGCATAGCTGCGGCTACAGCAAGCGGATGTCGGTGATGGATCAGGGCTTTATGCGGAAGATCGACAAGTCGCTGCCGGAGCAGTCTCCCGAGAAGCTGACGGAACGGGCCAATGCGCTGGTGGATGCGCTTCTCTCGCGGGATCATCCCCATGCCCGTGACGCGGCGGTGGAGGCCCTGCTGAGCATCTTTTACGAAGGCAAGGCGACCATGCACTGCCGTCATGATACGGGGCGGCGGAATTTGGACGAACTGCCCGAGGCGTTGGCGACGCGCGCCGCCGAAATGCTCAAGAGCGACGATCCCTTCAACCGGTGCATGGCCGACTGGATGATCAATATCAAGGTCTGCGTGGACAACGATATCATGGGCTGGCAAGGGACCCGCATCAAATGGCAGCCCGACACGGACAAGGAATGGTTCAAGGCCTGGCAGAGCGTTCCGCAGGAAGAGCACCTGAACCTGGACTATATGCGTCAGGCGATTTCGCTGGAAATGCACCGTCGGGGCAAGGACCTGCTGACCCTGGCGGCGGATGTGAAGCGTCGCGCGGAAGAACGTGCCGTCTGGTCGCGTCCGCAGCTGGCTCCGGAACAGGCGCAGGCCCTGGACGCGGCCATCGAGCAAATGAACGCTGCCTATCAGGAAATGGCGCAATTCATCGAATCCAATTCGAAGGACCTGAGCGGCTGCCGCAAGCAGTGGCTCCAGTGGCGCAGGACGGTGCGTCCCGTGGTCTTGAACGCTCCGGACGTGGATTTTGACCAACTCGTCTATCTGAAGCGTTACGCGGGCGGCTATCACCTTCAGCCGGGTATTCATGATCCGCAGTATGCCGACGGCGGCGATATCTATGTGCAGGCGGGCCTGGAGCCCACCGCCCCGATCCAGCCCCTGATCGGCGATAAAATCCGCAAGGGCTTTGCCCAGGACCTGGACCTCTGGTATGACGCGGACCGTATCGTCTTCAGCCATACGGATGAGAAGCGACTCCAGAAGCTCTATGAGATCAAGCTCGACGGCAGCGGTCTGCAAAAGGTGACGGACGGTCTGTATCACGACGTGGACCCTGCCTGGCTGCCCGATGGGGGGATCGTTTATGGCTCCATGGCCGCCGAAGCGGGAATCATGTGCGAGTCGTCGCTGGGAATGGTCGATCCCGGCGGGATGTGCCATACGGGCATCTTCCGGCTGAACACCGAACGCGACGAGATCCGCCGCCTGACCTATTGCAAGGACGATGACTGCTATCCGGCGGTGCTGAATGACGGGCGCGTCATGTGGATGCGCTGGGACTATCAGGAGCGCGGGGTTGACGAGATTTTCTCGCTCTGGGCCATCCGTCCCGACGGTACGGGCTCCGACGGCTTCTATCGCGTGCATATTCCCGACAGCAAGATCATCGAATCCCTGCGCGACGCGCGTGCGGTGCCGGGTTCGAACAAGTTGATCGTTGCCGCTGGGGGTACGCATCGCTCCGGCCAGGAGGGCATCATCATGCTCTGCGACACCTCCAAGGGCATCAATAGCATGGAAGGTTTCTATACTGTTACGCCCCAGGGCAGCCAGATCAGTCGCGGCTTTGGCAGTGAACTCAAGACAATCGCTGAAGGCGGCGTCCCCTATATCGGCGGCTGCACCCAGAAGCCATACGCCCTGTCGGAAAAGTCGTTTCTGGCCTCCTTCAGCTACGACATGCCCGCCAGCAGCAACTTCCAGCTCTACTTTATGGACGTGTGGGGCAACAAGGAACTCATCCACCGGGACAAGATGATGGACTGCGTGGCGGTGCAGCCTGTGCGCAAGCGGCCCAAGCCGCCCGTCCTGCCCGACCTGACGGACCAGTCCAAGACCTACGCCACGCTCTATGTGGAAGACGTTTATCGCGACCTTCCGGGCGTGGAGAAGGGTGAGGTCAAGTACCTGCGCATCGCCCAGCAGATGTTCTGGCTGACCCGGGCCAACACCCAGGGCATCCAGTATCATCCGCTGGCCAACGCCTCGGAATGCTTTGCCTATGGGACGGGCGGCCCTGTGCGCGTGATCGGGACGGTGCCTGTCGAGGAAGACGGCTCGATCTATTTTGAAGCCCCAGCCAAGGTGGACCTGTACTTTCAGGCGCTGGACAAGGACCATCGCGCCGTGCAGCGCATGCGGACGCACGTGGAGTTTGCCCCCGGCGAGAATCGTGGCTGCGTGGGATGTCATGAGACGCGGGGCGATACGGTCAGTGGAGTGACCATGCGCCAGGCCATCAGCAAGCAGCCCGTTCGTCCGACGCCGCCACCCTGGGGCGATTCGACCCTGATCAACTACGAGACCATGGTCCAGCCGGTCTTCGATAGCAAGTGCGTGAAATGCCATGGCGAAAAAGAGCCCAAGGGAGGCCTGGACCTGAGCTCCAAAAAGGACCAGTACGGCTTTATGCAGTCCTTTCGCAGCATGTACGGGCTCAAGCCCGGAGACGGTACGCCCCGCGTGAAATGGGCCCATGAGGGACCGGTGAAGGCGGAACGCGCCAAGTCGCCCGATCATCCCTGGTGGAACATCATGTGGGACTACATCATCATCCGGCAGAGCGTGAACGGCCAGTTGAGCATCCCCAACATCCCGAAGGAATACGGCGCCATCCGCCATCCCCTGGCCACCAAACTGGTCGAGGATGAGGATCATGCCAAGCTCCTGAGTGAGCAGGAAAAAGAACTCATCATGACCTGGTTCGATGTGCAGTCGCCCTACTTCGACACCTATATGCAGCAGGCGGGCAACGGCAGAGGCAAGAAGCTCGTGCGCGTCAAGGTTGATCCCTATCCACCCTTTGGCGAAAGCCGGGATCACGTGATCCATCGTCCTGATGAGAACTGAACCCCCAAAGGGGCGCCCTGCAACCGACCAAGGCAGGGCGTCCCTTAAGCAATCAAAAAGCATATTGCGATTGCGTTCGTAGTAAGCCTCGTAAGGGTCCGTCCCCCTGCCAGACTCCGATTGCGATTCCGTTCGCGTGCACGACATAAATGGGGGGCTGAGTTAATCTGAAGCAACGAATCGAAGAGTTTTCTGAGTAATGCAAATACTTTTTCATCTTCAGGGCCAAGGGCCCGTCCGATAATAGCCAGAGGTTTTAACCCCTGGATTTCGGGTCGATTTTGAATAGAGGGCTGAAGGCCCGATC
>CAYWYC010000285.1:0-5970 GCA_964462565.1 uncultured Candidatus Sumerlaeota bacterium | reverse complement strand
CTCGGGCTTCAGAGCCGCCCATGCAAAAAGAATACTCGAATAACTTTCGAGAACGGCTCGATAAGGTCCAAGGTGGGCTTTGCCCACAACCCAATTTGTCGGAATTTCAGAAAGGCTTACAAGTTCGTAGTCAGCCCCGTGAGGGGCGTCGGCTTGAATGGAATCCATTCATCATCCTGGAAATTTCTGCTCCGGATGACGGCCCTTACGGGCCTTACTACAAACGAGAGTTCCCATGCCTGCAAAAATTATATGTATAATTATGCTGGCGTGTAGCATTGCAAAAATAAAATATACAACATACAAAGAGCACCCAAAAGGTTTCTTTGTTTTTGTGAAAGAAGCCAGAGACTAAGGGTCCAATTGGTTGCCGCGAACGGTTGGATGGTTTTTGGAATGTGGTGACGGATATTTATGAACACCTTGAATCAAATAGCAATAATCCACGAGCCGGGGAATTCCTTTTCGGATCTGACGGGAAAGTTGGAGAGTGAAGGTTTTATTTGTGAACTGCTGGTCTTTGGCGATGATATCGGCGAACGCATCACCCGGATCAACCCGGCGGCGGTTATGGTGTGTGTGGGACTGGGGCAGGAAAAGATAGACCGGGCCATCAGCGAAGTGAAGGAGAACTTTGCCCATGTGCCGGTGCTCCTGCTCTTTGACCGGGAAAACAACCACCCCCGCGTACAGCCCACGCTGCCTGCCGATGGAGTCTGTTTCCGCAGCATGTCGGCGCCGACCCTGGCCATGGCCCTGCGCGGAGCCATTCGCGCCGGATTCACCATTCAGGAACTCGTCGTATCCAATCGCACCCTGAACGAGATATCCATCACGGACTCCCTCACCGGGCTTTTCAACCGCGGATACATGATCGACCGCCTCAACCTGGAATTCAAGCGCACCGCCCGAAACCGCGAAGTGCTTTCCTGCGTGATGGTGGACCTGGATCATTTTAAGCAGATCAACGACACCTATGGACATAAGTTCGGGGACGTAATCCTGGAATCGGTCTCCCGCCGCATGAGCAGCCTGATTCGTGAAACCGATATTTTCGGACGCTACGGCGGCGAAGAATTTCTCATCATTCTGCCCAATACCAACCTCGAAGGCGCGATGCACCTGGCGGAAAAACTCCGCGCCGGGCTGGAAGCCGAAAAGGTGACGCATGATTGCTTCTCCATCCTGGTCACGGCCAGCTATGGCGTTGCATCCAGCGAAAACACCGAAGTCATAACCGCCGACCACCTTCTCCAACTTTCCGACCGCGCTCTTTACCGCGCCAAGGAGTCGGGACGAAACCGGGTCTGCTGCATCAGAAAAGGCGATGACGAAAAAGAAGAAAGCACCGTGGAAACCCCCTTTCACTCGGGAGAGCATCAATACGATATCCATGTCGTATCGCGGGCCGGCATGCAGAATCCCAATATCCGCGCCCTGATTGAAAACGGGGAATACGCCGTTAAACTGCACCAGGAGTCGGAGTCTTTTCTCGAACAATTTCAAACCCACGTTCCCGACCTGCTTCTTGTGGAGATGGTGGAAGGCGAAGACGAGGCCAGGAGCGAGGAACTCTTCCTTTTCTGCGAACGCATCAAGCGCCAGAGGCAGGATATGTTTATGCCCATGGTCTTTTTGCTGCCGAAGGTGAATGAGGATGTCCGCGAAAAAGCCCTGCAATGCGGGGTGGATGATGTGCTCATGTATCCGCTGGAAGACAAGGAATTCATCATCCGCCTCCAATCCATGCTCCACCTCAAGGCGCTTCATGATCGTTGGCGCGGAACCTATCGCGACCTGACCATGGCACGGACGCGTCTGGTCAAAGTCGAACGCCTGACCGCCCTGGGCGAAATGGCAAGCGGCGTCGCCCATGACTTCAATAATGTCCTGTCCGCAATCCTGGGCCGCACACAAATTCTCCGGCGCAGCCTGTCCGATCCGCAGGTTTTGCGAAATCTGGAGATCATCGAAAAAGCCGCCAGCGACGGCGCGGCCACCATCCGCCGCATTCAGGATTTTGCGAAATCCACCGCCGACCGGGAGTATGAAACCGTGGACCTTGGACAGCTCATGCAGGACTGCATCCAGATGACACGTACCCGATGGAAAGACCAGGCCGAAATGGAAGGCATTCGATTTGCATTCCATACCAACATCGAACCGGGCCTTTACACGGAAGGCAGCGCCACCGAACTCCGCGAAGTAATCACCAATCTGATCATGAACGCCCTCGACGCCATGCCCCACGGTGGGGAACTGTTTTTCGAGGGCCGCCGGAATGGGCGCGAGGTTTTGCTGACCGTTCGCGACACAGGCATGGGCATGGACGAAGAAGTTCAAAAACGCATATTCGACCCCTTCTTCTCCACGAAAAAGGGTGAGGGAACAGGTCTCGGGCTGTCCGTGGCTTACGGGATCATCGTGCGCCATAACGGACGGATCGAGGCCAAATCGCAGCTGGAAAAGGGAACGACCTTTTTTATACACCTCCCCCTGGAAACCGAAAACATACCCGAAGACTTACCCAAACCCATCTCGCCGGACGTCAAATCCGAGGAGCAATGCGTCGGCATCATGGTGGTGGATGACGAATCACCCATTCGCGAGATTTTCAGGGATGTCCTCGAACCGGAAGGCCACAAGGTGTATCTGGCCGAATCCGGCAATGAAGCACTGGAACTGCTCCAAAAGCAGGAAGATATCCACGTCCTCTTCACAGACCTCAGCATGCCCGGCATGAGCGGCTGGGAAGTGGCGAGACAGGCCAAGAAAATCCGTCCCGACCTGGAAGTGATCCTGACCTCCGGATGGGGCAAAGACTTCAACCAGCAGCAGTTGAATACCCATGGCGTAGATCACGTATTGCCCAAACCCGTGCCCTTTGACGTGCTCCAGAATATCGGACGCCAACTCGCCAGAGGCGACGCCGTCAAGGTTCCCGGTTGATTTCATTTGATTATTTTGTGTCGGCTCGGTAAATCATGGGCAGGCTGTACGCGCTCCCCGGGGCTGCGCCGACTTCCGCATAAGAAAGCGAGCCAAAAATGCTTATTAAAATAACAATCCCTTTTTTCCTCCTATCCCTGCTGGCAATGACAACGGCAGTCTGTGCCGAAAAACCAAGAGTTGTCGATAATCCCGCCTACCAGAAATGGGCTGGATTTGAGCCGGGCAGCTATGTCAAAACAAAGTCCGTTACGGAAAAAGAAGACAGCAAAAGTGAGGTGATCACCGAGACCACCTTGCTGGAGGTTTATCCCAACAAGGTAAAACTGGAAGTCAAAACCATAAGCAACATCGACGGTAAAATGGAAATCAGCGAGCCGCAAGTCGTCGAACACAAATCCAAGATGGTCAAGCGCAATACCAGTAAATCCAAGGTGGTGGAAAAGGGACGCGAGGTCCTCACCATTAACGAGGAAGAAATCAATACTACCTGGGAAACGCGTCGAACCGCCAGTGGTTTGATTCGAACTCTCACCAAAACCTGGGAAAGCAACGCCATCCCCGGCGGAATCGTGCAATCGGAAATGCAGATAAACCTGGCGGGAGCCGAGACCAAAACCACCTTGACCCTTCAGGATTACAAAGCGGAGAAAAAATGAAACTCTCCCGCTTCGGCAAAAAGTTTTCGGCCTTATCGGGAATCGGCCAGTTGATGGAGGATCTGGGCCAGGCCATGGCCCAAGGGGACATGATCATGCTCGGCGGCGGAAATCCCGCCCATATTCCCGAGATTGAAAAAGTCTTTCGCCACAGCATGGAAGCCATCATGCAAAAGGCCGGCGCCTTTGAGTCCATCGTCGGCAACTACGATAACCCCCAGGGCAACGCCGCATTCACCGAAGCCCTGGCCCGACTCATGAACACCAACTACGGATGGAATATCGGCCCCGAAAACATCGCCCTTACCAACGGCAGCCAGACCGCCTTTTTCACACTCTTCAACATGTTCGCCGGAGAATCCGAAGACGGCAAACGCCGCAAAATCCTCTTCCCCCTCGCGCCGGAATACATCGGCTATGCCGACCTGGGACTCGAAGCAGACACCTTCACCGCCCTCAAGCCCGAAATCGAATTTCTCGACGCGCCCTTTTTCAAATACCATATCGACTTCGACCGCCTCCAGATCGATGACTCTATCGGAGCCTTATGCGTATCGCGACCGACGAACCCGACCGGCAATGTGCTGACCAACGACGAAGTGCAAAAACTCACCGCCCTGGCCCGCGAGGCTGATATCCCCTTTATCCTCGACAACGCCTACGGCCTGCCCTTTCCCCAGATCATTTTCGCCGATGACGCCACTCCCTACTACGACGACAACACCATCGTCTGCATGAGCCTGTCCAAGTTGGGCCTGCCTTCCACGCGCACGGGCATCGTCATTGCCCGTGAAGAAATCATCCAGTTCCTGGCCGGCATGAACGCCATCATCGGACTCGCCCCAACCGGCATCGGCGCGAGCATCGTCCAGGATATCATCGAAAGCGGCGAGATACTCGACATCAGCCGAAACGTCATCCGCCCCTGGTATGAACAACGCGCGGATATGGCCGTCGAGGTTTTCCTGAAAAATCTGACGGTCATGGATTTCTACATTCACAAACCCGAAGGCGCGCTCTTCCTCTGGCTCTGGTTTCCCGATCTCCCCCTGACCAGCGCCGAACTCTATGAGCGCCTCAAAAAACGCGGCGTGCTCGTCGTGCCCGGCCATTACTTTTTCCCCGGCCTCGAAGGCGATGATTGGCCCCATATCCACCAATGCATCCGCGTCAGCTACGCCCAGGACGAAAAGGTCGTCTGCCGCGGTATCGAAATCATTTGCGACGAAGTGCGCTCTCTGAAAAAGAAATAGACAGGACCCGTTCCCTTGACCCAATCATTCGCGCAAAATCCGGCCAGCCATTCCATCGGCATCTTCGACTCCGGCCTCGGAGGACTCACCGTCGCCCGCGAGATCCGCCGCGCCTTTCCTCGCGAGTCCATCTGCTACCTGGGCGACACGGCCCGCGTGCCCTACGGAACCAAGTCCCCCGCCACGGTCAAACAGTATGCCCGCGAGATCATCACCTTCCTCATCGACAAGGGTGTCAAGGTCGTCATCGCCGCGTGCAACACCGTGTCGGCGGCGGCGCTGCCATCCATCCAGGACGAGTTTCCCGTAAAGGTCATGGGCGTGGTCGAGATGGGCGCACGGGTCGCCCTGGAAAATGCGCCCGGCCATGTGGGTGTCATCGGCACGGAAACCACCATCGGCAGCGAGGCATACGTCCGGGCCATCCATGCCATTCAGCCTGACGCGAAGGTCATCCAAAAAGCCTGCCCCCTTTTCGTGCCGCTCATCGAAGAAGGATGGCTCGACCACGATGTAAGCCGGCAGGTCATCGCCGAATACCTCGGCCCCATGCGCGAAACCGGGATCGATTCCCTCATCCTCGGCTGCACCCATTACCCCCTGCTCAAGCCCCTGCTGGCCGAATTCTTCGGACCGGAAGTCCGCGTCGTCGATTCCGCCGAAGCCATGGTCGTCGCCATGCAAAAGGCCATCGAGACGGGCCAGGTCCCGGCCGCTCCGCAAGACCATCAAGCGACCTGCACCTATTACGCCACCGACCGCTGCAACCGCTTCCGCGAACTGGTCGGCGCGTTCATGGGCGAGGAAGTCAACGTGGAACCCCTTGCCCTTGACGAAATATCTGCCTGATTATATGATCGGCTCTCAAAATAATTTATGCTTGCAGGTCTGCAGTAAGCCCCGTGAGGGGCGTCGGATTGAGTGAAATCCTCTTATCTATTTGCGGATTTTCATCTGGATGACGGCCCTCACGGGCCTGACTACTAACAAGGCGATCTCGCCTAAGCAGATACCTCCATATTGTGACGGTCAATGGAGACCATATTCGAAATAGTAGAATGACTTCCGAGACCGATTATTAGACTTCCAGACCGGCCAACTCAAAAACA
>CAYWYC010000284.1:1767-5972 GCA_964462565.1 uncultured Candidatus Sumerlaeota bacterium | reverse complement strand
TTTCTGGGCGTGCCTTTGGCGCTCAGAAGAGAAAAGCGATTCTTTTTGAGGCATTAAGATAACTGTTGATCAAAAAAACACAAATAGCCCCCCATTTATGTCGCCACGCGCCGGAATTGATGTAATATAATCTCATTGAAGTCGCGGGTATGGGGACATAAAATGGCTTTGAGGAATTGTGGGATTGTATCTTTAAGGATAAACGCCGATGCGTTCTGACTCAGCCGATCTGGAAATATCTTCTTCCCGTTCTCCCATGGGTGTTTTGCGTCTGGGCCTGCTTTCCTTTATGACAGGCTTTTCAGGGGCCATGATGCCCGGTTCGCTGTTGGTGCTGGTCATTCAGCAGACCGTTGTGCAGAAGACGCTCTGGCCGGCTTTCTGGCTGATTACGGGCCATGCTTTGCTGGAATTGGTGCTGCTGATTCTGCTCGTGCTCGGGCTCCGGCGCATTATCGCACGGCCCCGCGTTCGTGGAGCGATTGGTATTGTCGGCGGATTGGCCCTGCTTTATATGGGAGCCGACATGGCGCGTGTTTCCTTCAGCATGAGCCTGCAACTGGACGGCGGTGGCGATGCCGCATTCGGCTGGTGGAAACTGATGATCGCGGGGATTGCCGTCTGTCTGGCGAACCCTTATTTCACCGGCTGGTGGTCCACGATAGGCCTCGGCCAGCTGGCCCACATGGCGCCCCGGCGTTTTTCCGAATATCTCAGCTTCTATATCGGCCACGAAGGCGCGGATTACGTCTGGTACTTTGTCGTGGCGCTTATCATTATCACCGGATCACGCTGGCTGACCGACCGTATATATCAGTCGCTGATTCTGTTTTGCGCCATTGTGCTTATTTTGCTGAGCCTGTGGTTTCTGGTAACGGGGACAAGGTTGATTATCAACCACCATCGCGATAAAAAAGCGCAAAGACTCCAGGACTCTCCGGAAATCAGCTGACCGGTTTCCTGGCTGTTCCGCCTCTAGGCCTCATCGGGTTCATCCATGTAATCCCCATAGAGTTTGTTCATGCATTCGGGACAGATGCCATGGGAAAAGCGCGTTTTGGAATGGGTGAGAAAATAGGTCTCCAGCTGTTCCCAGTACCCATTGTCATCGCGTATCTTTTTGCAGGTGGAGCATATCGGCAAAAGGGCTTCCAGGGTTTGGACTTCTTCCATCGCTGTCTTCAGGTCGGCAATCGTCTGCCGCAGCTGCGTATAGCCCCGCACGTTGGCAATGGATAGTCCGCAAATATATCCAATCGGGATCGCCACGTTCAGATATCGCTGGGCATACTCGCCAAAAAGAAAATGCTCCATCTTGAGCAGGGCCAGGACATCCCGATTGTAGCGCATGGGCAGATAAAATCCCCTTTGCCCCTCGATCCATTCATGACTGTCCTGGATGGTCTCCCATTTTTCTGTCATCTCCTTCTCGCTGCAATCGCCATGGACTTCAAAGCTATCATCGGCCTTTTTCAGGAGCAGTCCCAGCCGTGAGGGAGCAAAAAGCGTCTGGAACACTTCCAGTATCTTCTGGATGGCGGACTCTTCGGAAGAGGCATCGGCCAGGTTGTTGATAATATCCATGGCCATGGCATAATCGGCGGCTTTTTGTTCGGCCCTGGAAAGTTTTATATGGTATTTCTGGATCTGGTATTCGTTATTCCACTTGAGCACCAAATTTTCCACCTGTGTCAAAAAGAAATCAAGCCCGGCGGGTAGAATTTCCGTGGGCATATCCAGATATTGTCCCAGAGCCTCCAACTCCTTGGCCGCGCCCGGGTAGACTCCCGAGTCGATCAGGACCAGTTTATTCACGGATTCCTGAAAAAAATCGCGGGCCGTTGCCTGGTCGAATCCCCATTTCTTCAAGGTCAGGGGCCACCTGGCGAGCCAGCCCGGACTCAGCAGGTAGGTCCTTTTGCGCGAATAGGCATTCACCAGATCGGGGTTCATGAAAAAGGCGAAGCAATTGTCGCGGATAATGAGTTCGATGGTGGGATCGTTAAAACGATGGGCCCAGGTATTGGACATGCATCCGCCCAGGAAGACGAAGACTTTTTCGTAATTGTCCTTGTTGAAGGAGATAATCTCATCGATGGATTTCTTGGGTTTGCTGACGCATTCGATGCGGCACACTCCGGCAAATTCGACAAAGTCAAAAGAGAGGCTGTCGATGATTTCCCGCATTTCGCGCGCGATCATGGGGCACGATGCAATTCCGATACGACTAGCCATGATCACCCAGCCAGTCAAGCGGATATTTGCCCCACTTGCGGCAGGAGTCGCATATTGTATGGATAATTTCTTCGGGCACGGAAAATGGGATTTCGCCATGGCTGTCGGTCATGAGAAATCCACCGCCGGGAGCCGCCTTTGCGATGGCGTCCTTCACCTGCTGTTCCGCTTCTTCCCGGGACCATCTGCGCATGGCCACCCCGTTCAAGTTTCCCAGGATCGTCATCTTTCCCCCGAAGGCCTGCTTGGCATCGGCCAGACTTTCATTGGGACAGCCACTCACGGCGGCGGCTCCGCTTTCGAGCAGCAGGTCCGCTACAGGCAGGCAGGGAGCCGAAGCGAAATGATAGACCACCGGCGCCTGAATGCGGGCGATGGTGCGCTTGGCCAGGGGGAAAGCCGTTTTTTTCACCATGTCGCGCGGGAAATTCAGGGGTGAAAAAAGAGGATCGTAAAAGGCGACGGCCATGGCCCCCGCTTCCACCTGCGCATTGGCCCAGGCCACGCAAAAGTCTTCATTAAGCGCCATGAGACGCTCAAAGTGCTTGGGGTATTCGAATATCGTGTCCAGGTATCGGCTATAACCCATCTGCATAACCGGCAGGGAAAAGGGCGCGATCACGACCCCCAGAAGCAGGGCTTCGTCTTGAGTCTTCGCGCGCAGCATCCGCGTCGCTTCCAGGGACATCATCAGCGGGGGACAATCTTCAATACATGGAACATCCCGCTTCATGATATCTTCCGGAGTCTGAATAGCCGGTTCATTGCTGTTGGGCGGCCCATCGTCGGAGAACTTAATCGTCGTGCCCCAGGCTTCGGCTTCGGCAGCGGTGTAGGCAAATCCGGAAACCGCATCGAGGCCATACTTCTCCCGCAAGCGCAGCTGTCCTTCCACCAGATTTTCCGCACTCTTGAAGTACTCCGTCAAACTCAGGCCCACTTCCCGGGCCGCGTGCAAAAAGGGCGCCATTACCAGCGGTACCCGGTCCGGTTCCTCATGGTTCAGACTTTTCAGTATCCGTTCGAGTGATGTAGTGATGGTCTGGGTCATTGCTGGCTCTCTCCCGCTTGCTGCACATAGCGAATCGCGTCGGCGGCATTGTAGCCCATAGCATCAGCGCCCACTTCTTTCCACAGGATAGGATCGAGTATAAAGGGCGCGCCTCCTACCAGTACAAGAGGCTTTCGCGGAGCCTTTTCCAACTCATTTATCAGATCGCATATTTTGAGCGCGGCGTTCATCATCAGCGCCGACACCATCAGGATTTCGATTTTATCGGCCTGCGCCCGCGCAGCCAGTTCTGCCGCTCCGATGCCTCCGCCGTAGTCATGTACCTCATAGCCCGAAGCGCGCAGGCCCGCGTACACAATGCGTTTTCCCAGCAGGTGCTGATCCTCGATTACGGCAATGCCCAGCCGGGCTTGCTCCTTGCGGTCGGGACTCTGGGGCGGCAATATTTCATCCACAAGCCGCTCGCAGATGCGACCGCTCATATACACCTGGGAAAGGGCAATCCGGCCATCTTGCCAGGCTTGGCCGATATCTTCCAGCGCCGGGCAAATAAGCCGCTCGATCGCCTCGAATTTGGAACTGGTCTTGACCTGTTTCGCGAGGATATTCTGCGCCTCTACCCGATTCATGGACAACAACGCCTCACGAAAGGCAGGTATATCTTGTTCGGATGAAATCATGCTCGTGTCTCCCTGTGTCCCCTGTGGATTCCTATGGTTCATACCGGGACTCCATGAATCCACCTTGCGCACCAATGGGCAAGGTTTAGGTTTTTTCTATAGAAAATTTCCAAAGGAACCGTTTTCAATATCATGATTTTGACACCATCTTCCGAAAACCATGTTGCCCGCAACAGGTAAGTATCCTTTGCTTTAAGCGAGGCCTGGCGTGCTGCTGTCCAAGCCTCTGCCTATCTATTAGAACAAAATATGCCCCGCCGTGCTATTAAAAATCGTTC
>CAYWYC010000284.1:0-1667 GCA_964462565.1 uncultured Candidatus Sumerlaeota bacterium | reverse complement strand
GGAGCGGAATCCGGTATGTCTAACCTTATCGTCACATTAAGCCAATTGCTGAAGGCTGAAAGATTTTGATTTATCGGAAATTTTGGTTTGTGCTTTTAAAACTTCCCCCGCGGGAGTGCTTGAGCCTTCATAAATATCCTGTCGCATCCATCTTTCGCCCCATTTGACTTGACCGCCTTTGAAATTTCGGGGCAAAATATAAGAAGCCGACTATCTTATCCAAAGGGACTGACATGAACAGCCTGGATCGAGACGAAAAGCGAAGCACCCGACTTCAAGCAAATCCCTCCAGGAACTTGCTTGGGAGGATATGTCTTTCTTTCTTTGCCGCCATTTTGGCCCTGGTTTGCGGTGAAGTCGCCCTGCGCCTCTTTTACGAGCCAAAGCCTGTATATTGCGGCTGGCGATCCTTTTCCAATGCCCGGAAAATAAACGAAATGGGCTTTCGCGGGCAGAATATCCAATATTCCCGAAACGACATCGTGGTGCTGTTGGTGGGGGATTCGCAGGTTGAGGCAGCGGCCTGCTCGTATGAGGAAATGCCGGAAAGGCGACTGGAGCATTACCTTTCGGAATGTCTGCCTTCCCGCGATATCCGCGTCTTCACCCTGGGCGCGTCCGGATATGGTCAGGATCAGCAACTTCTCGTCCTTCAGGACTATTTTAAGAAACATCGTGCCGATTATGTTATCCTCTGGCAGACCATGGCCAACGATATCTGGAACAACCTTTTTCCCACCCACTGGCCAGCCAATGGATATCCCAAACCCACCTATCGCCTGAAGGATGGCAAACTTCTGGGACCGAACTTTCCCATGGGCGCAAATCTCTCGAATTTGACGTCCAGTCGCTTTCTCAATCTTTTCCTCCGGTTTGTCATATCCCCCCGGCGCATGGACGAGGGCTGGGAAGCCCACCTGCCGCCCGCGTACAGGCCTGTCGAGAATTACGATGGCCCCATTGACATGAGCTGGCAGCAGCGTCTGGATTCCGGCGAGGAGATGATAAGGCAGGAAAACCTTGAAAGCGAAAAGAGCCACATGGCCATATATCTGGAGCCTCGAAGCCCCCGGATGCAGTACGGTCTGGACCTTACCCGCGCCCTGCTCAGCGAGATCGAAAAAACCGTGGAAGACCAAGACGGACGCTTTTTCCTCTTCAATGTGGAGCGGCCCGATGTCCCGCCCCTTTCCAAGTTCGAAGTGCACCGCCTCAAGGGAAAACTATATCGCACATCCGAAAAGCAGTTCCGCGAAAACCGCCAATACCTCAACGAGCCTTTTGATGAAATCCGTATCCGTATTACGCTCGAAGACAATCGGGTCAGCCCGACAGACAACCACCTGAACCCGCAAGCCGTCGACGAGGCCATGCAGATCCTGGCCGCAAAGATTGCAAACAAAATTAACCCGCAGTAAAAGCCCGGCCAGCCCCGGACCGCCGAGAATTTTTGAAAAGAAAGAGCTTGATTTCTGAAAATGAGGACCATATATTGATCGTCTGTGGCTCCGATCAGGGGCTGTGGAACAGGCAACGGGCAAGCGTGAATCCGCCCGGAGCCTTGAGTTGGAACCCGAACGTGCCGAAGTGGCGGAATGGTAGACGCGCATGGTTCAGGACCATGTGGGGGCAACCCCGTGGAGGTTCAAGTCCTCTCTTCGGCACCA
>CAYWYC010000283.1:0-5977 GCA_964462565.1 uncultured Candidatus Sumerlaeota bacterium | reverse complement strand
GGCTCTGCTGCTTGAAGGATTAAGGCCTCACATAAGGCTTGGTCGCGATTGTATGGATATTGACAATTGTTGCAGGGAAGGGTAAAACTGAAATTGGGATTGTGGTATCTTTTTGAAAAGATAGGTTTTTTAATTTTGAGTTCGATAACTGCAAAAACAGGAGGGGCATGGGGAATGTGCATTCGCTTTTTAAAAATCAACTGCTCACTTGTTGCGATATGCCTGGTCGCTCTGGTGCTGACGGGTTGTGGGGATGAGCCCGCCGAGGCGGAGAAATCCGGCACCAATTCGGACCCAGCCATCCAGAATCAGGTCGTGAATCTGGGTGAAGAAATCGAACGCATCAACCAGGCAATCGCTTCTGCCCGGCTGGAACGGCAAAATCTGCAAAATTCGCTTGCCGAGTCCCAGGCCAGCATCGGTCGGCTGGAAAATATCATGGCCGAGATGGAACGGAATCTGACCGATCTGGCGCCGAATATCAACAATGTCATTGTTTCTGCCGATAATAAGGCGCCGACCATTCCGCTCAACGAGGCCAACCGGGAAGCCGCGGAAAAGGATGGCTCGGTCTTGGCCTGGCTGATTCTGGTGGTTTTGATCCTGGTGATTCTTATGGTGGCTTTTGCTCTGTACAAGCGCATTACCCAAGGCATGAATGACGAAGCCGACCGTGTGGTTAAGGAAAACCAATACGGAACCGTGGAGTATCCGAAAAAGTCGTAATAAGCGGATAGAAAAATTCCCGGAGAATATCGGAAGGTATTTTTTCTGGCAGGGAGACAGCCTCACCATGAGACGCAGCCGCTTTTTTCTGTTTTTGCTCTATTTCGGGCTCATATCCTGCTTTTTTGCTCTTGGCTTTTTCGCGCCGGCGCAAAATCAGGTGAGCGGCTCCATTTTGTGGAGCAAAGCGTTTGGTTTCTCCAATCCCCTGGAAGCCCTGTGCTCGGATTTCAACCTGGATGGCTCGCTCGAACTCTTTCTATCGGACCGCTCAGGCTCGGTTATGCTGGTGAACGCGGCAACCGGTTCCGTCCTCTGGCGCAAGGATCTGGAAGGCAGCAAGATTCTGGAGCCCTTGTCGGGTCAGTTTTTGCACTATCCCGGCCCTCCGGAAATCGCGATTTTGCACCAGGATGGCCGTTTGCATATCCTCGCGGCGGGCTCGGGCGAAATTCTGGCAAACGCAATGCCCGACGAAGGCCGTGATTTTTCTTTTCTCCTGCCGCCAAGCCTGGTGCCGGAAGCCGGCGAAGGCGGCAAGGACCTTATCCTGGCGATCGACACCTTCCGGCGTTTCCGAAAACTGGTGGTGGGCGAGAAAAACACACTGATCGACCTGTGGGAAAATGCGCCTGCCGGGGAACTTAGCAGCCTTCCGCCCGCCGTTCCCTCCATTGCCCGGTTCCGCATCCGGCCCGACGAAAAGCCCGTCTGGGGAGCCGTTTTCCCCAACCAGAATCGCGAACTGCTTTTTTTGAATATCGAAGATTCCAACAGACCCGCGACTCCCGGTTCCATCCGACTCGGTCAGGGCGCGCAGGTGCACATCGCCATCGAACAGAATCGCGAGGCTATTGCCAAAAAAATATATCTGATCGATGCCCTGGGCAACATTCGAGATTTCGAACTGAAGACCGAACAGGGCGTCACGCGCCTGAAACCGACAGATGAAGAAATTGCCCGCCTCGGCGTTTCGCCCCGGCAAGGTCTGGCCCCTCTGCTTCTCGATATCAATAAGGATCAGCAAGACGATATCGTGCTCTTCTCCGATTCGCGCGTGGTCTCAGTCGATGGCAAAAGCCGCGAGATCATTGGGCAGGATACGGTGGTTTCCCGCTACGTGGTGCCTCCCGCCTTGTTCCAGATTCTCAGTGGCCAGCCTATCCTCCTGACCGGGGACGAAGCCGGTTTTTTATATGTGGATGATCCCCGTTTTGATGATCCCAACGAAATCTTGATGAACACTCTGCGGCTACCCCGCCTGGCCCAGACGACACCTCTGGTTTTTGATTCCGACGGCGACCGATGGGCGGAGTTTTTTATTCAGGAATATGGTCAGGTTTCCCTTATTCTTTCCGACTTTATGATCGAACAGGGCAAATTGATCTGGCCGGCAGCTCGCGGCAGCAAACTGCGCTGCGGCGGCAGATCTTTTTATCTGGAAGATTTGCTTAGCCGGCGACGCGAAAACCAGGAACTCTTTTTGTCGAACGCCCTTGAGAATGCCCGGATATCGCTGAACAACAAAGATTTTCAAGATGCCCTCATTGCCGCGGAAGATGCGCTTCTCTATAATTCGCGGCTGCAGGAGGCCCGGGACATCCGCTCCCAGGCCCTGCTCGGACGCCATCTTTATACCCTTATCTACGTCGGGGCCAGCGTTCTTATCCTGCTGTTTGTCCTCATCCTTTTTCTGCTGCGCTGGTTGCGGGTGCGTTCTTTCCTGAAAAAGAGCCGCCAACTTGCCGACGGCGGATACCACGAAGCCCTGCAGGAACTGTGCGACAAGTATTTCAAAAAGAACAAGGGGCCGGCTTCCACCATCGAGACCATGGCCGAACTCTGCATGAAATGCGGCATCGTGCCGGTAAAGGAACAGGCCGTGCTGGAGCGGAAACACGAAAGAGACCCTTCCGACATCAATGTTTTGCTGCTGCTGGCGCGCATATATCTTGCCCGGGACAAATACGATGCCCAGGCCGAAGCGATATATAAGGAAGCCCGCAAGAAAGCGCCTGAATATTACGCCTTTGAACGCGCCCTGGGACGCATCGCTCTGGAGCAGGGACGCCTGGACGAGGCGCGTGACCGTCTGGAAAAAGCAAAAGACCTGGGCGATACTTCGACCGAACTCTTCAACGATCTGGCCCGCGTCAATTACCAGAAAAAACTTTTCGGTCCCAAGTATATCGACGTCTATCGCCACGGCGCGCGAAACATGCCCGAAGAGACCTGGGCTCTCGAAGCGCTGGCCCGATCCTATATTCTGGCCGGCCTGCAGCAGGATTCCCGCGCCCAGAAAACTTTTGACCGACTCCTGGAGCTCGATCCGAAGTCCCCCCTGGCCAACCAGGAAATTGCCGCACGCGAATATCGCGCCGGACGGCTGGATTCGGCAACACAAGCGGCGCGCCTGGCCCTGGAAGGCGATCCCGAGAATCCCACCGCCCTCCATGTCCTCGCCTGGTGCCTGTGGCGCAAGGGAGACCAGTCCCCCGAAGCCCGCGATATTTATTATCGGGCGGAACTGTGCCATCCCCACGACAGCGAACTGATCAAGATCGTATCCCTGTTTCTGCTGGAGCAGGAGCGCTGCGAGGATTTTCCTGAAGACTATGCCCGCGCCCGTAAACTGCTCGGCGATTCCGAGCATATCGGACAGGATGCCGATTCCCGCGCCGCCCTGAATGAAACGGCCCCGCACCTGATTATCCGGGCGATTCTTTCCCATCAGTCGGACCAGGAATTTCTGCGCAAGACGGCTGACGCGGGCCTGCGTTGGAGTCGCGACGAGATCGCCCAACCGGCCCTGGAAAATATCCGCGACCAGGAACGTACCGACGCCGACATTATAGCGCTGACCCATATCTACATCCGTCAGAACAGCCGCCAGCCCCGCAACTTGCCCATACTCTATCGCGCGTTTCTGATAGACCCGACGCTTCCGGGACTGGCCGAGCTGATTGCCGAGATCGTCATCGAAAACCAGATTTCCGATCCCCAGTGCCTCGAAGCCCTCTGCTATCTCATGGGAACGGAACCCCTGGAAGCGGACGGCAAACTTTCCGATTCCACCGCCGAGGCCATCGGCAAGCGCGCCTCCGACGCCACAGCCCCACGGAACCGCATTCGCTACGGCCTGCACCTGGCGAAAGTCTATCGCGACCAGGAGCACTTTTCCGCCATGGCCGAGATGCTCCACAAGGTCGGCAGTGAACTCGACGCCCTCAGCGAAAATTCGCAGGCCTCCGGCGATGCCGATCTCCAGGAAAAAATCCAGAACTGGCGAACCGAAATGCAGCGCCTTCTGGCCGTGGCCCATTCCAACCTCAAGCACTTTGACGAAGCCGTGGACCATTACAAGGCCCTCCTCGAATCCAACCCCCAGGATCCCGACGCCATACTCGGACTGGGTCGGACCTATGCCCGCATGGACCATCGGGACCAGGAAATGCGTGACGCCATTTTCAAGGCCCGCGAATTGGCCCCCGAAGATCCACTCCTCAACTTTGCATGCGGTCGCATCAATGCCAACGCGAAAAACTGGAACGGCGCCGCCCGCGATTTCAGCAACGCCCTCAAGGCCAACAAAGACCAAGCCCAGGCCATCCAGGATTTCCTCCAACTCCTCATCCGGCGCAACAAGGGCGAAAAGTCCGTACCCATCCGCTGGTTGCGGGTGCAGATGCTCCTGTACCTGCGCGATTACGAGGAAGTCCTCGCCGAAACGGAACGCATCTTCGCCATCAATACGGAAGAAGCCGACCGCATCCAGTCGGTTTTTGAGCGCATCCTGGCCAACGAACCCGATAACGCGCCCTCTCTTTTTGGCAAGGCCCGAATGCTCTTTCGCCAGGAAGAATACGCCCAGGCCCGGCGCATTCTGGAAGACCTGGTCCACAGCCAGGACAAACGCGCCTACAAACCCGCGAAGATCCTGCTTGCCAACGTTTACGAAGCCAGCCTGGCCCAGGAACCCAACACCGACCTGCGCTTCAAACTCGGCTCCCTTTATCTGGAACTGGAAGATTATGACAAAGCCGTGAACTGCTTCCAGAAAACGCGCAATGAAAGAGGCCTGGAAGAAGCATCCACCCGCAATCTGGCGATCTGCTTTTTTCACAAGAACATGCTCGAGCTGGCGCTTCAGGAATTCCAGAATGTACCGGTCGATGAAAATGTGGTGGAACTCTTGTACCAGCTGGCTCAAAAACTCGAAAGCCAGGGTAACGTGGTTGCCGCGCGGTCGGCTTATCAGCGTATCTATGGTTTCAACGCCGGATACAAGGACGTAGCCGACCGCCTGAACCAGCTCAGCCAGGCTTCGGATAATGCTACCTCTACCTTGCAGGCCACCGTGAATCTTTCGGGTGATTCGAAAGACAAGTCTCAGCCGAAGCAACGTTTTGACCTGCGCCGGCAATTGGGCAAGGGCGCCATGGCCACCGTATTCGAGGCATACGACCGCGAGTTGGAAGAAACGGTCGCCCTGAAAATACTGCCCGAAAATTTTCTGGACAATCCCGAAGCCCTGCGCCGCTTTCGCCAGGAGGCCCGCAGCGCACGAAAACTCGCCCATCCCAACATCGTTCGCATCCACGATATCGGCGAAGAACACGGCAAGAAGTTCATCTCCATGGAATTTATCGACGGCCTTACCCTGCGCCAGATTCTCCACTCGGATAAATTTGAACTCCATCTCCCATCGATCCTGCATTATTGCAAGCAGATATCCCTGGCGATTGCCTATGCCCACGAAAACGGCATTATCCATCGCGACCTGAAACCGGCCAATGTCATGATCGCCCGAGACGAACAGGGAGGCGTGGAAATGGGAACCGTCAAGATCGCGGATTTTGGAATCGCAAAAGTCGCCGAAAGCCAGCACCAGACCATTACGGGCGCCGTCGTGGGCACACCCCTGTATATGAGCCCGGAGCAGGTTCTGGGCAAGGGATGCGACCACCGGGCCGACCTGTACTCCTTTGGCGTCATGCTCTACGAAATGCTCTCCGGCAAGCCCCCTTTCAAGGAAGGCGACCTGGCCTATCACCACCTGCACACCGCTCCAGAGCCCCTGAAAGACGTTCATCCCGGCCTGGGAGCGATTGCCATGCGCTGCCTCGAAAAAGACGCCGAAAACCGTTACAGAGGCTTTCCCGAAATCCTCGAAGAACTCGACAAAATCGAAGCCGAAAGCACCTGATCAGCCGAAACCGACTAACCGCACTTCTCTCATCCCCGGAAAATC
>CAYWYC010000282.1:0-5991 GCA_964462565.1 uncultured Candidatus Sumerlaeota bacterium | reverse complement strand
CGGCCAGGAACAATCCCATCAACCCGGAAAGCGGGAAGCGATGGAACCGGAACCGGCGGATTCGATGAAGGATTACAAGGGCTCCGAAAAACTCGAGGGCAAAAAAGCCCTGGTTACCGGTGGCGACAGCGGGATCGGCCGGGCCGTCAGTATCGGCTTCGCCAAAGAAGGAGCCGATGTTGCGGTAGTGTATCTGGAGGAAGATCAGGATGCCCGGTCCACCAGGGACCTGGTTGAAAAAACCGGGCGCAAATGCATCCTGATCAAGGGAGACGCCGGCAGCCGTCAGTTTTGCGATGAGGCCGTGGAAAAAGCCGTATCGGATCTGGGTGGTTTGGATATTCTGGTGAACAATGCCGCGGAACAACATCCTGTTGATTCCTTTCAGGACATTACCGATGCGCAATGGGACCGGACTTTCAAAACCAATATTTATGCGTATTTTTATATGTCGCGCGCTGCTCTGAAGCATATCCCGGAAGGCGGCTCCATCCTGTGCACCACATCCGTGCTCGCTTATCAGGGACACAAAACGCTGATCGATTATGCCTGCACGAAAGCCGCGATTGTCGGACTTGTCCGGTCGCTCAGCCAGAGCCTTGGTGATAAAAAGATCCGTGTCAACGGCGTCGCTCCCGGTCCGATCTGGACGCCTTTAATCCCCGCGTCTTTCCGGGAAGAAAAAGTCGATAATTTCGGCGGCAACACCATTTTGGGTCGTGCGGGTAAAGCGGATGAGGTAGCACCCTGCTTTATCTTTCTTGCCAGCACCGACGCCTCATACATGACCGGACAGATTCTGCATCCCAACGGCGGCCGCATCGTGAATGCGTGAGTGATATTTGCCAGCGCGTACTCGTAATCTTACCCAATCAGAATGGGTACTAGAGCGACTTGTTGGTACATGTGTCCCCATATAAACTATAAGCTGTATTGAATTACTGTAAAGAGCCAGAGTGCTCTACTTCATATTATCAGGGCGATGCACTTGCCTGGAAAGAGTTCAATCATGGGACCGATTCTTGCCCTTATCTTAATCCTCGTATTATTGGCGGTAATTCCCGCTTATCCCTATAGCCGGGGCTGGGGCTATGGCCCATCGGGCGCCATTGGCACCATCCTCCTCGTGATCCTGATTCTTTGGATTATCGGTATTATTTAGAAAATGATCCAAGCTCAGCCTCCGGCCTTGGTTTTCGCACAATCACGCTTTCAAGGGTGTTACCAATGACTCCAAGCCCCAAAAGCCTGCGTGAATATCAAAGCAAGCGGAACTTTGACCGGACGGCTGAGCCTGGGCCCAAAGAAGAAGAACCTTTGCAGGCCCTGCGCTTCGTTGTGCAAAAACATGAGGCGCGGCGTCTGCATTATGACTTTCGCCTGGAACTGGACGGAGTCCTGCTGAGCTGGGCTGTGCCGAAAGGTCCGAGCATCGACCCTTCTATCAGACGCCTGGCTGTTCACGTGGAAGATCATCCCCTGGAGTACCGCAATTTTGAAGGCACCATTCCCAAGGGGGAATATGGTGGCGGAACGGTTATGATCTGGGATTTTGGCTTATGGTTTCCGGAAGGCGATAATCCGCGGGAAGATTACGAAAAGGGAAAACTCAGTTTTCGGCTGGAGGGGCAACGCCTGAAGGGCAGTTGGCGGCTGGTGCGTACGGATCAGGGAGATGATGGCAAACACTGGCTGCTCATCAAGCAAAAAGATTCCCACGCCCACAGCCATAAAAATATCCAGAAGGATTCCCGAAGCGCCATCAGCGGACGGTCGATGCAGGCTATTCGGGAAAACCCGGATGAGCCTCAGTCGATTGACAAAGAACTGACTTTGGATCTGCCGGTGGCTTCTGAGATACCCAAGGCGGTGAAGAAGAAAATGCCATCGAATATCAAGCCCCAACTGGCCACCTTATCGAATAAACTTCCCGCCGGCGACGATTGGATATATGAAGTCAAGTATGATGGTTACCGCCTTATTTCCTTTATCCAATCCGACCAGATTCGCTTGCAGACCCGCAATGGTAACGATTGGACCGACCGATTTCCGGGACTGGCAGATGAGCTGCGGCAGTTTGGCTCCGACTTGATTCTGGATGGAGAAATTGTTGCCATTAATACCAAGGGGCAGGATGACTTCCAGATATTGCAGGCCTCCCTGAAAGAAAAGGTCAAAGGTGTTTCCCTGGTTTATTATGTTTTCGATATCCTTTATTACGATGGATACGACCTGCAAAAGACACCGCTGATTCACCGGAAGGAATGCCTGAAAGATCTTTTGCAGATTTTTCCATCCGACATGCTCCAATTCAGCAAGCATATTGATAAACAGAGCAAAGAATTCTGGCGCTTTGCCTGTCAGTCCGCCCTGGAAGGGGTTATCTGCAAGAAAAAAAACGCACGCTACAAGCAGGAAAGAAGCGCCGACTGGATTAAGGTCAAATGCCTGAATCGCCAGGAATTTGTCATTGGCGGCTATACCGAGCCCGGAGGCCGAAGAACCGGCTTTGGTGCACTGCTGTTGGGGGTTTATGACGATCAGGATCGCCTGAGATATTGCGGCCGGGTAGGCACGGGTTTTACGCGCAGCAGCTTGGAAATGCTCAGTGATAAACTCGAATCCAGAATCCGAAAAGAATCTCCCTTCGTCAATCCGCCGGATGACGAGGATGTCCACTGGACGCAACCCGACCTGGTGGCCGAGGTGGAGTTTCGGGAATGGACCCAGATGGATCGCTTGCGCCAACCTTCTTTTAAGGGATTACGGGAAGACAAGAAACCCCATCAAATTCATCGGGAAACTCCCAGTTCGACCATTGCCGAAGAGCAAAGTCCGCAAGCCCCGAAAGCAGAAGCCAAAAAAAAGCCGCGTGATTCCAAGTCCAATGTGGTGGGCGGAGTAGTCATCTCTAACCCGAACAAAGTGCTCTATCCCGAACAGGAAGTGAGCAAAATGGACTTGGCGAAATATTATGACAAGGTGGCCGATTTCATGCTGCCCCATCTTATGAATCGACCACTCATGGTAATGCGGTGCCCAAAGGGAGCGGACGAGGAATGTTTTTACCAGAAGCACGCTGATGTATCCTTGCCCGATTCCGTGAAATCCATCGAACTATCCGAAAAGAACAAAAAAAGAGAATATATTTATATCGATGACAAAGTAGGCCTGCTTTCTCTGGTCCAGATGGGCACCCTTGAGTTTCATCCCTGGGGAAGCCGGGTGGATAAACCGGAGGCGCCGGACCGGCTGATATTTGATTTGGATCCAGCTGAGGGCGTGCCCTGGGAAAAGGTCGCCGAAAGTGCAAAACGGCTGCGCGATTTGCTGGGGGCCTTGGAACTTCGGGGCTTTTTACGTTCGACGGGTGGAAAAGGATTACACGTGGTGTTTCCCATTCGCCGAATGCTTGACTGGGAAACTGTCAAATCCTTTAGTGCGGCGATCGTTCAGGAAATCGTCTCGGCATACCCCAAAGAATATGTCGGCGCCATGACCAAGAAGGCCCGGCAGGATAAGATTTTTATCGATTACTTCCGAAACGCCCGCGGAGCGACGGCCATCGCTTCCTATTCCACACGTGCCCGAAAAGGCGCACCCGTTGCCGCCCCTTTGAGTTGGGATGAAATAGAAGGACAGGAAGAACCCAAGCGGTACACCATCGATACCATGCCCCCGAGGTTGGCCGCGCTGGAAAAGGATCCCTGGGAAGATTTTTTGAAGATCCAGCAAACCCTGACTGCCCGGGCATTGCGGGCGATGAAAGTGAGATGAGATGCACAAACAAAAAAGCCCTTACAATGCTAAAGTATCCGTGCGGGAACAATGCCCCCATTGCCTGGAACTGTTTTCGCGTGAGGAGATTGTTTTTTGCTGTTCCTGCGACGCGCCGGTCTGTCCCTTTTGTGCGGAGATAGTGGAATACGAGAGGATGTGTCCGGAATGCCGGCAGAAAAGCGAGACCCAATCATGACTGCGCGCACCATGTGGAAAGGGAGAATTTTGATTCAGGATCGGGAAGTACCGGTTCGGCTTTATTCCGCGGCCAAGGATCATACCGTGCATTTTCGACTGCTCCATAAGAAAGACATGACGCCGGTCCGGCAAAGAATGATCCATCCCGAAACGGGCAAGCAAATCGACAAGGACACTAAGCAGAAAGGCGCGGAAGTAAACTCCGGAGTCTTTGTCATTTTGGATGAAGATGACATGGAAGAGGTCGAACCGGACCCGTCCCGCGAAATCGAGGTGCTGCGGTTTGTGCCGAGAAAGGCACTGGAGCAGGAATGGTATAATCGCCCCTATTATCTGGGTCCCGATACCGATCCCGACTCCTATTGGGGACTGGTGAGCGCGCTGGAAGATAGCGACCGCGAAGGAATTGTGCGGTGGGTAATGCGCAAGAAAGAATATATCGGCTCCGTTTTTGCTCATCAGGGGTACCTGGCTCTCAGCACGCTGCGGTTTTCCGGTGAGGTGGTTCAGCCCGAAGAACTGGACCTTTCCCAGGAAAAGGACGTATCCGATAAAGAACTCGCCATGGCGGAGCAACTGACCGACATCATGCGTGGCGAAGGTGATATTTCGCAATACCGCGATGAATATCACGATCAGGTTCTGGAAATGATCAAGGCCAAATCGGAAGGCGAGAAAATACCCAAGCGGAAAACCAAAAAGAAGAAAACAAAGTCTCTGACCGATGCTCTCAAGCAAAGCTTGGCGCAGAAGCGAGGATGAGATGGCGCCTGAAAATAAGCACAAACTATCCAACGCCGCACGCGGACTCTGGTATGGCACGATCAGTTTCGGGCTGGTCAGTGTGCCGGTATCCCTTTTTCCCGCGCTTCGGCCAAATTCGGTGCGCTTGCGCCAACTAGCCCCGGACGGAACGCCCTTGAAGCGTGTTTATATTTGTCCGGAAGAGGATAAGCAGCTGGACTCGGACGATATTATCCGCGGCTATGAGACGGAAAAGGGCGAGATGATTCCGGTTAGCGATGAGGACCTGGAAAACATCGCCCCGGAAAAATCGCGCGACATCAGCCTGCAGGAATTTATCGATATCAGCGAGATACCCCGCTTCCATTTCGACCGGCCCTATTTTCTGGCGCCGGGAGAAGGCTCTGCCAAAGCCTATCACCTTCTGGTTTATGTCATGCAAAAAAAGCAGCAGGCCGGCATCGCCCGCTTTGTGATGCGCGGGAAAGAATACCTCGTGGCCATTTTGGCGCGGGATGGTCTCCTGATGGCCGAGACCATGCGTTTTGCCGACGAAGTGCGCAGCCCTGATGAAATCGGCTTGCCCGAAAAACAAAAGGCCGACAGTAAAATGAAAAAGCAGTTTTCAAAAGCCATCGATTCCATGATGGAAGATTCCATCGATCAAGAAGAAATGCAGGACCACTACACCCAACGCTTGAGAAATCTGGTGGAGAAAAAGAGCAAGCAGAAAAAGGCCCTGGTCCACGCGGAAACCGAAGAGACGGAAGAAGAAAAAGAACCGGCGCGGATTATTGACCTGGTGGACGTTTTTCGGGAGAGAATGCGTCAGGCAGGAGAAGAAGAATCGGAAAAAGAAGAAAACAATGAAGACATGAGCCGGTTGAGCAAAAAAGAACTCTATGAACGCGCCCAGGAAAAAGAAATTCCCGGACGCAGCAATATGTCGAAGAAGGAACTGGTCGATGCACTGTCCGCTTGAGCACAAAGGCGCGTCGATCACGAACCCATTATAAAGGAGGTGGCGCATGCACGTACCAGCCACAACCCAACGTGTGCCCATGCATACAGCAGAACGGGTCAACGAACGCATCCGTCTTTTGACGAGACAACGTATTGATTATTATTTTGACCATCGTGATGAAATCACGTATCGGCTACGCGAGTTGGATGAGGAATGGGATATCGAAAGGATTCTGGAAGTCAACGCCTCTACCTTGGCTCTCAGTTCGCTCATCCTTGGCCTGACCATTAACAAAAACCTGCTCC
>CAYWYC010000281.1:0-6019 GCA_964462565.1 uncultured Candidatus Sumerlaeota bacterium | reverse complement strand
AATTAAGAATATATCGGAGTGCAGATTGTCGTCAGGTGGCAAGATGCGCATTGGTACCTCAATCGTTCGGGGCCTTCGTGGCTCTGTGGTGAGACAATATTACTGACAAAAAGGAGACAACCATGATGGCTTATGTATTGGGTGTGGATTACGGAACGAATTCGGTTCGGACGGTGGTGGTGGATTGTGCCGACGGGCGGGAACTGGCGAGTCATGTTTTTCCCTATCCTTCGGGCAACCAGGGCATCCTGCTCGATTCGCGCGATCATAATCTGGCGCGGCAGGCTCCTTCGGATTATGTGAAGGGCCTGGAAGTTTGCATCCCGGCGGCGATAGATGCAGCCCGCGCGGATTCTGACTTTGCGCCGGAGAAAATAATCGGCATCGGTATCGACACCACCGGTTCTACTCCCATGCCCGTGGACGCGCAAAACCGTCCCCTGGCCGACGATGCCCGATTCCAGGACCACCTTGCCGCTCAGGCCTGGCTCTGGAAGGACCACACGGGCGCCGAAGAAGCGGCGGCCATCACGGAAATCGCCGCTAAACACCGTCCCCGGTTTCTCGCCAAATGTGGTAATACTTATTCCTCCGAGTGGTTCTGGTCGAAGCTGTGGCGATGCCTGAAGGTCGCGCCGGAGGTGTTTGACGCGGCTGCCGGCTGGATTGAAATCGCGGACTGGATTCCCTCGGTGCTTTGCGGAGTGACCGATCCGCTCAAGGCCACGCGCGGCGTATGTCCGGCGGGGCACAAGGCCATGTATTGCGATGAATGGGGAGGCTATCCGGACAAGGATTTTCTGGCCAGGCTGGATCCGAAACTGGCCACGGCCCGCGATGGCCTTCCGGAAAAAGCCTACGACGCCGCGACGCCTGCCGGTACGCTCTGCGACGCATGGGCCGAAAAACTGGGTCTCACCGAAGGCATACCGGTTGCCGTGGGCGCTTTTGATGCCCATTATGGAGCCGTGGGCGCGGGCGTGGAAGAAGGGGCGCTGGTCAAGATCATCGGGACTTCCACCTGTGATTGCATGGTGGCGTCCAAGGATCGCGACCTGGCCGATATCCCGGGAATCTGCGGAATTGTCGATGGTTCCATCCTGCCAGGCTTCTACGGGCTCGAAGCCGGACAGTCTGCCGTGGGTGATATTTTCAAATGGTTTGTCGAGGTGGTGTGCAAGGGCGACGATGCCATGCATGCATCTTTGACTGCCGAAGCCGAAATACAGAAGCCCGGCCAGTCGGGCCTGCTGGCGCTCGATTGGAACAACGGTAACCGATGCATCCTGGTTGATCCTCGCCTGACCGGTCTGCTGCTGGGGCAGACGCTGCATACCAGCCCGGCGGATATTTACCGCGCGCTGATCGAAGCCACGGCCTATGGCGCGCGGGCGATTATCGAACGCATCCGGGAATATGGCGTACCCATTCATCGCATCGTCTGCTGCGGCGGCATTGCCGAGAAAAACCCGATGCTCATGCAGATTTATGCCGACGTGACGGGCTGCGCCATGCAGATTTCGCGCTCGGCCCAGACCTGCGCGCTGGGTTCGGCGCTGGCGGCATCGGTCTGCGCGGGGACGGAGCGGGGTGGTTATGCCTCTTTTCCCGCAGCCCAGCAGGCCATGTGCGGCATCAAGGACGTGGAGTATCGTCCCATCGCGGAAAACCGGGAAGTCTATGAAAAATTATACAGCCTGTATCGTCAGGTCCACAACGCCTTTGGCGGCCTGAGCAAAAATGCCGATCTGAGCCGGGTCATGAAGGACCTGATCGAAATACGGGAAAAACAGTCGCGATGAGTTTGGAAATCAGGCGGGGAATCAGGTAGATGTCGTGCGAGTGGCGAATTCTTGTTCGTAGTCAGGGGCTGTAACATAAATAAAGACACATTCTTTTATCATTGTTTTCAGCGCTGTAAGTGCGCAACATTTTTATGAACTGAAACTCACGCCACTCACGCCATAATCAGGATGATACCCAGCCTATTGTGCCCTAACGCCAATTATGTTACAGCCTCGTCATCCGGATAAGAATCTCCCGAATTGGCAAGAGGATATCCGTTCAATCTGACGCCCCTCACGGGGCTAACTACGAACATGCAAGTGCTGCGAGGGATTTTTCCAAGCCGGGAAATTCCCTAATGCTTTTTCTTCTGGATGATACTACCCGCCACAATGACGCCAAGCGCGATAAGGCTGATTGCAAAGGCGATGAGGCCTGCGGTGAGGCCCGGAGGCCAGTATTGCATGGTGATTTGGCGCGTCCCGGCAGGAACCGGAAGGGCGCGGAACATGGCGTCGGCCACGAAGATCGGTATGGGCTTGCCATCGGCGTGGCCGCTCCAGCCGGGAAAATAGGGCTCGCTCAGCACCAGCCAGCCGCCTCCGTGGTTTTCCGGCAGGGAGATTTCCAGGCGGTTCGATTCTTTCTTCGTGAATTTCCATCCCCGCAAAATCCGGCTCGACACGTCCAGTCGCGGGTCGCCGGGTGGGATTTCGATATGGACATATTTCGGACTCCGGCCCAGCATCCAGTTTTCGTAACGTTCGCGCTCATTCTTCCGCGGCAGGGGCAGGTTATAGGTCATTAGCTGGTCGGGAAATGCTTCCTCCCAGGTTGAAGGATGCCAGCGTTTGTCGTTCTGCTCGAAAAGTGGATTCGGTCGTGGCAGGCCGAGGCTGTAGATCTGAACGGGATTGTGTCTCGCATTTTCGATCAGAAAAAAATGCGCCGCCATAGAAGACGCGGGCTGTGTTGTCATGCGGCAGTTGCTTTCCAGGTCTTTGCCGGGGGTGCATTCGTATTCCAGGCCGATGGTTTTTTTTCTGTCTGAAAGTCCGACTAGCCTGACTAGTCCGACAGGTCCGACGGCGGAATAATCCGATTTTGCCTTTACCAATAGACGTGGAAGTTCATCTCCGGTAGAGACAAAAGGATAGCGCAAGGGCACGATCATCTGTTCGCCGGGCTGAAGCCGGGTCGGCGGGAAAAAGGGCCAGTCGTAATGCACAGGGCCGACGGCATAGACCTTTCCAAAGCGCGAAAGCCAGGGGCTGTCCGTGTTGCGCACGAGGCCGAAGTGGCTGCCGTACAACTGCACCGACGGCGCGGGGAAGCGGTTCAAGCGCCGCATATAAGCCCCATAGCGCCACGGGATCAGCGGATCATAGCCCTGGATATCCTCCATGCCATAAAGCGCCCCCACGTTGGGCATGAGCAACTCAAAAAACTCAGGGCGGGTGTAATTGTAGGAATATTCAATGCCATAATCGCGCGAAAAAAAACGCGAGCCGTCGGACGCATCCGAATTGCCCAGGGCTTCGCCGATCATCTTGCCTGCAGATAGTTTTAACACTTCATTCACAGGAATCATCTTGGCATCGATCCGGCCGGCGCCCACTCCAAAGCCGTATGCCAGCACCGACAGGCAACAAATGGCCAGTCCGGTGAGAAAGGCGGAAAGCAAGCGCTGCTCCTTGAAAAATCGCATGGAGCCAAGATACCCGATGACTTTCGCGAAGCTGTAGCCTGCCAGGATCAGCGCAAAAAACCAGGCCAGAAACAAGATGCGCCGGGGATCATGAAAGTGGGAGTAGAGAGGCAGAATGCGGTACCACAGAGGCGTGAGGCTCTTCCAGCAAAGGAGCAGGCTGACCATGATGATTGCCAGAGCCAGGCAGACCATCAGGGCATCGGCCCATTTCTTCCGGACAAAAGCCACTACTGCTAATGGGATTGCCAGCAGCGCCAGAATCATGTTTCCCAAGCCGGGATAGAGGATCGTCTCCGCGTCTTCCGGCATACCGGTGCCGCCGAAGAAGGCGTGGTACATGCCCTTGATATCGAGCGCGCCCTGGGCAACCTTTTCGAGAGGCAACGCGCCGGTTCGTTCGCATTCTTCCATGAAGGCGCGGGTGGTCATCCATTGCGGCGCGGCCAGGCCAAGAGTCAGGACTGCCTGAAGCGCGAAAAAGAAAACGACTGCCTTGATCGGAACGCGCAGGGGAGACAATTTCTGCATCGCCCATTCGAGAACCACAAAGAGAAAAAGTCCGCCCTGACAATAGACAGCCAACTGCGGCGCGCCCGCCAGCAGCTGCATGGCCCCGCATATCCCGCACAATCCTGCTGGAAGGAGCCAGGGCATTTTGTCCGTCTTGTCTGAGGCCATCCGTCCACGCGCCGATTCCCAGCAAAGCAGCATCCACGGAAACCACGCCGCCACCTGCAGATAGGAACCAAAGGCCAGATGCGCCCAGGTCCAGCCCGTCGTTTGCGTCAGAAGCCCGGCCAGCAAAGGCCCGGCATTTCCTGTTTGCAGCCGACGTCGCAGAAACAAAAAAGTTCCCACGCCCATAAAGGCGATATGCAGGATATTGATCAGGGTATAGGCGCGCGGGCCGGGAAAGGCCAGCATGATCCAGTGGGGCGGATACAGCAGGCCCCATTGGGGGTTTGCCAGAAAAGGCACGCCGCCGAAATAGCTGCGGTTCCACAAGGGCAGTTCACCGGAGTGCAGCAAGTTTCCGGCATGGACGCGCAAGGGATAAAACTGCCCCAGCGTGTCCATGAAGAAAGGGATTCTGCCGTGAATCAGGTCATTACCCTGAAAGAGAAAAGGGGCAACAGCAAGCACAGCCAGAGCAAGCCAGAAGCCCAAGCGCTTCGGGGGGGCCTGCTTCAGAACGTTGCTGTTTTCCCTGTCCAAAGATCTGCTCCTCTCTTCCGGCTTCGTTTATCGCACTCGCAATCGAGCCTCATTTTTGCGCGAAAAAAGGGGACGCCACTTACGTGGCTTACTACGAACGGGGCTCGAAAATATTTTATGCGATTCTTAATCGTCTTCTATCTGATTCATGATCGCGCGAAAGACATCTTCCGCCGACAGCGCTTGCATGCAGAAAGGCTCGCGGTCGCAGGCGGTGCGGTAGCAGGGGGCGCAATCGAAATCACTGATCACCTTTTCGCCGCGTTCGTAAAGGTCAATCTCAGTAGCGCTGGTGGGGCCGATGAGGGCAATGGTGCGTTTCTTTCGCCCGATGGCGAGGTGCATGGCCAGACTGTCGGCGCTGACCACCACGTCGCAAACCTCGATGATGCCCATGAAATCTTCCAGCCCATTGTCGCAGCCCGTATCGATCAAAGCGCCTGCCGGGGCATGGTCCAGAATCCAGCCGTTAATCTCGCGCTCGCGCGGCCCACCCAGCAGCAGCAGGGCGCAGTCGGTTTTTTCGTGGAGCAATTCCACCAGGCGCAAAAAGTTTTCGCGCGGCCATTGCTTCGTCGGGAAGACAGCCCCGCAGCCCGTGTTCAAACCAATTACGAGCCTGTCGGAAAGTCCTTCGGCATCTTTCAGCCGGTCGGCAAAGTCCCTCGCCGCCGGAGGGATCTCCAAAACATATTCCTCGCCGTCAAAATCATAACCCGCCATCTCCACCAGTATCTGCGGCATCGATTTTTCATTCGTCTCGAATTTTATCTTATCGTCGATCCCCAGGCGCAGGGCATATTCGGCGGCGGCATTGTGGATGCCCATGGTGTTGGCCGGATGCAGCGCGAAGCCCCGCTTCTCCACGGCGCGCACCAGCCGGTCCAGGGCCAGGGCGCGATATTCTTTTTCAAAATTCAGCGACAGGTCAAAATTCTCCGCCTGCAATTGCAGGCAGGCATCGGGCGACCAGAGCAGCAGTCGGTCCACCATCGGGTTGTGCCGCAGCAGGCATTCCGATTCAGGATCGGTAATCCAGGTGATGTAGGAGGGATCGTATTGCTGCTTGAGTATGTGCAACACAGGCGTTGTTCGGAGCACGTCGCCCATGGCTCCCAGTTTGATGATGAGAATTTCCGCGCCACGCGGGGCGTATGCGGGGCAGTCGCCATTGCAGTCGGGGTGTCGCCCGCAGGGCTTGTAACCGGTATAATAGCGGCAGTCGAATCGAATATCGAGTTTGGGGGTTTTGGGTTTTTCGGCAGTCATTGCACAATTCCCAGCTCTGCTTACGTTTTCCACATCGCA
>CAYWYC010000280.1:0-6087 GCA_964462565.1 uncultured Candidatus Sumerlaeota bacterium | reverse complement strand
TCTCGATTAAGATTACGATTTTTGCAAAGAGTGAAGACTGGTTGGTAATATTGTCCGGGCGTGTTTTGCCGCAAGATGCCGGCGGTTTTTTTTAACCACGAAACACACGAAATACACGAAAAATCTGAAACGGCAGGATTGCAGCGGAATATGCGTCCGATCTCTGGGAAGGTCAGAGTATCACCACGGAAGCATCTTTTGCGGGTGGTATATGCCTTACGCAAAAGCCAAGACAGATCAGTATGAAGGATCGAGGTTGCATCGGCCAATGTGTTGAATCGGCTTGACATAGTCGGGCGAATGATCTTATTCTGAAGGTAGGGAATAGTTGACATAAATATGTCATGGGGAATGCGGTTTTTCCAGCAATGGAAGGCCGGAAGGACTTTGGCCTTTGCTTTTCAGGTATTGGGGCCGGGTTCAGGGAGGATATTTTTATGACGATGCATCATCACGCGGAAAACATGGGCAGGATCGCGCCGAAACGTTCCGGCGAGAGACGGCAGGGACCCGATCGCCGGCAGGAAGATGTGGCGGTTGCCGTGGATCGGCGGTCCGGCCGGGATCGCAGGTCGGGCTTCGATCGCAGAAGCGGCTATAACGTCTGCGACCGAAGCATTATGTCCTGAGCACCTTCTTATGCCTTGCCGTGTTTTTCAAGCAGTTCGGGGCTTGGCTTTTTGATGTTCTTGCATTTTGGGTAGGCGGAGCAGCCAAGGAAAGGTCCATGCCTTCCATCGCGCAGGACCATGGCGCTTCCGCATTTTTCACACTTTTCATCCGTCTCCACAGGCTTGGGCCGATTGGCCTGAGCCTTTTTTAATTTCTCCATGGCCGGGTGATCGTCCGGCAGGGGCTTGGCGTTCTTGCAGGCGGGATAGCCCGAGCAGGCCATAAAGGGTCCGCGACGGCCCGTCTTCACCACCATGTCCTTGCCGCACTTGTCGCATTTTTCATCGACTTCGACGGGCTTTTCGGCGATGGCCTTGCCGTCCTTGATTTCCGCGATGTTTTTCGCGTTGCGGCACTTGGGATAGGCCGAGCAGGCCAGAAACTGTCCCCGACGGCCACTCTTCACCACCATGTCGGAACCGCACTTTTCGCACTTCTCATCCGTCTCCGGAGGCGCTTCGGCGGGGACGACCTTGCCGTCTTCCACGTTCTCGATGGGACGGGTGCTCTTGCAGTCGGGATAATTGGAGCATGCCAGAAAGAGCCCGTGACGACCGCTCTTCACGATCATGTCGGCGCCGCACTCGGCGCATTTTTCATCGGTTTCGGGTAGTTCCTCGGGCTTGATGTTGCCTTCCTCGTCTTTGGTGAAGGGCTTGGTGTTTTTGCAGTCGGGGTAGTTGGAGCAGGCCAGAAAATGCCCGTTCCGTCCCCACTTGATCACCATCTTGGACCCGCACTTGTCGCAGTCGATATCGGTGGGCGTTTCCTCGCCCTTGGGGCTGCGCATGGATTCCTTGGCCTGTTCGAGGCGCTGGTTGAAGCCCTGGTAAAACTCGCGCATGACTTCGAGCCAGTCGCGGTCACCTTCTTCCACTTCGTCCAGTTCTTCCTCCATGTGGGCGGTAAACTTGACATCGAGAATCTCGGGAAAACTCTCGATCAGGATGTCCGTGACCATGCGACCCAGGTCGGTCGGGCGGAAGTAGCCTTCGACCCGTTCGGCGTATTGCTTTTCCATGATAGTGGAAAGAATCTGGGCATAGGTGGAAGGTCGCCCGATGCCGCGCTTTTCGAGCTCGCGGATCAGGGAACTCATGGAGAAGCGGGGCGGCGGCTGGGTGAAGTGCTGCTCGGGGATCAGCTCTTTCAGGTCCAGTTTTTCGCCTTCACTCACGCTGGGCAGGCGGTTGGCCGTTTCTTCCTTGCTGGTTTTTTCCTCATCGCCCTCGTCATGGTCTTCCTCATAAGCGGCGAGGAAACCGGGAAAAACGATGACTGAACCGGATGCGGCGAAGAGATATTTTTCATCGCACAAGGGCACCTCGATAGTGGTGCGTTCGATCTGGGCGTTTGCCATCTGAGAAGCCACGAAGCGGTCCCAGATCAGGCGGTAGAGGGCGAGTTGCTCTTCGTTGAGATACTGCTGGACCTTTTCGGGCGGGCAGTCGGGCATGGTGGGGCGGATGGCCTCATGGGCGTCCTGCGCGCCGCGTCGCGACGTGAAGGACCGCGGTTTTTCAGGCAGATATTTGTCGCCGTATTTTTCATCGATATGATTGCGCACACCTTCGATGGCGGAATCGGCCACGCGGGTGGAGTCGGTACGCATGTAGGTGATAAGACCGACGGGTCCCTCCGAACCGAGGGCGATACCTTCATAGAGCCCCTGGGCCACGGCCATGGTGTGGCGCGGCGAAAAACGCAGCTTGCGGGCGGCTTCCTGCTGGAGCGTACTGGTGATAAATGGCGGCTGGGGCCGGCGCTGGATGGGCTTTTTGACGATGGCCTTGACGATAAAGGGCTTTCCATCGATCTCGGCCAGCACATTCTTCGCGGCATCTTCGTTGCCGATCTGCGGCTTTTCGTCATTCACCTTGTTCAGGCGCATGGTGAAGGGCGGTGGATTCTCGCCTTCCACGTTCGCGTCGATGGTCCAGTATTCTTCCGGCTCAAAGGCTTCGATTTCCTTCTCGCGCTCACAGAGCAGCCGCACGGCCACCGACTGGACACGCCCGGCGCTGAGACCGCGCTGCACGTTGGTCCAGAGCAGGGGGCTGATCTGGTAGCCCACCAGCCGGTCCAGGATCCGGCGCGCCTGCTGGGCCATGCAGAGGTTCATGTCCAGTTCGCCGGGGTTGGCGATGGACTGCTGCACAGCGTTCTTGGTAATTTCGTTGAAGGTGGCGCGGTGGACGGGTTTATCCTTGAGTTTCAGATATTCGGCCACGTGCCAGGCAATGGCTTCTCCTTCGCGGTCGGGGTCCGTTGCGAGGAAGATTTCGCGCGCGTTGCCGGCGGCTTTCTTGAGGCGGTCGAGGACTTCCTTCTTACCGCGAATGGTTACATATTCGGGCTCGAAATTCTTCTCCAGGTCCACGCCGAGCGATGACTTGGGCAGGTCGCGGACATGGCCGACCGACGCGAGGACCTTGAAGTCCTTGCCCAGATATTTTTCAATGGTTCGGGCCTTGGCGGGCGACTCAACGATAACAAGTTTGCCGTTGGACGACTTGGATGCGGCGCTTTTCTTCGTCGATTTCTTCGTGCTTTTCTTGGTCGCCTTTTTGGTACTCTTTTTTGCGGCCTTTTTGGTGCTTTTCTTGGTGGCGCTTTTTGCGGCTGTCATATCTAGATATATTTTCCTTTCAGGGCCGGGGCCCCGTCGTGGTCAATTCATCCCTTATGGGGCTCTATGCTATAAACAAAAGCCTGCCAAAGGGTCAAGCAAAATCCCCTACATTATTATAAAAGGAAAAAACCGGCGAACGCAAGGGAACACCGGTTTCATGTACCTTATAATCTGATATGATTACACTTAGAGGCGAAAATCCCTGAAATCGGCCATTTCACGCTCCACCGTGCGCGCGTCAATCCGTTTCCATTCGGCGGCCTTCGCCTTTTCGTCGGCCATATCGCTGCGATAGTAGGTGATGCGGAAGGTCACGGGTGATTTCGGGGTGTAGGGGCGGGCCTTTTCGATCTCGCTGATGGCTTTCCGGATGGTTTCACGAATCTTCTCATGGGCCGTCTCGATCGAGTCACATCGCGCCCGATTGCGGCCGATTCCGCGCTTCACGGCGGCACATTCGACTTTTTCGAGCAATTGGGTGGCTTCGGTCGCCACAGCCTCATCGCCTGTCACGGCAATCACGGGCACATCGTGCCATCCGGCCCAGGCAGCCTCGACACCTACCTCACCCACGACCACATCATTGATCCGGCACTCAAACCAGGCCTGCGAGCTCATCGTGTGATCGAGAAAACCGTTCAGCGTACCGGCGCGGGCATGGTGGCCCAGGAGGATGACGCCGTCAAAGGAATCGTCCAGCCCCGGCATCATGACGCCGTTGTTGGGGGTTTCGTAGGTGGCGCGGGGGTCCATTTTCTCGAGTTCCAGCTGCCCGCCGCCACCATGGGTATCACAGACGAGCACCTCGTCGGCTCCGGCATCAAAGCAGGCATCGACAGCCACGTTCACATCATCCATCATCAGCCGGCAGCCCTGCGCATATTCCGGCTTGTCCCGCTGGACCTGCTCAATCATGCGGATGCCGGAAATGCCCTCCATGTCGGCGAGAATGTAAATTTTCATCAGTTTCCCCAATCCGGCCGGGAATCAGAATCCCGACTCTGCGGCGATTTCGCGAAGGCCCTTCATGACTTCGGGGGCTTCCGTTTCCATTTCGGGCCAACCGGCTTCAATCGAGATGCGCCCGTCGTAGCCGCCTTTTTTCAGGGCGTCGAAGAAGGGCTTGAAGTCGCATTCTTCCTGTGTGGGCGGCTTGCGGTTGGGGCTGGTGGCGATATGGGCATGGGCCAGCAGGGGGCCCGCGGCCACGAGGTCGTCCACGCTGTCGTTGTCTTCCATCCAGTGAAAGGCGTCGATGAGCAGGCGGAAATTGGGATGATCAACGGCCTTGACCAGCTCGGCGCTTTCACCCACGGAGGTCAGCACGTTGCATTCTTTGCTGCGCAGGGGCTCGACGACGATGGTCACGTCATTTTCGGCAGCGATGGGGCCGCACATTTTACCGAATTCGATGAGCTGCCGCCAGGCCTTGTCGCGGTCGAAGCCGTCTGGAATGCGTCGCGCGCCGCCCGAACCGAAGACGATGGTATCGATGCCGGCTTGCTTGGCGCGGTTGCAGGCAACCTTGGCGTAGGCTTCAAGTTTATCCATGGGCACTTCTTCACCGGTGATTCTCAGGTGGCCGGGAATGAAGCAGTTGGCGCCCTTTACGGGAACCTTGGCGGAGAGGATTTTTTCGAGTTCGGGCAGAAATTCTTCTTCCGGGGCTTCGGGCTTGAGCAGGCCCTGGACGTTGGTTTCCATATAGTCGCAACCGGCGTTCGCCATGGCGGCCGACTGGTCGGGATGTCCACAGATTCCAAATTGCATAGTTTTCTCGCTTTCATCGCGTGGTATTCAGGCCCTTAATCGGGCATATTTCCTCAATGCCTATCAAGGGCAAAGATTTAATTCAATAGAATATTTGGTCCAATCAGGCATTTTCCTGAACCCGGCGCAGGTGGCTGAGCACCTCGGCGGCTTCGTCGATCATATTGGGCCACTTGGCTTCGATCGAAATCGGACCGTCGTACCCGCCTTCTTTAAGTGCGCGAAAGAAAGGCGCAAAGTCGCAATCTTCCTGCCCCGGAGGCAGGCGTTCGGGCCAGGTGGCGATATGGGCGTGGGCCAGCAGCGGTCCCACTTCCACCAACGCATCGAGGCTGTCGTCGTTCCCCAGGAAATGAAAGGCGTCCACCAGCAGGCGCACATTGGGTTGATCCACATCGCGCACCAGCAGCGCCCCTTCGGATACCGTATTGATCATGTTGCAGGCACGGCGGAGCAAAGGCTCGACGACAACAGTAATACCCCGCGCTTCCGCCAGGGGACCGCAGATTTTGCCGAAATCCACCAGCTGCGCCCAGGCCCGCGAACGATCATAGCCCTCGGGCATGGTGCGCGACTTGCCGGAGCCGAATACAATCGTGCGAACTCCCGCCCGATTCGCCCGCGCAAAAGCACGCTCCACATAGTGCTTGGCCTGGAACGGATCGTAGTCAGGCCCGGTCACGCGAACGTGGCCCGGCAGGAAACAGTTTGCCGCGCTCACAGGGATGGGGCTGTTCAGTATCAGTTCTTTTTTCGGCAGAAAATCTTCTTCACCCGCTTCCGGCACCAAAAGGTTTCCCACATGGGTTTCAATAAAATCGCAGCCGGTTCCCTTAAGTTGGGCCGCTGATTCCGGATGACAACAAATACCAAATTCCATAATCTAATCCTTTTCAGGCAGGGGATCAAATCCTGCCAAAATCCCCGTGAGGCCTTTTAATCCAAATGTTCCTATTAATTCTTAGAAATATATACCTCCGATAGCAAGCAGAATTTCAGAATCAGAGATATTG
>CAYWYC010000279.1:0-6094 GCA_964462565.1 uncultured Candidatus Sumerlaeota bacterium | reverse complement strand
ACGTGATAGGCGATCAATTTCCAGCGCCTGTCGCGGATCATGCGTTGCGTGTCCTTGAAGAGCGTGCCGATATACTCGCGTCCGGGATTATCGCCATCCTGCACCAGCGGCCCGATTGAATCGTAGCCCGTGGTTTCAGGAATTTCCAGACCCGCCTGCTCCAGGATAAATGGGAAGAGATCGTGCTGGTAGGCCAGTTGGTGACGCACCTCACCCTTGGGAATGCCGGGGCCGTACATGAGGAGCGGCACGGCGATGGAATGCTCGTAGAGGCTGTACTTGCCCTGGAGACCGTGATGGCCAAGAGACTTTCCGTGGTCGCCGGTGTGAATCACAATGGTATTGTCAGCAAATCCGTTACGCTCAAGGGCATCCTGAATCTGTCCGATGGCTTCGTCTTCATGAGCCGTAATGGCATAGAGATCGGCAATCGACTCGCGCGATTCTTCTTCCGTATAGGCAAAACCGGAATCCAGGCGTTCTTTGGTCAGGAAGCCGCCGTTATCCCAGGCATGGCAGGGCGTGAAGTTCGGCGGCAGCGAAACCTTGTCCGCCGGATACTGGTCATGCCAGGACTGGTAAGTCTTCATGGGACCATGGGGCGCGGTAAAGGCCACATAGAGGAAGAAAGGCTTGTCGTCCTTGTAATTATCCAGAAAATGAATGGCGCTTTCCGAGAAGGCATCGGTCGAATGGCGCGGTTCCGTGTAGCTCAAGAAGGGACTGTACTCACCGGTGCCATCATAAACGTGCAGGGGCTTGTTGAAATGACCGCCGCGTCCGACTTCATCGGGCCGGGGTGAACCGTATTTGCCATAGGGCATGTGGGGCATCTTTTTCAGGCGATCCTGCAAGGGATTGCCGCCACAAAAATAAATCGCGCCTCCGTCGTTGAAGTTGCGGATGTAGGAGAAGGGGAAGTTATGCCACTTTCCCGTGCCGTAGCAATAATAGCCGGACTTGCGCAGTTCTTCGCCCAGGAGCGGCATACAGGCAGGGTCGGGATTGGGGGCTTCAAACTTGTCGGCATCGTCTTCCCACCAGTTCTTCATCACATTGGGAATCTGCATCACGGGCATTCCCGTAAAGAGTTGGGCGCGGCTCGGGCAGCAGACGGCTCCCGTGGTCGAACCGCCATGATAGACGCGTTCAAAGCAGGTACCGCGTTCCATCATGCGCTCCTGAACCGGTGTGCGGATTTCGGTGTTTCCCAGGCCGCTGATGTCGTAATAGGGCTGATCGTCAGAAAAAGTGATCAGAATGTTCGGGCGTTTTTTAGACATTTCCATTCCTTTTCATGATTAGTATTGTGCTCGGTTATTCGGGCAGGCTGCTTTTACCTTTAATATATTCCAAACCCATTCGCAATGCCGAATTTCCCAATTTTTTGATACAAGGTATTACTGATGTGAAAGTTCGTGCAATTGGAAGCGGGCTTTTGTTAAGATATAAAGAGTGAAACGGAACTGGTGCGCGGGCAGGTCGGGATCTGGCATAAATCGGAACCGCAACCGCCAGGCCGCCAGAGTGTGATGTGAAAATAAACAGGCTAGACGAAGGAGTCGTTCTTTGTATAGATTAAATGTCCCCCTGACCTGGACAATTTTGTTCAGTATCGTTGGTATCGTATTGATAGGCCTTTTCTTCCGATACCGTGGAAAGCCCTGGAGATGGATGGCATCGGTACGGACCGGAACGGTCCTCCTGGCAATCCTGGCCATTGCCTCCATGGTCGGCTCGGTTTATGTTTCCGCCGGCGAAGGCGCCAGCGAGAGACAGATGTCGCGGTGGTGGTATGAGGCGGTGATAAAGCTGGCTTCGGGCTTTGGCAGTTTCAAAGTGAACCCCACAAAGCCTCTGGCGCTCTTTTATTACAGCTGGTGGTACAAAAGCCTTATCCTCCTCGTCATGATTAGCATTATATGCGCCACGGTTATGAGCATATCCCGACGCTTTTCGAGGCAGACGCGTGGTCTCCCATTTCGCAAGGCCACTGATTTTTTCCAGGAAGGCCGATGGGAAAAGCCTGCACCCGATAATCAGCTGCGCCGCGAGGTCGACTGTTCTAAATCTCCAGAACAGGTTGCCGCGGCATTTCGCAAGTCCGGCTTCAACGTAGTTACCGACGGCCCCTTCGGCTACGCCCGTAAGGGCTTTCTGGGGAGCTATGGGTCCCTGGTATCGCACGCGGGATTGATTCTGATTCTCATGGCCGGCTTCATTTCCGAATGGACCAACCGCGAAGGCCAGATCTGGATGATGGAAGGCCAGGAAGTCATGGAAATGCGGCGAGTAGAAGGCGATCAGGAATTTCAGGCCCTCGACTTCACCCTCCGATGCGACGATTTTGACACCGCCCTTTTTCCGAAGACAACTATTCCGTCCCGCTTTATCAGCCACCTTACCGTGATCCAGGATGGAGAAATATTGAAACAGGGACAGGTGGAGGTGAACAAGACGCTGCATGTGCAGGGCTGGGAATTGCATCAGCTCAGTTATGTGCCTGAAGAAGATTTTGAATCGCGCTTCGGTGGAGACATGACGACACCGGCGCGCTATGTGCTCCGCATATTTCGGGATAATGGCGATGGGCCGTCCCGCGAGAATCCTTTGGAGATTGAAATATCCCAGGGCCAGCAGCGCTATGTGCCCGAACTGGGAAACGCGACAGTCTTGCTGGGGCAGGGCTTTCCCTTGCGCTGGTCTATCGATAAACCCGATGAGGACAAGGCCATTGCGCTCCTGCCGCCCAACCAGCAGGATCTGGAACTCGTCATCGACCGCTACGAACCGGACCTGCGCATTTCCGATAGCGGCATGCCCATGTCGGCATCGGACCAGCCGAACAATCCGGCACTCCAGGTCACGCTATACGAAGGCGAAGCACCGATCCGAAGTTTCTGGATTTTTGCGAACCCCGAACTCAAGCAGCGCATGCCGCAAATCGTGGAATCCTATCGCTTTGACTTCGAAGGCCTGGCTGAAAGCGACTCTGCCTATCAGGAGTTTCGTATTTCCGTTTATAAGGACGATGAAAAACTGCGAAGCCTCGTTATGGAACAGTACGGACGCGAAACGGTGGTGCTGACGGAAGAGCGGGATTATGGCATGGCCAATTTGCCCGGTGATTACACGTCCCAGGGATGGCACGTGCGTCCCGTCCGCCGTGTGAAAACCTACGTCACCGCCCTCAGCCTCACGCGCAACCCCGCCATCCCAATCGCCTACGCCGGCTGCGCGGTCCTTATGGTCGGCCTCATGATGGCCTTCTTCATCAAGCGCCGCGAAGCAATGTATTTCATCGACGAAAGCACCAAAAAACTACGCGTGGCCGTGAATTACCGCAACAGCCAGGACGACCTGGACGGTGCGACCCAAAAAGCGCTGAAACGCCTGGGAAATTCCGAAAGTGAGTCCGTATAAATATGAAGACAAGAATCAGAAATATGAGCAAAAACATTTTCCTTATATATAGCGTGATGCTCCTCATGGGTTTCATGATCATGAACGGTGCTTCGCCTTCTTATGGCAACGACGCCTCGAAGGCCGCCGCGGAATCCATCGAGATTATGCCCGTGCAGGATGCGGGATTTATCCGCAGCGGCATCACCTTTGCCGAAAACCACCTGGCCGCCATCACCGGCAGGACCACCCACAAGAGGCAAAAGGCGCTGCCCCTGATCCTGGAACTCCTGGCCCAGCCCGAAAAGCGCCAGACCATGCCCCTGCTGAAAATCCAGCATCCCGACCTCGGCGAACTCTACGGCAGCAAATGGATCAGCCTCGAAACCTATCGCGATCCCGTAAAAATGAACCGCCTTTCCGGAATGCTCCAGCGCAATCAGAATCTGATGCGTATCGTCCAGGAGTTGGAAGTCTCCGCCCAGCGCATCGAAGAACTGGACAAGGACTTCGCCATTATCGCCCCCGAGGACGCCGCATCGCCCGACGCCGAATGGCTCTCCCCCGCAAGAATGCGCGAGACACTGGAAAACACGGGACGCGATGCCGATCCGAAGGTGGAGGCGATACTGGAACACTGGGATAAACTGCGCGCGGCTATTGGGGCCAACAATGTGGACGAGGCGCGTCAGATTGGCGAAGAAATGGCAGCCGAAGTCGAAGAACTCGCAATCACGCGTGGGGCCGAACTGCCCAACCTGAAACTCGACGCCTTTTACCACGACTGGGATCCTTTTAAAGTGGGTGCATTGTTCTATCTTTTTGCCACACTTGTTTATCTGGCTTCGCTGGTCTTCAAGAAAAAGCGCCTCGCCTGGGGCGGCATAGCCCTGCTTATCGCCGGTCTGTTTTTCCAGTCCATCGGCATTGCCGCCCGGTGGATTATTTCGGGCCGTGCTCCCCTGTCCAATATGTACGAATCCTACACCTTCGCCGTGGCGGGTTTCGTGCTGGTGGCGATAATTTTCGAATGGATTTACCACATGCGCCTCGTCGGATTCGGAGCCGCCCTGCTGGGATTCACCCTCATGATCCTGGCCCATAACGCCCCCATCTTCGACAGCAAGATCACACCCCTCATGCCCGCGCTCCAGTCCAGCTGGCTCACCTACCATGTCGTCACAATCATGCTCAGCTATTCCGCCTTCCTCCTGTCCTTCTTCACCTGCATCGTCTATCTGGTGAAGGACATCGGCGGCGGCAACGACTCCAGATTTGCGCTCTTGCGCCAGGCCCCATCGCTCGAAACACTCGAACGGGTGAATTACAAAATCATCGCCGTCGGCTTTCCGTTGCTCACATTAGGAATCGTTCTCGGTGCTGTGTGGGCAAACACCGCCTGGGGGCGTCCATGGGGATGGGATCCCAAGGAAACATGGTCCGCCATTACCTGGCTCGTATATGCCGCGTACCTCCATGTACGCTACCTGAGTGGTTGGCGCGGACGCGGTTCCATCATTCTCTCAATCATCGGATTCGCCTGTGTTCTCTTCACTTATTTCGGGGTGAACTACCTGCTGAGCGGCCTGCACAGCTACGCGTAGGGCAATCCCTGACACAAATATTTTTCTCCTCTGATATAAAGTTATGTGCCTTTTTTTCGATAAGTCTTAAAGAAGGCACATGACAAAAAGGGCATTTCAAGGCATCAACGGACAAACATTACGACTTGATCGAACCGGCCTTTTTTGTGCCTGCGCAATTGGATTTTCCGTCTGAACGGGCAAAGTGAGCAGACGGGGTCCATCTGAAAACTCAAGAGGAGAAAAAAACAATGAGCCAGACAGAAACACGCCCCGAACAGGCCGAAGGGAAAACAGGCCTGACCGAACTTGCCGGAAAATACCTGACCTTCCGCCTGGCCGTGGAAGAATACGGCATCGAAATTCTCAAGGTGATGGAAATCATCAAACTGATGGATATTACCGCCGTACCGCGCACCCCCCATTACGTGCGCGGTGTCATTAACCTGCGCGGCAAGGTGATCCCCGTGATCGACCTGCGCCAGAAATTCGGAATGGAAACCGTTGAAGACACCGACGAAACCTGCATCATCGTGGTCAACGTATCCCGAGACGGTTCCGATGTCCAGATGGGCATCCTGGTAGACACCGTTTCCGAAGTCTTGGATATCGAAGGCAACGAGATCGAACCGGCTCCCAAATTCGGCTCCGCCGTCAGCACCGAGTTCATCCTGGGCATGGCCAAAGCCAAGGGACAGGTCAAGATTCTGCTCGACATTGACAGCATCCTGACCGGTGCCGACCTGGAGAAATTGATCGAAAGCTGATCCAAAACTGACGAAGAGCGCCTATTTGCAGGACTGAATATGTGCGACTTACAAGAATCGCGCAAGAAGCGGGATAAACAGTGCGTTTTTTCCTTCAGTATGGGCGGATTCTGTCGATGTATTAAAAGGACGCGATGCGGCAAACTTCGCGCCTGATGAAAGCCTTACCTGGAACCAGTCGTGTCTCCCCTGATCCTGGTTCTTCACCCCAAGCCCGGCATGGTCCTCCCCCCATGCCGGGCTTCCTGTTCCAAACCCCACATCAAGCAGCCCCGCAATAATAGTCACAGAAAGACGCCTCCCCCCGCATTCAATTGCGCTTGACTTGCGATACGGAGCGGG
>CAYWYC010000278.1:0-6108 GCA_964462565.1 uncultured Candidatus Sumerlaeota bacterium | reverse complement strand
AACGTCATGGAAGGAGCCGGGGCTTTTGTCTGCGGCGAGGAGACGGCCCTGCTGGCATCGGTGGAAGGCAAGCGCGGCATGCCCATGCCCAAGCCGCCCTTTCCCGCGCAGAAGGGGCTTTTCGGAAAACCCACGGTCATCAACAACGTCGAAACTCTCGCCTCGGTACCGCTCATCATTCAGCAGGGCGCGGGTAAATATCGCCAGGCGGGTACGGATAATTCGCCCGGTACCAAGACCTTTGCCCTCACGGGCCACGTGGCGAACACGGGCCTGATCGAGGTGCCCTTTGGCGCGACCCTGCGCGAGATCGTTTACGAAATCGGGGGCGGCGTAATTAATGATCGCGGCGAACTCACGCACCAGCCCTTCAAGGCCGTCCAGATCGGCGGACCCTCGGGCGGCTGCCTGACGGAAGAACACCTGGACCTGCCCCTGGACTACGACAGCCTGCGCGAAGTCGGCGCCATGGTCGGTTCCGGCGGACTCGTGGTGATGAACCAGGACACCTGCATGGTACAGATCGCGCGATTTTTCATGCAGTTTACCCAGAACGAAAGCTGCGGGAAGTGTGTGCTCTGCCGCGAAGGCACGAAGCAGATGCTGGCCCTGCTCGATGACATTATCGAAGGCAGCGCCACCCCCGACACGATCACTCTGCTTGAAACACTGGCCCGCGTGGTGATGAAGGGATCGCTCTGCGGCCTGGGCAAGACGGCTCCGAGCCCGGTGCTTTCCACGCTGAAATATTTCCGCGCCGAATACGACGCCCACGTGATCCAGAAGCGTTGCCCGGCGGGACAGTGCAAGGCCCTGGCCATTCCCGAAATTCTGGAAGACAAATGCATCGGCTGCACGGCCTGCGCCCGCAAGTGCCCCGTGGGAGCGATCACGGGTGAGAAAAAACAACTGCATACCATCGACGTGGACAAATGCGTCAAGTGTGGAGTCTGCGCGCAGACATGCAGGTTTGACGCCATCGTGGGAGTTTCCTGATTGGCTCCAGGAGCCTGTGACTAAACCGGAACACCGATTCGCCGAAAGGATAACACAATAATGAAGAACACAGAATGCATGATAATAGATGGACGGGAAGTCCCCATCAATGGAGAACGCAACGTGCTGGAGGTATGCCGGAAGGCGGGCATCGAGATCCCCACTTTCTGCTACCACTCCAAGCTGAGCGTGTATGGCGCATGCCGCCTGTGCCTGGTGGACGTGGAGGGTCGTGGTATCCAGACCTCCTGCACGCTGGAGCCGGAAGCGGGATTGGAGATCAAAACCTCGACCCAGGAAATCCGTGAGATGCGTCAGATTGCCGTGGAACTGCTGCTGGCAAACCATGATTACAACTGCCCCACCTGCCCCAAGAGCGCCAGCTGCAAGCTCCAGTCCCTGGCCCGCAAGTTGGGCGTGCGGGAACTGCGCTTTCGCAGCACCCAGCCCCAAAAGCCGATCGACCGTTCGGCGGCATCCATCGAACGCAACCCGAACCGCTGCGTTCTGTGCGGCGATTGCGTGCGTGCCTGCGCGGAAATCCAGGGCGTCGGGGCTATCGACTTTGCCGGGCGCGGCGCGGACAGTTCCGTGCTGCCGGCTTTCGGACGCGACCTGAATCAGGTGGAGTGCGTCCATTGCGGACAGTGCGCCGCCGTATGTCCGACGGGTGCGCTGACGCCCCGTTCGGAAGTGGAAGAAGTATGGAGGGCCATCGACAACGCGGAGAAGACCGTGGTCGTCCAGATCGCGCCGGCGGTGCGTGTGGCGCTGGGAGAAGCCTTCGGAATGAAACCCGGCACCCTTGCCACGGGACAGATGGCAGCCGCCTTGCGTCGTCTGGGATTTGATCAGGTGTATGACACTTCCTTCGCCGCCGACCTGACAGTGGTGGAAGAGGCGAACGAGTTCATGAAGCGCAAGGCCGCCGGAGAAAATCTCCCCATCTTCACGAGCTGCTGCCCCGCATGGGTCAAGTTTTCCGAACAGTATTACCCGGAGTTTCTCGATAATCTCAGCAGCTGCCGTTCGCCCCAGCAGATGTTCGGCGCGCTGGCCAAGCAGACCTTACCCGAAAAACTGAATGTGGAAGCCAAAGACCTGGTCGTTGTGGCGATCATGCCGTGCACGGCCAAAAAGTTCGAGGCCAAGCGTCCCGAGTTTGTCACCGAATACGGTCCCGATGTGGACCATGTGATCACGACGCAGGAACTGGCCCGCATGATCGAAGAAAAGGGCCTTAGTTTTGACCGGCTGGCTCCGGAATCGCTCGACATGCCGCTGGGTTTCAAAACCGGCGCGGGTGTTATCTTTGGCGCAACGGGTGGCGTCAGCGAAGCGGTCCTGCGCTATGCCGCCGAGAAAATCAGCGGGGTTCGCAATCCTTCGATCGAGTTTAATTCGGTGCGCGGCAGTGACGGCATTCGCACGGCGACGATCGAGATCGCCGACGGCGAATTGAACCTGGCCATTTGCCACGGCCTGGCCAACGCGAAAAAGCTGGCGGAAATGATCAAGGCAGGCGAGGCGGATTTTGACATGGTTGAAGTCATGGCATGCCCCGGCGGCTGCGTCGGTGGCGCGGGACAGCCCGTTTCCTTTGATGAAGACGCCGCCGCAAAACGCGCCCAGGGGCTCTACGACGCCGACCGCACCATGCAACTGCACAATTCGCAGGACAACCATCTGGTTGCCGAATGCTACGCCAAACACCTGGGCGAACCCGGCAGCGAGGCGGCGCACAAGATCCTGCACACCCACTACCAGAGCCGCCGCCGCAGTGCCGAGGAAGCCATCTCCCTGATCGGCGGAATCGACAGCGACGACCGCCTGGCGGTGAAGGTCTGCGTCGGAACCAACTGCTACCTCAAGGGCTCGCAGGACATCTTGAAAGCCCTGATGCATTATGTGGAAAGCAACGAACTCGAAGGCCGCGTGGACGTGTCGGCGACTTTCTGCTTTGAAAATTGCGGACAGAGCCCCAACGTTCGCGTGGGCAAACGGCTCCTCGAAAAATGCAATTTTGACGATGCAAAGGCCGCCATCGAGGATGAAATTCTCGTTCGCAAATAAACAGGAGGAGCGCCATGCAAAATCCCGTGACTCGCGCAAAGGACTCGATTGTCTTTACCAACCAGGCAAAGTGCCGCGACTGTTACCGTTGTGTGCGCACCTGTCCGGTCAAGGCCATTCGCGTGGTGAACGCCCAGGCATCGGTGGTTGCGGAGCGCTGCATTCATTGCGGCACCTGCATTCGCGAATGCCCGCAAAAAGCGAAAGCTTATCGGAACGATATCGAACGGGTCCGCGATATCGTCCGTGAGGGGGCAATGACGGCTTTGTCGATTGCCCCCTCCTTTGCGGGATTTTTCAGGGAATGGGAATGGAAGCGTATTCCCTCGGCGCTGCGTAAGCTGGGCTTTCGTCATGTGAGCGAGACCGCCGTGGGCGCTTGGCACGCGGCGCAAAAAACCGCGGCCCTGCTGGAGCATGATCCGAAGGCTTCCTGGATTGAATCCAGCTGTCCCGCCGTGGTCAGCTACGTGGAAAAATATCTACCCGGTCGCGTCCGGAACCTGGCGCCGATTCTCTCGCCCATGCTGACTCATGCCAGCCTGCTTCGGCAAAAACTGGGCGGGGACATTCGCGTAATATTTATCGGCCCCTGCGTTGCGAAAAAAGCAGAAGCCGAGCGCGCCGAAAACGACGGCCTGGTGGATGGTGTGCTGACTTTTGCCGAACTGGGCCAGTGGCTCGAAGAAGAAAATATCGACCTTCGCCAGCTCGAAGAGAGCGACTTTGACGAACAACCGGCGGGACACGCGCGCTGCTATCCCCTGCTGGGTGGCTGCATGCAGACGGCGGCCCGCACGGCAGACCGGCTCGCGGCGGACGTGCTTTCGGCCAGTGGCCACGAGCAGATTCATGAGGCGTTGACCATGGAGGACAACAACGGCCTGCGCCTGATCGAGTGCCTCTTCTGTCCCGATGGATGCATCGGCGGACCAGCCATCCCGCAGGAAGGCAATCCCTTTGAGCGTCGCCAGCGCGTGCTGCGCTATGCCGGTGAGATTCAGAAAAAAGATACCGCCCCGGAACTGACCGCGCTGCCCCTGGTCGCCCGCTTTCACGCGCGGCCCATTGCCGATGGCGACAAGGTCAGCGAAGAAGCCATCCGCCGCGAGCTGGAAAAGACGGGCAAACTCGATCCTGATAATCAGCTCAACTGCGGCGCGTGCGGCTATCCCCGCTGTCGTGAAAAGGCCATTGCCACGATCCTCGGCATGGCGGAAACGGAAATGTGCCTGCCCTATATGCGACGCATGGCCGAGGGACGCACCGATCGCATTATCGAAACCAGCCCCAACGGCATTATCCTGCTCGACGAACGTCTCTGCATCACGGCGATGAACCCGGCTTTTCGCAAACTTTTCTACTGCTCCGATGCCGTGCTGGGCAAGCCCGTCAGTTACCTCATGGATCCCGATCCCTTTGAACGTCTGGCGGCGGGCAAGGAGCAACTGATCGAGAAGCAAATGGAGCATCGGCAGTACAATCGCGTCTGCCACCAGATCGCCTACGCGCTGGAAGATGAGAAGCAATACGTGGGGATTTTTGTAAATATTACGGAGCAAAAGGACCGCCAGCACCAGCTGGACAAATTGCGCAAGGATGCCATGGTACAGGCTCGGGAATTGCTGGATCATCAGCTCCAGATGGCCCAGGAGATGACCCGCTTCCTCGGCGAAAATACGGCCCGCGGCGAAAGCCTCGTGGAAAAACTCGTGGACCTGGTGGGCGATAACGGAGGAGGCAGCAAGGAGCTTCGGCCATGAGTTATTTGCATGTGGATCTCCATGCCCGCCAACGCTCCAAGTACGCGGCCGGGCCCTGCGGGGATTATCTGGAAGTCCATCGTGATGCCGGCGGCACCGTGGTGCTGCTGTGCGACGGAATCGGATCGGGCATTCATGCCAACCTGTCTGCCCAATTCATCGCCAGCCGGATTTTGGAGCGCATCCGCGCGGGATCGTCCCTGCGTCGCGCCTTTCTGGACAATGTCCAAACGCTCGAAGCAAATCGCGGCAGTACCATGCCCTGGGGCGCGCTGTCCATCGCGCGAATCCGGCCCGATGGGGAATGCACACTGCTTGCCTATGAATCGCCGGCGGCCATTGTGCTGAACGGCCGACATGCCATCCACCCGCAGATGCGGCCCCTGCGCGGTGAACGGGTGCTGGCCCAGGAAGGCAACTGCCACCTGCGACCCGGCGACGGGGTACTCCTGATTTCCGACGGATTGAGCCAGGCGGGCCTGGGGCGAAATCTGCCGGGCATGGTCGAAGGCTGGGGCTCGGAAAAAATCCGTCGCGAAACGGATCACCTGCTGTCCGACGGAGCCGATCACAAGGGCATTGCCGAAATGCTGATGGACAAGGCACGCGATCTTTGGGCTGGAGAGGGCGACGACATGAGCAGCATCGTTGCGTCTTGCAGGCGCGGCATCACCGTTTCCATCATGACCGGTCCACCCGAGAACCCCGAGGCCGACCGCGAAGTGGTGCAGGAATTCATGCGCGAAAAAGGATTCCACGTGGTCTGCGGAGCGAGCACTGCCCAGCTCGTCGCGCGCGTTGCCGGACGCGTTCTGGACATCGACAAGAGTAGCCTCAACGCCATCGCACCGCCCCGCTATCAGATAAGCGGATTTGACCTCGTGACGGAAGGCGCGGTCACGTTGAACCAGCTTTACAACATCCTGGACAGCCGCGACGAAGAACTGCTTGATGGCGATCCCGTCACCGATCTCCACGCCCTGATCAGCAACGCCGATCGCATTCGTATCTACGAAGGCCGTGCGCAAAATCCCGGAGCCACGGGCATCCACTACCGCCAGCAAGGCATCCTCCACCGCAAACACATCCTGCCCCTGCTCAAGGAAAAATGGCAAAGCCAGGGCAAACTCGTCGAACACTTTGTGCGATGAAACCCGGCCTGCGCTCCCTCTGGTGGCTGCGCTTCCGGAAAGCGTTCCCATCCAGTGCATATTTTCCAAGCACCTGACCCTTCGGATAAATCCGGGGCAAACAAGAGCCTGCTGAAACAGGCTGA
>CAYWYC010000277.1:0-6115 GCA_964462565.1 uncultured Candidatus Sumerlaeota bacterium | reverse complement strand
TATTTCCAGTGGTAGGCCATCAGGGACTCGAACCCCGAACCAACGGATTAAGAGTCCGCTGCTCTACCAATTGAGCTAATGACCCACCGTCTGGGGCTTTTGACGCTTGTGCGTCAAAAGTAGGGAAGATTTTTATGTCAGATTGGCTTTTTTGTCAAGGGCTTTTTCGGATAATTTTTTGGGGAAAGGGATTTTTGGTGGGTGGGAGTGAGATTGGGGCTTTGGTTCTTTTGTATTTGCGGAGCTGTGTTTCATTTCTTGACTTTGGGGGGCTATGTGCCGGATCATGTTGGTATAGGAGCATTTGTTTGGTTGTATTTCATCTTCAGCATTTTGCGGGAGGGGTTTTATGAATATTCATAAGATTGTGGAAGCGGCGATGAAGACGGGGGCGTCGGATATTTATTTTGTGCAGGGGGACGCGCCTTATTTTCGGGTGGATGATCATATTAAGCATTTGCAGCATGATCCGTTGACGCAGGAGAACATGGAAGCGGTTATGGAGACCTTTATTCCGGATTATCTGCGGGCGAAGTTGGACAAGATTCGCGGCGTGGATGCGGGCTATACCTTTGACAATATGGTGCGTTGTCGGGCGATTGCTTTTTATGAGAGGCAGAAATTGCAGGTGGTGGTTCGTTTGATTCCCTTGAAGCCGCTTTCGATTGAGCAGTTGGAGTTACCACCTGTTTTGCATGATATCGCGCGGCTTCGCAATGGGCTGGTTTTGGTGACGGGGCCGACGGGTTCGGGTAAGTCCACGACGATGGCGGCGATGATTGATCTGATTAATGAGAACCATCACAAGTGTATTACGACTATTGAGAATCCGATTGAGTATGTGCACCAGAACAAGAAGTCGATTATTTTCCAGCGGGATGTGGGCGATGATGTGCCGGATTTTAATACGGGCTTGATCCAGTCGTTGCGTCAGGCGCCGGATATTATTCTGTTGGGGGAGATGCGTGACCTGGAAACGATGCGGACGTCGATTCGGGCGGCCGAGATCGGCCATTTGGTGATGAGCACCTTGCATACGGTCAGCGCCGTTCAGACCATCCAGCGCATTGTCAGCGTTTATCCGGAAACGGAGCATGATCTCGTTCGGGAGCAGTTGTCCCATTCCCTGAAGGCGGTAATCACGCAGGATCTGGTCCGACGGATCGAGGGCAAGGGTCGTATTGCGGCATGTGAGATCATGGTGGTGAATGCGCCGATTCGTAAGCTGATCTATGAAAACCAGATTGATGATATTTACGAGGTGATTCGTCGAAAGGATGATGGTATGCGGACCTTTGACCAGGATCTGGCGCGTCTGACGAGTCTGGAACGCATTACGAAGGAGGAGGCGGAGGCGCATTCGGCGGATGCCTGGGCTTATCGCCGTTTCCTGAAGGGAGTTGCTTCGTCGAGCGATTCGGGTGGTATTATCTCGAGTTTTGAATAAGCGGATGCATCGCCACCATCGTGGTGGCAGGGGAGGGGTATTGGTGATTTTGTCGGGAGCCTTTTTTGCCGGCAGGATGCCGGCGGTACTTTAAGGTCACGGCAGGTGTGCAGGGAAAATGAAACGCGGGGACACGGGGACGCGGAGCATCGGGAGCGGTTTTCGATCTGGATTCAGTTTGCTGATTTGAAAATTACAAAATTAGATAATATACGCATGGGAGGCGCTGGTTTTGTGGCTCGATAACGGGTACGAGCGTAGTGGGGTTTTGCGTTAAATATGGAAACCCTTTGCCAGCAGGATGCCAGGTCGTATCGCCAGCATCGTGATTGCAGGGAAGTGGTATTGGTGATTTTGTCGGGAGTCTTTTTTGCCGGCAAGATGCCGGCGGTACTTTTATTTGCTCACGATAGTTGGGCTAATCCATTTGAGTGAGACATGGCGGATGATATGCAGGGCGCTTTTGTACGCTTTGCTTTCGAGCGCCACCTCCAGAGCGTTGAGGCCGTTGTTTGTTTGAGTGTCAATCTGCGCTCCATTGGAAAGGAGTACTTCCACAATATCGGCCTTGTTCTTTTTGTTGCGGAAAGATGCGGTTGTGGCGATGAGGGGCGTGAGGCCGGATTTAGACCTGGCATTGACATTGGCGCCCTGTTCCAGAAGATATTGCACCACACTGGTGCGCCCCTGAATGCAGGCCATGTGCAGGGCGGTCATTCCGGCGCAGTCTTTGCTGTTGACGTCGATTCCGTTTTTTACCAGAAAATCGGCAACGGACCGGGTGGGGGCGAATTGTAGCAAACTATAGTCGTTATAACTTTTTATTGTGGCCAGATCCTTGTTGCCTGCCAGTTCGCGGAGTTTGTCAAGGGCTCCATCTTCGATCAGGACGGCTGTGCTTACAAATTCGGGATTATCCGAAGATTTGTCCAGGTTTCCCCAATTTTGCAGGTCGATCCGCATGACCATCATGGCCGATGCCACACATGCCCATACCGGGAAAGTCAGGATTAGAACAAACGGGATTTTGCGGCTGAGTTTCTTCGACAACATTTACTTCCTCCATGCTATGAAACATGCACTTCACCTGGTCGGAATAGAGGGTTCTATTCGCCGTTTCGGGCAAACGCCTTATTCTGAGGGTTTTGTGCTGCATGCTTCTCAAAGTTCGTCGCAGGTTCAAGTTGGCCGATTGGAATCCAATATTCCCCTGGGGGACATTTTCAGGTATTTTCCCAAGAGCCAGGCTTGAGCCTACTTCTTTCAACACCTTTCGACGCGGCCACCAACCGCATCATTCTATGCACCGTCTAACATATAACATTTTATCGGCCATTTCATCAAAAATCCTGGTTCCTGTGTGCGGATATTTTATAAATGGTTCAAATAATTGGAGATATGGGAAGGTTGATTTTTGTAATCATCTTAATATGCAATAAAGATCATCCATGAAAGGACGCGAAAAACTACTATTTGGTACTATCCGAAGGGCTTGTTGGACATTTCGGTAAGCTTTGGAAAAAACCGGGGTCTAGAGGCCGGGGATCCAGTGTTTTGCATTGTGAAGGTAGAGTTTTTCGAGGATGGGTTCCGGCAGATTGAGTCCAATGACTTTATAAGTTCTGTATTCAATTATTTCTTCAGTGCCGAAATAGCGGAGATAGGCATAGTAGCGGCTTCGAAGGTTTTCCAGGAGCCGTTTGCGTTCGGCGTGGGTCATGGTGGAGACGGGAGGTTCGAGTATCCAATCGACGCCGAAAAGGATGCGGTCGGAATATTTCAGAAAAAAGTCGCGGACCTTATCCTGATCCTGCCACATGAGATCAATGAGCCGTGCCGATGTATCGACGGCGTAATTCGGATATTTTTCCAGCCGTGCGGCGACTTCGTCCACGTCATGTTCGTGGCTTCCAAGGTGGGCTCCGATGACTTTGAGACGCGGGTAGCGCTCGATGACGCGGTCCCTGGCTGCGAGAATCTGCGCGTGGGAAGGCTTGTCTTTTTGCCCGTGCCAGTGATAATCGCGGCGTCTGGCAAAGTAGTCGGAATGGGGGAAGCCGGGGGTTATGGGCATCCAGGCGGCGATAGGCTCGCCGATGTGCATGATGGCCGGAAAATCCCGCCTCTCCAGATAATCGAATATGGGGGTGAGAATGGGGTCGTCGATCATCAGGAAGGAGCCATCTGCTTTTTGTATGCCCATGCCGATATTTTTGTGGAATTTGCAGGCCAGGGCTCCCTGGTCAAAGGCGCTTTCCAGATCGGCGATTGCTTTTCGGGCATAGGCTTGGCGATCTTTTTCGTCTTCGGGCCGGGGCGGGGGAAAGGTGGCGCACCAGGCGAAGCGGTCGGGAAAGCGTCTGGCCAGTTCGCGATAGTGGCCGGATTGCGCGCGCCATTGGTGTTCTTCGCCCCAGGCCACGGATATATTCATGACCTTGATATCGAATTCCTCAAGCAGCGCTATGAAGTCGGGATGATCGCCGATGAGGTGGTTGTGCATGTCGATGATAGGCATATCGCGGTTCTCTAGCTGATTGGGCGTCCTTCTTCGTCGCACAGGGGCAGGACAATGGTAAATGTGGTTCCTTCGCCTACGGTACTGTCCACTTCGATGTGGCCGCCATGTTTATCAATGATGCCATAGGTAACGCTCAGCCCCAGGCCGGTGCCTTTTTCGGCGGCTTTGGTGGTAAAGAAGGGTTCGAATATCTTTCCCAGGTTTTCTTCAGGTATTCCGACGCCTGTGTCGCGTATTTCGATTTTGAGGCGTTGGTTTTCCTCGTAAGCGCGTACTTTGAGCAGGCCCTTTTCGGGCATTGCCTGGCAGGCGTTCAGCGATATATTGATCAGGACCTGCTGCATCTGGTTGCGGTCGGCATAGACCAGGGGGAGTCCTTCGGGGGGCAGTTCCTTTTGGATGTCAATGTGCCGGAAGGATTTGTCTCCCTGGATGAGTTTGAGGGTGCTTTCGATCACTTCGGTCATGTCCACGGGTCTTTTTTCCGATGGCATTTCGCGGGAGAAATCGAGCAGGCCCTTGACAATTTCACTCACGCGGGAGGTTTCCCGGATTATCAAGTCGAGGTCTTCGATATCGTCCTGTTCCTGGCCGATTTTCTCACGCAGCAGGTGGGACATGGTAACGACGGCTCCGAGTGGGTTATTGATTTCATGGGCGATTCCGGCGGCCAGGCGCCCGATTGACGCCAGTTTTTCGCTCTGGCTGACCTGGCGGCTCGTGGCTTCCTTGAGTTGTTCTTCGCGCGTCATGACGGCTTCGGCCATCTGGTCGATCTCTTCGCACAATTCTCCCATTTCGCCGGAAGGGCGAATGCCGACCCGGGCGCTCAGGTCGCCCCCGATCACCCGGCGTGTCATGTCGATCACACGTCCGATGGGCCGCAATACCTGCCGGACCACAATGGCGATCATGGTGACGGAGAGCAAGGTCGTCAGGATCATCATGCTCAGGAAGACAGCGGTGACAATGGTCCATCTGCGTTGAAAGGGTTCTTCCAGGAGTCCCACATAGAGGGCTCCCACCACTTCATCCATCGGGTTACGGATAGGCTCGTAAGCCGTTATGTACCAGTCTTCCACCACAAAGGCGCGGTCGTACCAGGGCCTGGCTTCTTCATAGAGGCGGCGGTACACTTCGCGACTGAGGCGGGTACCTATCGCGCGTTCACCTTCACGTCGGGTGACATTGGTGGATATGCGCAGGTCGCCCTGGAAAATAGTTGCTGTTCCGATATCTTTTCCGCGCCAGGTATCGTTTTGAAAGACGTCGGCCTTGATATCATCCACTATGTCATATCGCCGGTTCAGCAGGTTTGCTCCATAGACGAAAGCCGTAACTTCCCCGACCCCGTTTGTGATGGGAACCACCGCACCTATAGCTATGCCGTCTTGCTGGATTTCTTTGTTCAGGGGACGGGCATTGGGGGTGGGCAGGATTTCGATGCGGGCGCGCCGGGCAAGTTCTTCGCCTTCCTTCTGCAAGGCCTCGCGGGAAAGGATTATCGTTCCGGTTTGGACTTTTTCTGTTTGCCGGGCCAGCTTGATGAGCGGGTTGTGCTGGATGATATCTCCCTGGTGGTCGGGATTATTGGAGCACATGATTACGCGGCCCTCAGCGTCAAGCAAGGTGCATATATCGAGCTCTCCCCGGCTTTGAATTCTCTGCATTTGCTGGGCCAGGCTGAACTGGGGGCTTTGGCTGAGACGGACGTAGGCATGTTCGACGGCTACGCCTTCGAGGAAGCGGCGGATGTTTTCGATGTGTTGATTATAAAGGCGTCTTGCGGAATTCAGGTCCGACTGCACACGATCCTGAACGCGCTCAATATAAACTTCCCGGGTAAAGAGAATAGTGGCGACGGACAGGGCGGCGTTGGCTACAAAGATGACGATAGTCAGGATCACCGTCATTTTGAGCCGCAGGGATGAGTATTGGCGAAATCTTTTCAGAATGCCCATTTTCGTTTTCAGGTTCGCTCCTTGGATATCAAGTTAAGCGGAAAGTGAGGCGGATGTCGATGATAAAATGGGCTTGGAGTTTTTTTGGGTGGTAGCGATATGATGCTTGTGTCGGTGGGGGCTTTTTGGTTAGGGGGACGTTGTTATTGGTAGTATTGTCGGGGGGATTTTTGCCGGCAGGATGCC
>CAYWYC010000276.1:0-6159 GCA_964462565.1 uncultured Candidatus Sumerlaeota bacterium | reverse complement strand
GCTTCAGCAGGCTCTTGTTTGCCCCCGGATTTATCCGGAGGGATTGGATTGATAAAAATAGTAATGAAGCGCGCTTCAGCCTGCTTTTATTCGAGACGAAAAAGGAGTACCCATGAAACGCTTGAAACTGGCCGGGATCGGATGCGGTGGTCGAACCATTACCTACATGAACCTGGCCTCCCAGATGCCCGAATACTATGAGGTGGTTGCGGCTGCGGACCCGCGTGGGAATCGTGTGGAACGGGCGCGGCAGGCTTCGCGAAATCCCGAATTTCGAGGTTTTACCTGCGATTCTGAAATACTGGCCCATCCAAAACTGGCCGACATCATGATCATCGGCACCCAGGACGACTATCACGTGGAGCCCTGCATTGCCGCCATGGAAAAGGGCTATGATATTCTCCTGGAAAAACCGATTGCCCAGAACATCGACGCGGTTATCGATCTCGAAGCCAGGGCCCATGAACTCAAGCGGCGTGTCCTGGTCTGCCATGTGTTACGCTATGCGCCTTTCTATCGCAAGGTGAAGGACCTGATCGACAGCGGCGCGATCGGCGATGTGATAACGATGAACGCCATCGAAGGCGTCGGCGCCTGGCACCAGTGCCATTCCTTTGTGCGCGGCCATTGGGCGGTGGTGGAAGAATCGAACCCCATGCTCATCGCCAAGAGCTGCCACGACATGGACATCCTCTACTGGATGGCCGGGGCGCGATGCCGAAGGGTCTCCAGTTATGGCCACCAGTCCTGGTTCAATTCCGAGCATTGTCCCAAGGGCGCACCGAAGTATTGCGTCGAGGGTTGCCCCATTGGCATGGAATGTCCCTACAACGCGATGCTCTATGCGACACGCCACCGCGGCTGGCTGCGCCATGTGTATGACCATGAAGACGGCGCGAGCCTGGAACAGATTCGCGAATGGCTCAGCCATAGCAAGTGGGGACGCTGTGTCTATCAGTGCGACAACACGACGGTGGACCACCAGATTGTTTCGTGTGATTTTGAGAATGGCGTGACTGCCACCTTTACGATGACGGCCTTTGACAATGGGCGCAATATCGAAATCCAGGGATCGAAGGGACGTCTGCGGGCGGGGGATTTTGTCAAGCGTCGGACGGGCCACGAAATAATCGTTGAGGAACACGACGGCGGCAACACCACCCACTACGACGTCAGCAGCATGGTCGGCGGCTATTCGGGCCATGGTGGCGGCGATCCGGGTCTTGTGGTTGGCCTCTATGACGAAATGACGAAGCGCGAGCCGGAAGAAATGCTGTCGGCCCTGAAGGTCTCCGTGGAAAGCCACCTGATGGGTTTTGCGGCGGAAGAATCGCGGCTTCAGAAAAAGACCGTCAGCCTGGCCGATTATTACAGCGAACATGGCGGCGCGCGGCGATAGGCATGCTCGCGCATTTTTATATTGAATTATGCCGGAACTAAAGCATACTAAAAGTATCTCTCTGCAAAAGGAGCCGATCATGGCTTACAAGAATCCCGTTATTCCCGGTTTTCATCCCGACCCGAGTGTTTGCCGCGTGGGGGAAGATTTTTATCTGGTCACGAGCAGCTTCGAGTTTTTTCCCGGAGTGCCCATTTTTCACAGCCGCGACCTGGTAAACTGGAAGCAAATAGGCCATTGCCTGACGCGCAAGAGCCAACTCCCCCTGGACATGTGTGAGGCATCGAAAGGAATCTGGGCTCCCACGATCCGCCACCACAAGGGGCGCTTCTACATGACCACCACCAACACCTGCTTCTGGAAAAACTTTGTCGTCTATGCCGACGACCCCGCGGGTGAATGGTCCGAGCCGGTGTGGAACGAGCAGGGGGGAATTGATCCGTCGATCCTTTTCGACGATGACGGCAAGGCCTACTTCACGACGGGCGGCAACCGGCAAAGTGAGATGGACCCGGAGACGTGCGAGCTCATCACGCAGCCGAAGAAAATCTGGGAAGGCACGGGCGGTGGCTATCTGGAAGCGCCGCACCTGTACCATATCGGAGAATATTATTACCTGATGGCGGCGGAAGGCGGCACGAGCCGCGGTCACATGGAAACCATCGCCCGATCGAAAGACCCCTGGGGTCCCTTTGAGCCATGTCCCCATAACCCGATTCTGAGCAATCGCGGCAACGTCACCACTCCCCTGCAGGCGACGGGCCACGGCGATCTGGTGCAGGCCGCGGACGGCAGCTGGTGGATGGTCTTTCTGGCGATTCGGGATGTGCGCGAGGCCGGAGGCTTTCCGGCGGTGCACCTGCTGGGACGTGAGACCTGCCTGGCTCCCGTGGAATGGACCGAAGACGGATGGCCCGTGGTTAACGAAAACGGCACCGTGGATATCGACATGAACGTCACCACCCTGCCCGAGCATCCCTTCGATCTCGATCCCGTGCGCGATGATTTTGACCAGGGCAAATTGCGCCCCTGCTGGAACTTCCTGCGCAATCCGGCCGACCGCAACTGGTCGCTTTCGGAACGCGGCGGCTGGCTCTGCCTGAAGGGCGGCGCGATTCGGCTGGACGATACCGATTCCCCCGCCTGGGTGGGACGTCGCCAGCAGCATCACCATTTTGCCGCACGCACCCGCATGGAATTTGCCCCCCGCGATGATGGCGAAGAAGCGGGCATCACGATCTTCATGAACGAAGAGCACCATTATGAAATCGCCGTCACCCGCTGGGAAGGCGAACGTCGTCTTTTCGTACGTCGTCGCGTGGGCGATATCCAGCTCATCGTCTTCAACAAGCCCCTCTACGACGATTTTGTGGAACTTCAGATAGAAGGGACACCGACCCATTATATCTTCTCGTGGAAAGAAGACGGCCAGGGCTGGACCGAAGCGGCGCGCGGCATGTCGCGCTATATTTCGACCGAAGTCGCCGGCGGCTTCACTGGACCCTATATCGCCATGTACGCATCGGGCAACGGCAAGGAATCCTTCGCTCCCGCCTGGTTCGACTGGTTTGATTACGAAGCGCGCCTCTAGCGGTTCCACCTTAAATGAACATGCCCCTTGATATTTCAAGGCTGAATGGTTAGGCTTGTACTTAAGATTCAGTTTTATTGGTTTATTCCACGAGGGGGATTCTTATGAAGACACTCATCGAGAGGCTTGCAGGAAGTCCGGCTTGTGTTCCGCAGATGAATGTGGAGCAGGTGCTGGCCTTTATCAACGGCATGGGTCTGACCAAGATGGAGGTGTACATGGAAGGCGTCACATCGGCCTTCAGCATGCAGTGCGATCCCAACTATTATCGCCAGAAGGCCCAGGCCCATAACATCCGCTTCATCTCCGTGCAACTTCCCGAAATAGACATTGAGCGCGAAGAAACACTGGAAATGGCGCTGAAAGGTGTGGAATTCACCAAGCGTCTGAACGCGCCGACCGTTATCATGCGTCCCGCCAATTTTCAGACATGCAAGGAATGGGCCGGCAGGCTCACCCATACTGCCGAAAAACTCGACCTTCGGATGGCTGTCCAGAACATCGCGGGCGCGGGTCTTTCCACGGCGGAAGAATTGCAGCGCCTGGCCGATGAGATCGACGAAGAGAGACTCAAATTCGTGCTCGATATTCGCGAATGCGGCAAGGCCGACGCCGATTGGAAAGCCATGCTGGATGTCATGCAGGAACGCCTTGTTCTGGTCCACCTGGCCGATACACACGACAAGCAGTGTGTGGAATATGGGAAAGGGGATATCGACTTCGCTGATTTGTTCGGCCGCCTCCAGAATAGCGACTACGACGGATATTTCGTGGTCAAGTTGGAAGGGACGCAAGGTTATGACTGGCAGCGGGAAAGCACCAAAAAGGCCGTCCAGTTTCTCTGTGACGCCTGGGAAGAGACCGAATAGATATAAAGCAGGAAGAAGATTTCAGCCGCGCTGGGCCATCGCTCAACCATCGTTATCCGTATAATGGCGCATCTGCCAATAAGAGAGGATGGCTACGGCGTACCACATATCTTTGTCGGGAGCCAATTCGATGCGGGCGCGTCCGAACAGATTTTTCCAGGGGCTTCGTAGTCGAATCCCGTAATGGGGCATGTTCCATCGGAATAAGGAAAAGAGCGGATCCCGAAATCCCGATTCTTGCGTGACCCAGGTCCGCAACAGCCTGGTGATATGAAATTCCAGTTTATGTTCACTGAAGGCGGACGTTGCGACATGATATGCCGATGTCCCCATTGGCGATATGCGCAGATAAGCCTGCTTATCCTCCAGCCGCCGGACCGTTGCGTAAAGCCGGACAAAGCCTCCCTGGAGTCCTAGAGGAGACTTTTTTTCACCAAGCAAACTGAAAACCGGCTCACCATCTACCAGAATCACACTGCGCAGTTGCCAGTTTAAAATCCCCCCAACCTTAAGAGGCTTGATCTGAAGGATCATCGTCCTGCCTCCAAATTCATTACACAAATCGCTTCATGAAACGGCCTTTCACGACGGAACCGGCATGGCGCGCAGGTTTTCGGGATCATATTTTTCCCGCCAGTCACGCAGCCGCTTCAGAAGGTCGTCGCGCACATCCGCCACTTCCGGATCGGCAAAGCGATTCTGCTTTTCCCGGGGATCGGCCTTCAAGTCGTAGAGTTCACCTTCTCCGTAGGCGTCGTACCAGTTCAGTTTCCACCTCTCTCCCCGGATGCAATAGCCAAAGTCGTCCCACTGGACAAAAACGTAGTCCTTGATGCGGTCCTGCTTTTTCTGCATGAGCGGCAGAAAACTCTTGCCGGGAAGCGTCTCAGAGATTTCGGGATCGATCTCCACGTCAAGCATATCAAAGACGGTGGGCATGAAGTCCACGCCTTCGATGAGGGCATCGATGCGGGTATCGGGGGCGATGTGACCGGGCCACTTGACGATAGTCGGGATATGTGTCACGCCTTCGTAGCAGACAACGCCCTTGTGCGCCAGCCCATGCTCACCGGTCATTTGCCCGTGATCGCTGTTGACGATGATGATGGTGTTGTCGGCAATACCGAGCTCATCCAGGTAATCGAGGATGCGCCCCATCTGGGCGTCGAGATGGGTGACCAGGCCGCAGTAGCAGGCGGCATGTTTGCGGTGGTCTTCTTCGGAAATCCGGTCGCAGAGGGTATGCTTCTGAAATTCCTGAACCACGCGCGGCTTGTTCGCCATGCTCTCGCGGGCGGCAGCGACAAGGTCGTCGGGCACGTCCTCGGGCTTGTACATGCTGTAGTAGGGTTCCGGCGGAACCACGGGCGGATGAGGATCATCAAAGGAAACCCGCAGAAAAAAGGGCCGCGGATCATCGTGCCAGTAGAGCCACTTCATGGCCTCGTTTGCGAGCTGATAGCTCTTCGTCGTCGGGGGCGGCCCCGGATAGCAGCCGTGGAGAACCCGGTCCGAATTGTCGCATTTCTCATTACCCACAAAGACCAGGTTCGGATAAATGTCGGGATCAAAGGCAACCTTGGTCGGCTTGGTCGCGCCAAAGGCGTCCTCCACGTGGCCGCGGTATTCCCAGCAGTCCTGCGAGGGAAAGCCGGCATGGTGCTTGCCGATATTGGCCGTGCGATATCCCGCCGCCTGGAGCATGGGCGGAAAGACGCGCACCTTGTCCGACATGTGATGGCCGTTGCTGTACACCTTGTGCCCACCCAGGTAGTGCCCCGTGAGAAAGGTAGCGCGGCTGGGCGCGCATACGGGGGAAGCGCAGAGCGAATTCGTAAACCACGCACCCTCACGGGCCAGTCGGTCGAGATTGGGTGTCTGGATGAAGGGGTGCTCCATATAGCCGAAGGTATCGCCGCGAAGCTGGTCGGCCATGAGCCAGAGCACGTTCGGGCGCTCCGTGCACCATTGATGCTCCGGCGCCTTGCCGCCGCGCTTACGCTTTTCACGCTCCGGCAGCACCCCCTTCTGCCCCAACTGATATCGAAATCCATCAAATCCCCGGTCATTCCCGGTCCGGTCCGCACCCGGTTCCTTGGCCATGTTTCCTTGTCTCCTTGTCATTCAAAAATCGCACTCGCCATCGAAAAGTCCTTATAATAACCATGAAATACACAAAATACACGAAAAAACCACATCCCCGTTTGAGGCGGGCGTACGACATAAATGGGGGGCTGTTTTAATTTGAAGCAACGAATCGGAAGGTTTTCTGAGTAATGCAAATACTTTTTCATCTTTAG
>CAYWYC010000275.1:0-6208 GCA_964462565.1 uncultured Candidatus Sumerlaeota bacterium | reverse complement strand
GGCTCCAAGGTGGGCTTTGCCCACAACCCAATTTGTCGGAATTTCAGAAAGGCTTACAAGTTCGTAGTCAGCCCCGTGAGGGGCGTCAGGTTGAATGCAATCCATGCATCATCCTGGAAATTTCTGCTCCGGATGACGGCCCTTACGGGCCTTACTACAAACGAGAGTTCCCATGCCTGCAAAAATTATCTGTATATTTATGCTGGCGTGTAGCATTGCAAATATAAAACATACAAAGAGCACCCAAAAGGTTTCTTTGTTTTTGTGAAAGAAACCAGAGACTAAGGCACTAATCCCTTGCCGCCAGGAATCCCCAGTAGAAGGCCGAGGGGATAATCGTCTGGTGGATCGTGTATTCACATGTCGATGGCACCGACTTGATGTCCCAATAACTTTCATTGGCCGGCCAGGTTCGCGCGTTCGGAACCATGCGGGTCAACTTCCACTGATAGACCCAGGCGTCGAATTCAAACTTTTCCGCCGGATCGCTGATGCCGTAAACGGTGATGCCCGTCGGCACCGGCTGGCCCGTGATCGCACGGTCCACATGCAGGGGATATTGAACCGGATCCGGTCCCAGGCCAGTAGTAAACGCGCGGTTGTCGGGGTTGGCGCCGGCAGAAAACTGGCAGGCCCGGATCGCGCCTTTCAGGTATTTTTCTTCGCCCGTTACCAGCCAGGCGTAGGGCAGAATCGCCCCGATCATCTCAGGTACAGAAAAATAACGGACGTATCCCATGGGGGGCAGTTGGGGCAGGCTGGTGCTGAGTCCAAAGGCATTGCCCTCGGCAAACTGCAATGAAATATCCGCCGACTCGATCAGCCATTCCTTCGCCAGACGCTTCAGTTCAGGATCACCCTTGCCTTCGGGAAGTCGCGCGTACACCATGTGCGACTTGCGTTGGATGTCTTTATTCGTGGCGTCGGTCGGGAGAATCGATGTTTTTGCGAAATCATCATGATAAGCCTTCTCGTCCGTGGTCACCCAGAGTTCCAGGGCGGCCAGATTGCGGACCACCGTCATGCCGCGGCTTGCCTTTTCCAAGCGCTTGACATCCAGTTTATCCATAAATTCCTGCTCATGATCCACCGCCCATTTCCAGGCTTTGCGCGCCGATTCCAGATAGCGGTCGGCCTTGGCAGCATCAAAGGGCTTCAGCAGCCGCGCCATTTTCGCGGCATCGGCCGCATAGACGTAACTCACCGACGGATCAGGCGCCATGATCGCGATCAATAGCGATTCCTGCCAACTCGTCTCACCGGGACGGGGATGAGACGTGGATTCCACCGCCGTACGGATGCCGCCGTCTGCCGTCTGGTTGCGCAGATGAAAATCCAGGTTCCAGAGCGTTTCGTCCAGAATGTCGGGAATATTATTCTGCGCCTCTTCGGGCGGGAGAGCCAGTTTGATTGCGCCGATCTTTTCGGGGAATACTTCGTAGAGATCCATCAGGATCCAGAAGGCCAGCGGGTGCTGGCCGTTTCGGTCCCAGTCGCCCGCGTCCATGTGTCCGCCCCAGGCCGTGGGGACTAGCTCATTGGAGGTATGCTTGATGATTTCCTTGAACTTGCCATTCTGTCCGTCCGCCTCAAACTCGCTGACTTCGCAGGCAAAAATCTTCACGCCGTCCTCGGGATGAAAGTTACGCGGGCGAATATAAGACGTAAAGGGCGGCCCCAGTTCCATGCCGGCGCGATGATTGAGCAGGCCCGTCATCGAAAGTTGGAAGGCCTTTGTCCAGGTGTCATCGGCAATGTCAAAGGGATAGGAGCAGCCCACTCCATCCACATAAACCCGGTAATTGCCGGCTTTTTTCAGGTCGGAAAAATCCATCTGATAGACATAGGTCTTGCTGTAGTTGCGCCCTTCCTTGAAACTTTCCGACTGCTCCGGCGTCAGTACTTGCTTGATCTTGCCGCGATAAACCGTTTCCTCGGTCTTGTTATCGATGATTTCAAAATCTTCCGCCTGGTCAAAGGCATAGTCGCCACCCGTGCCCATCCATTGCGATAGCCAGGCGGTCTTATAGGGATCATCGGGCCGAAAACCGATACCGGTGACATGGACCGCGATGCTTCGGGTTTTTCGCGGGTTATAAGTAAAACGCACGGCGGGCTGACGCAGGTTCACGCCCTCAAATTGGATGGAATAGGTCTTTCCCGGAACCAGCGGCTGCGGCAGTTTCAGAAATACCTCCACCAGGTGGGCGAGGCCATTATCGGCGTTGGGTTTGCGTTTCCAGGAAACGTCAACCGGATTCACCGCGTCCGTCCAGTTCGGATCATCCGCGCCTTTGATCAGGTAGGCCTTGGGCTTGTCAATAGTGACATCCGTAATTTCCTGCCCCACCACCAGGTTGTCCTTTTTGATGCGGTTCACGTTTACAGCCAGGTTGCCGAGTTTTTCCAGCTTCTTGGCGTCTGGCTTCGGTGGCCGCATGACCAATACTTCTTTGGGCTTGTTCGTGCGAACCCCGTGCTCCACTACCGGCAATTCTTCGCCCTTGTATTCGATTTTGTCTCCCGGTTCCGCCACATAGGCTTCCTGGGGCGTGTAATAAAATTCTTGTTCCTGGATGCGCAGGGCAATCAGGTCGGAAGACACCGGAGATATTTCCAGCAGATTCGGGCCATCTTCAGGATGGGGCGCATTTCCGAGCAGTTCCGTCGCCTGAGCCGCTTTTTCCGCCGCTTCTTCAGCCTTACGGGCGGCCTGTCGGGCCTGCTGCTGGAGCATTTTTTCACGTTCCGCCTTCATTTCGGTGCTCGCCTCCGCGAGTTCCAACTGATGCACCGTTATCTCGACGGGGGTGTTTTTCCAATCGCCGATAACAGCCGTCTGCGAAATTTTGCCCGCATCCAATACCTTCGCTTCTCCATCTTTTCCTGCTTTATTCGGGTGCCTGAGATTCGCGCCCTTTTCGGGATAGACGGTTGTTTTCTTTCCCGGCTCCACTTCTTTCAGGTCATAGATAAATTCATAGCTGGCCCCATCGCTGTCGCCTATGGTGGCGCGTATCTTTGCGGCCTTGTTGTCGGGGCCGAGCGTCAGCGTAAGCGCCGGGACACGATCGGCAAAAGCCGAAAAGTCACCCGGGGCATTGAAACCCATGCCGCCCTTGCCTTCCGGGGCTTTCAGGTAGATGCCGTCCTCGCGCAGCTGCATCTTTTTTTCCCAGGTAAGGAAGGCGAACATGGGCATGGAATCGAATTTGGTAATCACCGGAGAAGCGACATATTCTCCGGCCGGGGAGACCGACACCTCGTCCAACCAGACCTTGCCTTCGCCCTGCAATAAAAGCAAAAGCAAGGGCCCCGAGTCCGCTTCGGGCAGCTTGATGCGGGCGTTGATTTCCTGCCAGTCCGATGCACCACGAAAAGCGTGGATCTGGTTCCAGGGCTTGTCCGAGCCGGGGCACACAAAGGCCAACGCGCCAAAGGTGACATTGCCTTCCGTTTTGAGCCAGGCTTTGATCCGCACCATCTTGCCGCCGGCCTGGGGAATCTTTGTTGAGACGGTTCCCTTGGCGGAACCCCCTGAAGCTTCGATCCGCAACGAGGCGGGACCTGTCTTATACGTGCCGGTGTCGCGGGCGATTTTGATCTGTCCGGGCCCTTCGTCGGTTTTGAAGTCGGCCCATCCGGAAGGCACATTCTCGCCGGCTGTCATGGAGCCGTTTTCCACCCAGTTTTCCTGCCCCCAAACGAAACCGGCACACATAAACACAAGCAGCATCAAGATGAAAAGGCGCATTCCCTTTCCTCGCTTTCCAGGCAAAAGACCGGACATGCCAGTTTTCCAGACAATGGACATGCTCCACTCTTGCCGACAAAAACTATTGATTTCTTTCTCGCAATTTAAGCGAATTCGGATAATATTATCGTAAGTTTTGCAGAATGTATATGCAAAAAAAACATGTAATTATGCTCACATTTGGATATTCCAAAAAGTGGGAGCCCGGGGATGTAATAATGTTTGATTTCCTTATAATAAACGTTTATAAGGGTGCGGAATAGATTCAGGTATATACCAGTCAGCAGAAAGGAAAAAATATTATGAAAGTTCTGTTCATCGGAGGCACCGGCGTTATCAGCACGGCGGTTTCGGCTCTGGCCGTGGAAAAGGGATTCGAACTGTATCTGCTTAACCGCGGCAATCGCAGCCAGTTTGCACCGGAAGGCGCAAAATCCATCAGCTGCAATATCAACAATGAAGAAGAAGCCGCAGAGGTACTCAAGGATTATGAGTTTGACGTGGTCGTCAACTGGATCGTCTTCACGCCCGACCAGATCGAGCGCGACATCCGGCTTTTCGCGGGAAAGTGCAAGCAGTATATCTTCATCAGCTCGGCATCGGCCTACCAGAAGCCGCTGAAGAATTGCCATGTCACCGAATCGACACCGCTTGTGAACCCCCATTGGCAATACAGCCGCAACAAGATCGCCTGCGAAGAACGTCTCATGCAGGAGCATCGCGAAAACGGCTTTCCCTTTACCATCGTGCGCCCCTCGCTGACCTATGGCGTGACGCTGATTCCGGCGGCATTCATGTCCTGGAACAAGCCCTGGACCCTGGTGGACCGGATGCGCAAGGGCAAGAAGATTATCGTTCACGGCGACGGCACTTCGCTCTGGACCATGACCCACAACAGTGACTTTGCCAAGGGCTTTGTCGGCCTTATCGGAAACATGCAGGCTGTGGGAGAAGCCTTTCATATCACGTCCGACGAAGTGCTCAGCTGGGACGACATCTACCGCACTATCGGGCGCGCCGGCGGTGTCGATGACATCGATATCGTCCATGTGCCTTCCGATGTTCTGGCGGCTTTTTCTCCGGGAGAAGAAGGAAACCTGACGGGCGACAAGGCAGCCAGCGCCATCATGGACAACAGCAAGATCAAGCGCTTTGTGCCCGATTTTGTGGCCACGACTAGCTTTGCCCAAGGCGCAAAGATGGCCGTTGACTGGTACGAGGAAGATCCTTCGCGCCAGGAAGTGGACGAAGACTTCAACGCGCTTTCCGATAAAATCATCGCCGCCATGGAAAAACTGATCTCTGAGGCCAAGGCCTGATCGAAATAGTCAGAAAGGACTGAATCATGAGCAAGACATACAAGCTGGGTATATTCGGTTGTGGCGATTTTCTCCGGTGGCAGGCAAACGATCTCCCCAAGAGCGACCGCGTGGAAGTGGCCGCGCTTTACGACCCTGACAGTGCCCGCGCAGAAAAATATGCCGGCATCGTCGGCGGCGTGGGCGCCTGCTGTCCCGATTCGATTTTTGCCGATGACGATATCGACATCGTCTGCCTTTTTGTGCCGCCTCAATTCCGCGAAGAGCTCGTCATGAAGGCCGTGGAATCAGGCAAGCATATCATCGCCACCAAGCCCCTGGGTTCCCAGGTGGATGATTGCGGACGCATGGTCAAGGCCGTCGAAGACGCCGGCCTGCGTTGCGGTGTTTTTTACGGACGCACCGGCGGGGCCGAAGCCGAATCTTACAAGCGCCTCTTCGAAGGGGGCGAAGTCGGAAAACTCGGCCTGTACAAGCAGGACTGGCTCCATCACTATCCCGAATGGAACGACTGGGCGCTGGATCCCGAGAAAAACGGCGGACCCTTCATGGACGCCATGATCCATAACCTGAACCTGGCGCGTTACTTGATGGGACGCCCGGCCACGCAGTGCGCCTTTTTCTCCGACAGCCATGCCCACAACCTGAAATGCGGCGATACGGAGTTCATGAAGATTGATTTCGAAGGCAATGGTTCGGCCCACCTCTTTATCACCTGGGCCGCCGACCTCGAAGTCACCAGCAAAGAAGGCAACTATCGCGAGCACATCGACATCAATTACATGGTCACCGATCAGGGATGGCGCCTGACGACTGAACGGGTCGATGGCAAAGCCTGCATCGTGGCCTCCAAGGAAGGCAAGCAGAAGCAGTTTCCCATTGAGGGACTTGGAAAGACTCCTTACGACCGCTTTGCCGAAGCCGTGGAAAGCGGCAAGGACCTGCCCGGTGATATTCCCGATATCCGCCAAGCCTATGAGGACATCAAAATCTTCCGGGATGCCGCTGCGCAAAAAGGCCAGACAATCACGCTGGACTTGGGGCTTTCCTGATTTCGACTCCACATGCCGGACTATACTGGAGCCGCTATTTTCCGGGTGCACGACAAAAATAGGGGGCTATTCGTAGTTTTTTT
>CAYWYC010000274.1:0-6259 GCA_964462565.1 uncultured Candidatus Sumerlaeota bacterium | reverse complement strand
GGTGGTAATATTGTCAAAGAATGTTTTGCCGGCAAGATGCCGGCGGTACTTTTTTAACCAAGGAGGGGCGGTGGGCCCCTTGAAAGTGTTTGCATTCCTTTTAAGAGAATGGTCTAATTCGACCAGTTTAAGAGGACGAGGGATTTGCTTATGAAGATCGTGATTATCGGTGCGGGTCCGGCTGGTCTGGGCGCTGCGTTGCAGCTGGAAAAATCGGGACATCATGACTGGGAAATCTGGGAAGCCGATTCGCAGGCGGGTGGGCTTTCCCGAAGCATTACCGATGACCATGGTTTTGTCTGGGACATTGGCGGGCATGTGCAGTTTTCTCATTACCGGACCTTTGACGATTTCATGAACTTTGCCATCGGCCGGGGCGGCTGGCTGGATCACCAGCGCGAAAGTTGGATCCGGCTTTGCGAGAGCTGGGTTCCCTATCCTTTGCAATATAACCTGCATCGCCTGCCGAAGGAATGGCAGCTGCGCTGTCTGCGGGGATTGGTGCAGATCCTTCGCGATCCCTTGCGTGGGAAACCCGGGAATTTTGAGGAACTTATTTATGCCGGAATGGGCCAGGGCTTGGCCGAACTTTTCATGATGCCCTACAATTACAAGGTGTGGGCCTATCCGCCGAAGATGCTCAGTACCAGTTGGATCGGCGAACGCGTGGCCTTGCCGGATTTGGAGCGGATTCTGGAATCGGTTATCTATGATCGCGATGACGTTGCCTGGGGGCCGAACAGCACCTTTCGCTTTCCGGAACATGGCGGTACGGGAGCGGTGTGGCAGGCTCTGGCGGACCGGCTTCCCCATGACAAGTTGCATTACCACCGGCGTGTGGCGCGGATTGATGCGGAGGGCCGACAGGTGGAATCCGATTCGGGTGACAAGGTGGAATACGACGCGCTGATCAGTACGATGCCGCTGGATAATCTTGTGAAGTGCTGCGGCCTGGAGCATCTTCAGGATGCGGCGGACATGCTCCAGTGTTCATCGGTCCATGTGGTGGGTGTGGGGCTGGATGGCAAGCCGGGTGCGGATTTGGCGAGCAAGTGCTGGATGTATTTTCCGGAGGATAATTGTCCCTTTTTTCGCGTGACTGTATTCAGCAACTATAGTCCCAATAATGTTCCTGACATCAACAAGCAATGGTCGCTCATGGCGGAGGTCTCGCAGTCGCCGGAAAAGCCCGTGGACGAAAGCAGGATGGTGGAAGATGTGCTGCAAGGGCTGGTTAACGCGGGACTGATCGCGAATCGCAAGTCCATCAGCCATACTTTTCATCTGCATGTGGACCATGCGTATCCGACGCCGGGGCTGAAGCGGGACGAGGCCCTGGCCCGGTTGCTTCCGTCGCTGGAGGCCAAGGGCATCTATTCACGTGGCCGCATGGGGGCCTGGAAATACGAAGTGGGCAACATGGATCATTCCATGATGCAGGGGATCGAGGCGGCAAACCACATTCTTCATGGTTTTCCCGAGCTCACCTTATGGTTTCCGGATCAGGTCAATCGCATGCATCCGGTTTATGGCAAGGACTGGCTCTAAATGCCGGTAAGGATTTGATGTTTTCAAGCAGCTAAAAAGAAATCGCGCTTTTCGGGAAATTTGGTCTCGAAAAGCGCGATTCTTTTTTATTCGCAAAATGCCCGATAAGGGCGTGGCCTATTCCTGACGCGTGTCTTCGTTGTCGAAATCGATGACTTCGTCTTCTTCATCCTTTTTCGGATCTTCCGGTAGTTCGCGTACCTGGGTCTGCTCCTGGCTGCCGAAAAAAGTGTCTTCGTCGGAGAAGTCGATTTCCTCGTCGCCAAGGAGGTTATAGATCGACTCTTCTTCCGGCTTCTCACTCACGGTCACATCTTCGCTTTGAAAGATGGAATCGTCTCCGGTTTCATGGATGAGGGTTTCTTCTTCGCTATCGAAAAAGGTATCATCTTTTTCTATTTCGGCGTCGGGCATCTGGCCGAGGACGTCGTTGATGCTGACCGGTGAACCCGCGGCAGTCGGGGCCTGGTCCAGGGGATTTTCCAGTTCGTCTATCTGGACCAGTTCTTCGTCGGAATCCTGGCTTTCATCCTGCATCTTCAGTTCGTCGCTTTGCGGGGTCTGGTAGTCGATCATGGTTTCGTCCATGGCCGCGGAGGGAGCCTGGGGAGCCGGTTCTTCATCGGAATCCTCATCAAAAATCGCCAATGCCTGATCATCCTCATCTTCGTCTGTTTCCGGCATCTGTCGGAATGTATCCTCTTCCTCCTCTTCCTCGGAAGCGGTATCCCAGGGAGCAAAGGAATCTTCTTCGTCCTGCAAGTTACTGGATTGGGGTACGGTGTCCTGCTCCACGGCAGTCATGGTCGGGGGAGTGTGCGGTGCGTAAGGTCCGCCGGATATTTCCGTATCCATATCTTCCGAAACGCCGCTCTGCGCCCGGGTGGGAGGTGGCGGAATGGTTTCTTCCTTTTTTCCGGCGACGGGTGCTTCGGGGGCGCTTTTTTTCTTCTTGGGCTTCAGGACCAGCACCAGCAGGACCAGCACAATGGCTCCGCCGGCACTGCCGACGGTAATCCATCCACCGGGCACATTCTCTACCGTGTCGGTTATGGTGTCCATTGTGGAAGAGGAAGACTTGACCGGAGTCGGCGCGACATAGGGCGTGGGGGCCGGTGTGGGTTCGGGGGTGGGGGTCGGCGTTGGAGCGGGGGTTGTGCCCGGGGCTTTAATATCGAGCGATGTTTCCAGGTTTCCGCTCAATGCGCTGACGGCAGACTCCTGACCTTTGCGGGCCTCGGCGTTTTCTATCATTTTTTCATAGAGTTGGGCCGATTTGTCATCACTGTTGCGTTGCTTCAGTTCGCGAATAATTTCGCGAGCATGATCGTAATCCTCAGTGGCGAATCGATAGCGCAGGTGCTCCTGGAGTTCAAGCAAGGAAGCGTTTTTGACATTAAAATCTCTATTCTGCGCGACGACGGCCGACGTAAGCATGCAGACAAGAACAGCAGCCAGCATTCCGAATAAGAGCACTTTCTCCTTTTGCCACCGAATTTTGTTTCCTGATTTTTGTTTTTTCTGAGTTCCCGTTTTTAATTCCATGAATCCCTTGTGTCCCTTCTCGCAAACATGAATTGCCACACGTTTTTGGGTATCGTGTGATTTTCGTAGATTCTAAAATGTTAATTTGGACCTATGCACCATAACTTTTTTGTCCGGAACAGTATCACCCTTGGCTGTCCTTAGTGGATTGAACAAAATAAATTGCCGGAAATCAATAGAAAATCTTGACAGTACATAAAAGTATGATTAGGGTAAAACCGTTTTGCTGTCCGTTTAACGGCATCGGGTTCGTATCGTAAGCCGGATCGGGCAGAATGTTTTGCAAAAAAAGCCGGAGGATACCGGTTGGATTTACAAATCTATAATCCCACACCCATGAAGGAGGCTCACGTATGAGTCCAAGCAAAAATGTTTACTTTTTCGGCGGCGGCAAAGCCGATGGAAATGCCAAAATGAAGAACCTGCTCGGCGGTAAGGGCGCTAACCTTGCCGAAATGGGCAAACTCGGCATCCCCGTTCCTCCCGGCTTCACGATCACGACCGAAGTCTGCACCCACTACTACAAAAACAACAAAAAATACCCCAGCGGTCTCAAAAAAGAACTGGATACCGCCCTCGCCAAAATGGGCAAGCTGATGAAGATGAAATTCGGCGACACCAAGAACCCGCTGCTCGTATCGGTGCGTTCCGGCGCTCGCATGTCCATGCCCGGCATGATGGAAACGGTCCTGAATGTTGGCCTGACCACGAAGACCATCCCCGGCATGATCGAAAAGACGGGCAACGAACGTTTCGTCTATGACGCTTATCGTCGCCTGATCACCATGTATTCCGACGTGGTTATGGAAAAAGCCGGCGGAGTCGAGTCCAAGGACGGCGAAGGCATCCGCGAGCTTCTCGAAGAAGAACTGGAAAGCGTCAAGAAGAAAAACGGATATACCAACGACACCGACCTGACCGCCGAGGACCTTAAGGAACTCTGCGAAAACTATAAGAAGATCATCAAAAAGCAACTCAAAGAAGAATTTCCCGATGACGCCATGGAGCAGCTCTGGGGCGGCATCCACGCTGTGTTTGCTTCCTGGATGGGCAAACGCGCCATTTCCTACCGTAAAATCGAAGGTATTCCCGAAGAATGGGGTACGGCTGTGAACGTGCAGGCCATGGTTTTCGGTAACATGGGCGACACTTCGGCCACGGGCGTTGCCTTTACGCGTAACCCCGCCACCGGCGAGAATGAATTCTACGGCGAATGGCTGCCCAATGCCCAGGGCGAAGACGTGGTGGCCGGTATCCGCACCCCCCGTCCCCTGCGCAAAGAAAACAAAGACCCCGAACAGGCCCACCTGGAAAGCCTGGAAGAGGCCATGCCCAAACTGTACAAGCAGCTTGACGGCATCCAGAAGAAGCTTGAAAAACACTACAAAGATATGCAGGACATCGAGTTCACCATTCAGGAAGGCACGCTGTACATGCTGCAGACCCGTACGGGTAAGCGCAACGGTACCGCCGCCATCCGCATGGCTGTAGAAATGGCGACCAGGCAGTCCAAGGGCTTCAAGATTGACAAAGAAGAAGCCATCATGCGCGTCAAGCCTGAACAGCTGGACGAACTGCTGCATCCGATGGTGGACCCCGAAGCCGAAAAGAAGGGCACCGTCCTTGCCAAGGGTCTGCCCGCCGGCCCCGGTGGTGCAACGGGTCAGGTGGTTTTCACCGCCGATGACGCCGAAGCCTGGTACAACAAGGGCAAACGGGTCATTCTGGTCCGTAACGAAACCAGCCCCGAAGACGTCCATGGTATGCGTGCTGCTGAAGCCATTCTGACCGCCAAGGGTGGTATGACCTCCCACGCGGCCCTCGTGGCTCGTGGCTGGGGTAAATGCTGCATTGTCGGTTGTGGCGCTCTGGAAATCAACGCCCGCCAGAAGACCATGAAGGTGGACGGCAAGACCATCAAAGAAGGGGATGTGATCACCCTGAATGGAAGCAGAGGTATTGTCTATGAAGGCGCGCTCGAAATGCTTCCCGCCGAGCCCGAAAGCAACAAACACTACAAACAGCTCATGACCTGGGTTGACAAGACCCGTCAGATCAACGTGCGTACCAACGCCGAAAGCCCCGATGACGCCGAGCAGGCCATCGCCTTTGGCGCCGAGGGTATCGGCCTGGCCCGTACCGAGCACATGTTCTTCGGCCCCGACCGCATCGGCGCCGTCCGCGAGATGATCGTGGCCGAAACCGTTGAAGCCCGTGAAAAGGCCCTGAAGAAACTGCTGCCCTTCCAGCGCGACGACTTCAAAGGCATCTTTGAGGCCATGGCCGGCAAGCCGGTTACCGTCCGTCTGCTGGATCCGCCGCTCCATGAGTTTTTGCCCCAGGAAGATCGCGAGATCAAGGCCCTGGCCAAGGACCTCGGAATCAGCGAAGACGACCTGCGCTCCCGCATGAACCAGCTGCACGAGCTGAACCCCATGCTGGGCCATCGTGGCTGCCGTCTGGGCATTGCCTATCCGGAAATCACCCGGATGCAGGCACGCGCCATCTTCGAAGCCGCCGCCGAACTGACCAAGAAAAAGGTCAAGGTCTTCCCCGAAGTCATGGTCCCGCTCGTGGGTACCGTGGCCGAGCTGAAGAACCAGGAAGAAGAAATCCGTCAGGTGGCCGAAGACGTGATCAAGGAAAAGGGTGTCAAGTTCAAATACCTCGTCGGTACGATGATCGAGATTCCCCGCGCCGCGCTTACGGCTGACAAGATCGCCGAAGTGGCCGAGTTCTTCTCCTTTGGCACGAACGACCTCACGCAGATGACCTTCGGTTATTCCCGTGACGACGTCGGTGGATTCCTGCCTTACTATATCGAGCAGAAAATTCTGCCCGACGATCCTTTCCAGGCCCTGGACCAGGAAGGTGTTGGTCAGCTGGTTCAGATGGGTGTCGAGCGTGGCCGCAAGACCCGCGAAGACCTTAAGGTTGGCATCTGCGGCGAGCACGGCGGTGAGCCCAGTTCCGTCGATTTCTGCCACCGCGTTGGCATGGACTACGTGAGTTGCTCGCCCTTCCGCGTGCCGATCGCCCGCCTGGCTGCCGCCCGCGCCGCTCTGGAAAACCCGCGCAAGGCCACCAAAAAGGCTGCCAAAAAGGCCAGCAAGAAGAAAACAAGCAAAAAGAAAACCGCTAAAAAGAGCACCAGGAAGAAAAAATA
>CAYWYC010000273.1:0-6260 GCA_964462565.1 uncultured Candidatus Sumerlaeota bacterium | reverse complement strand
ATTGCGCGCTCTAACGCAATGCCCCGAGAAAGGCTGCCGCCAGCAAGCCGGTGCCGGTTGTGGTGGCGGATTTTTGCACAAAATCGTCGATGCCCGATTCGGGCTTCAAAAGTCGGTCTTCCAGTTCGGGATTGCTGGACCAGGCGATAATGATCACGGGCTGGTTGCCGATTGCCTTGCGCGCCGCGGCGGCCAGTTCGGTCACGTTCATGTCGGGCAATGTGCCATCGGACAGGATGACCTGGGGCGAACGCTTTTTCATTTCTTCCAGCGCCTCGCTGCCGCTCATGGCTATATGCACGTCAAAGCCGAGATGTTCGCCCACTTCGGCCGCACTGGCCGACTGGGGTTTGCTGGCGGCGCAGATGATAAGGTAAGGCGCTGATTCGGCCAGCCGCAATTCGCCGCTTGCCAGGCGTGATGCCGCCGATGCCAAAGCCAGAAGCCGCTCCTCCAGCCGGGCGTTCTGCCGTTCCAGCCAGCTGCACTTCTGCTGCAAATCATTACTTTCACGAAGGCCACCGGAGCCGCTCCCCGAATCTTCCAGGCGGCTTTTCACCAGGCGACGCGCCCGCACCACGGCGTTCTGCACGGCCTCATCGCCCGCCTGTGTTGCCAGCACGTCATCGGCTCCCTCCCGAAAAGCGAGGCAGAGAAATTCGGAAGCAGGCAGTTTGTCGGCATAAAGCACAATTGCCGGAAGGGGATTATCCAAGCGCGCGGCCTGCGCGTATTTCACCCCCAGGCAATCTTCCTCCAGCGCCGGCAGAAATATTATATTGGCATCCGCATCGATCGATTCCGCCAATGCCTCGGGCGTATCGGGCAAGACCCGATTCGCGCAGGCAATCGATTCCTTTTCCAAACCCGCCTGAATCGACGGGACGGTTGTATCCGATTCGTGAAATACATTGGCTTTCATAGCGCGGACCATTCCTCTTTCTCCAGACTCATCGCCCACTCTCAGGCAAAGGGCGTCGCTTCAAAACGGCTGACCCCATAATATCGCTTCAGGTTATTCCCCAGATTTTCGATCAGGTCGGGCTGGGGGATGCGCGGGGAAAACAAAACGGCAATCGCGTTATCGCAGATACCCGCCTCGATATCGGCCATCCTCGGCAAGCTGCCAATCACATCGGCCACCCGCTGGATGCGTCGCAAGATCAGGTAGGCCACCAGAAAATCCGGCTGATCGCCCGAATCAAACTGGATGCGACACTGGAAAAGCGGAGCGCCTTCCCGACGCCGCGACGAAAGATAAAACTCACCCGTCGGGTCCAGCTCGATCTGCGCGTCCTGCAGGTCGGCCACTTTTACCGATGCCGCCTCGGGCTTCTGCTCCGGTTCAATCAGCTCCTCAAGCACTTCCTTGAGTTTGTCCGGAACTGTCGGCAATGCCTCGCCATCGGAACAAGCCTTCACGATCTCCTCAAGATAGGCCGCCCCGTCAAAAAGCGCGTCAAAGAGCCGATCCGTTGCTTCGCGCTGATCCTGGCATACCCCGCTCAGGAGCGTCTCCAGCCGGTGGGTAATCGAAGCCGCACGCTCCAGGCCGAACATGGTAAAGTCGCCCTTGATCGAATGAACGAGCCGGAAGATCGAATCGGCCCGATCCTTTTCCCGGTTCTCCTCAAAGGCCAGCAACTCCCGGTTCAGCCGGCTCATCATCGAACCCAGTTCTTCGAGAAATTCCGAATCCGGTCGTTCGGCCAAGGCATCCTCTTCCTCGTCTTGAGAAGAAGTTTTGTCCGGTTCGGCCTCGTCGGCATCAGGCTGCGCCGTCTTGGCGGAGGCAACGCTTTCTTCCAGTTTCTGCACGGCGTTGCTCAAAAGTCCGCGCCCTTGCTCGATGCCATTTTCGAGTCCCAGCGTCTGCTCGAACATCTTCGGCAAATCCACCACCATCCCCAACTTTCGCCCGCTCAAGGTAGCCGTACCGCTCAGGCCCGAAACCTGCATGGAGCCGTTGAATTCGGTAATGACGATTTTCTGGGGACTCAAAAAATCCGAGACCACATAAGCCAGCTGTTGCTTTTTGTGCTCGAGGATCAGCACCCGATGCGTTCCGTCTTCCTCCGGCTGAATCCGTGGTTCGCCAAAAACTTCCATCAGGTCGAAAAGGGGAAGAATGTTTCCCAAATAGATGATCGAGCGTCCCTTGCCTGTTGTCGTGGTGATGTCCTTGACCTTGACGGACTGCGACGCGATCACCGAGTTAATGGGAAAGGCAAAGCATACATTTCCCGCGCGAACCAGAAAGGCGTCCGAGATATTCACCGCCGTCACCATGGGCAGCAGAAAGGCAAACACCGTCCCCTTGCCCACTTCGCTCTGAATCCGCGTCTCGCCACCGATTTCGTTCATCGTCGTGCGCACCACATCCATGCCAACACCGCGGCCCGCCGTGTTCGACGCGCTTTCCGCCGTGCTGAAGCCGGGCAGGTAGAGGTAGTCATAAAGATCATCAGCCGTCAGGTTTCGGGCGCGATCCGCTTCGACCAGTCCCTTCTCCACCACCTTTTCGCGCAGCATTTCCGGGTCGATCCCCCGGCCATCATCGATCACCTCGATCGCCGTCATGTTTTCCAGGTTGCGCACTCGAACCGTCACGCGGCCCATGGGGTCTTTCCCGGCCCGGCGGCGTTCGTCTTCCGTCTCGATGCCGTGGGCCATGGCGTTGCGAATCTGGTGGGCGATGGGCTCGTATATTTTTTCGGAAATTTTCTTGTCGATGGTGATGTCTTCACCTTCGAGCTCAAAATGGATCGGCTTGCCCAGGCGACGGGACGTATCCCGCGCGAGGCGACGAAAGCGCGCGAAAAGATCGCGCATATCCACCGTCCGAACCGTGGTGACCAGATCGTGCAGGTCCGATGAAATCCGCGAGGACGTGATGGCCAGATCCTTCACGTCTTCCGCCATCTCGCGTGTTACGCTGACGCCCTCGTTCACCACATGGCTGATGGCGCTCAGGTTCGAGCTGACGATGATCACTTCACCTGCCAGGTCCAGCATCTTGTCCAGCCGGCTCAGCCTGACCACCATGCTTTCTTCCTGCACGGGCGCCTTCTTTTTCGGGCTTTCCGGTTCGGCTTTTTTTTCGGTATTTTGGGTCATTATATCAGACATTGCTCATGGCCCTTTCTGAAACACGTTGCGCCAGCTGCGCCGTAAAGGGTTTCGTCAGGTAATCATCCGCCCCCGTGCGCAAGGCCTTGATCACGTATTGCGCGTCCCGGTGCGTCGAAATCACAATCACCGGCAGGTGCCGCATATTCGGCCGACGGCGAATCTCCTCGCAGAGTTCAAAGCCGTCCATCTCCGGCATCACCAGGTCCGTAAAGACCAGGTCCACTTCATTTTTATCGAGAATCTCAAGTGCCTCCAGGCCGTTTCCGGCTTCCAGCACATCCATGTCGATGCTGTTGAGGATTTTGATAATCGCCTTGCGCATCGTGCGAAAATCCTCCACCACAAGCGCTTTTTGTCGGTTCGGGCTCATTTCAGGCTTCTTCCTCATCGTTTCGGGATCTAAAGACGGCTGCCCATCACGGATGCAAGCATGCCGTGCCTCGATCCAGTTTTAATAATTCAACCTGCCTTGCGCCGCTGATGCGACGCTCTTGCTGGGCTTCATTATTATATTTATCGGAAGAAGATTGGAAAGGATTAGCCGGGAAGGCAAATCAGGGGAACAAATAACATATAAATGAATGATGGGCCGGGAAGGCCCCGGTGGAATATTGATGGAAGCCGGCCCCCACGGAAGACCGGCTTCAGACTTTGCTTCGTTTGATCAGGCAGGAAGGTATTTTCTGCCCGACTTTTGGGCACGCTGGTCCAGTTCTTCCTGGACACGATCCGCACTGAGGCCCTTTTCCTGCATATAGGCCGCCAGGGTTTCGTCGGCCAGGATTTCGTTCAAGGTGGAACCCTTTCCATCATTAACGCGTTTCAGGGCGTCATTGATGGACCGCCAGGGGCGAATGTTGCTGCGCCCGTCGGCTTTCCGCCGGCCCCGGCCGGACTTGGCGGGACGTCCGCGTTTGGACTTGGAACTGATATCAAAGGCCAGGGCGGCCTTCTGGATTTGCCCCTTCGCCTTGATGAACTGTTCCTGCGCTTCCTTCTTTTCCTTCTGGTTGGTCGGTATTTCTTCCGGTACTTTAAATTCATTGAGAAAAGCCTTCAGATCCTGAAGGGCTTCCCATTTTTGCATCAAATCTTGATTGGCTTCGGCCATTTTTTCTTTTTCCTCCAGTTGGCGTTTCAGCTCCTCGATTTCTTTGCGTAATTCGGCAAACTTAATGCTTTTGGCCATTTATTTACTCCTTTTGGGAAATATACAGATAATTGAATCCCACTAATTTACCATGCATTTTAGCCGAACTCATTGCGGCAGCGCAAGGACAAAAGGATAAACTTTTTAATAATTAAATGAGAGTGATTGCTAAATAGATGTCAGGTAAATAATGCATTTCTAGAGGTACATAAAGATTAAGATTTAATCACCCAAACCCGCTTCCCGCCAAAGTCGGTCCACCTTATCCAGTACCGATTGCGGCAGTTGCATCTCGTCGGGCCAGTCGCGCTCAAAGCCCTCTTCCGGCCATTTGCGCGTGGCGTCGATCCCCACGTGGCTGCCATAGTGCGGAAGGCGCGAGGCATGATCCAGCGCGTCCACCGGCCCCATCACGAACTCCATGTCCCGCTCGGGGTCAATGTGGTTGAGCACCTTCCAGGCTGTCTCGCCGTAGTCGTGGAGGTTCACATCGGCATCGGTGATGACAAAGACCTTGGTGAACATCATCTGGCCCAGCCCCCACAGGCCGTGCATGATCTTGCGGGCGTGGCCGGGATAGGCCTTTTTGATGCTGACGAGCACCATATTGTGAAAAACCCCGGCAAAGGGCATGTGCACATCGACGATTTCGGGAAACTGCTTCTGGATTACGGGAAGAAAGAGACGCTCCACCGCCTGCCCCATGTAGCAGTCTTCCATCGGCGGACGCCCCACCACGGTGGCGGGATAGACGGCGTCGCGGCGATGGGTGACGGCGGTCAGGTGGAAGACGGGATAGTCGTCGGCCAGGCTGTAGAAGCCCGTATGGTCGCCAAAGGGGCCTTCTGTCCGCAATTCCCCCGGCTCCACATAGCCCTCGAAGACAATCTCCGATTCCGCTGGAACCAGAATGTCGCAGGTTTTGCATTTAACCATTTCCACCGCCCGGTTGCCGATAAGCCCCGTAAAAAGCATTTCGTCCAAATCCGGCGGCAGGGGACACATGGATGCAAAAATGGCCAGGGGCGGACCGCCCACCGTCACCGCCACGGGCAGGCGTTCGCCCCGGGCGCAGGCCTTGCGGTAATGTTCCGCGCCGCCCTTGTGGATGTGCCAGTGCATGCCGCTGGTGCGGCTGTCATAAATCTGCATCCGGTACATGCCACAGTTGGGCGCGCCTGTTTCGGGATCTCGCGTGAAGACCATGGGCAGGGTGATCGTGGGGCCGCCGTCCTCGGGCCAGCATTTCAGGATGGGAAAGGGATCGAAGGAGGGCTCCTCCATCACCACTTCCTGACAGGCGGCGCGTTTAACCGTCTTGGGCAGGGCCTGGCTCATCTGCATCAGTTGCGGAGCCATCTTTACCTTGTCCAGGATCGACCGCGGACCGGCGCCCTCGATCAGCGCCAGATAGCGACGGCTGATGGAAGCCGGATCGTCCGTACCCAGGATGCGCCCCATGCGCGCTTCCGATCCGAAAAGATTCACCGCCAGGGGGAAGCGGGAATTTTTCGGATTTTGAAAAAGCAGAGCCGGGCCGCCCGACTTTACCGCACGATCGGCAAAGGCCGTCGCCTCCAGGCACGGGTCCACCGGCGCATCGATCCGCCGCAAATCCCCCGCCTCCTCCAGCGCCGCCATATACTCCCGCAAGTTGCGATAAGCCATCCTGATTCCCAACCTTTCCACTCCGCCAAAAAAAATCACCCCAACCCCTCCACTATTCGCAATCAACCTCCCAATCGCAACCCAAATCGCACGGGCAGGCCAATCCCAAGCGTCAAGTCCACGATATTCGGACTATCAATGATCGGCAGACATGGCGAAGCCACCCATGACGTTATTTAGAAATCCGCAGATTACGCAGATTTCCGCAGATTGCAGACCGCCAATGTTTTTCATCTGCGGAAATCTGCGTAATCTGCGGATAGCGAATCGTATGAACGAAGGACATGAAGCCTTTCGCTTTGTTCGATTG
>CAYWYC010000272.1:0-6268 GCA_964462565.1 uncultured Candidatus Sumerlaeota bacterium | reverse complement strand
CTCAAATTGGGGCGCGCTTACAGCGCTTGCTTTTATTTACGGCTCTGGTCCTGGGCTTCCGCTTCCTTCGGTCGCTCCACCCCAGGCTATGATAAATCGCGCTTGCAGCGCTGAAATAATGAAAAAAGTTTCTGCCATAATTTATGTCAAGCCCTTCCAGCTTTTTGGGGAATTTTCATTATAAGTACCTTAGTCTCTGGCTTCTTTCACAAAAACAAAGAAACCTTTTGGGTGCTCTTTGTATGTTGTGTATTTGTAATGCTACACGCCAGCATAAATATACAGATAATTTTAGCAGGCATGGGAACTCTCGTTTGTAGTAAGGCCCGTAAGGGCTGTCATCCGGAGCAGAAATTTCCAGGATGATGAATGAATTCCATTCAACCCGACGCCCCTCACGGGGCTGACTACGAACTTGTAGGCCTTTCTGAAATCCCGACAAATTGGGTTGTGGGCAAAGCCCACCTTGGAGCCGATTTGGCAGAAAGACTTTCGAAATTCGCTATCACGCCGAAGGCGTTGCCCAATAATAGCCCCACAGATCGCACAGATGAACGCAGATCAGGTGCCTGTTTGCAGCTCAAAAGACTGTTTCTCTGCCAGAGGAAGACATACAAAATCCAAATTTCTTCCTCTGGTGAAGAGTGACTATAGCCGAGTCTTTTCAAATACCAACTTGGCTTGTTCAGGCGTTGGTCATATCGATCAGGGCCTGTAGTTTGGCTTCGGCCTTGCCGGCTTCGGTGGCTTTTTGGGCGATGGTGTAGCCGTCGTCGATGGAGTTGGCCTTGCCGGCGAGGTAGATGGCGGCGCCCGCGTTGGCGTAGGCCGTGGCGGTGCAGGGGCCGGGTTCGCCTTTCAGGACGGAGCGCATGGTTTCGGCGGCTTCTTCGACCGATTCGACGAGGATGTCCTGCAATTCGATGGGATCGAGTCCGAAGTCGGAAGCGTCCAGGGTCCAGGTGTCGATGTCTCCGTCGCGGAGTTCGGTGACCTGGGTGACGGCGCTGAGGGTGATTTCGTCCAGTCCATCGCTGCCATGGACGACCAGGGCCCGTTCCGTGCCGAGTTCCCGCAGGACCTCGGCGAAGGTTTCGGTGAGGTGGGCGCTGTAAACCCCGATGATCTGGCGATTCGCGCCGGCCGGATTAACAAGGGGGCCGACCATGTTGAAGATGGATCGGATGCCGACTTCTTTTCGGGGTACGGCGGCGTGTTTCATGGCGCCATGAAAGCTGGGCGCGAAGAGGAAGCAGAGGCCGATCTCCTTGAGGGCTTTTTCCATGATTTCGGGCGGACAGGAGATGTCGACGCCCAGAGCCTTGAGCACGTCGGCGCTGCCGCAGCTGCTGGTTACGGCGCGATTGCCGTGTTTGGCAACGGTGACGTCCGCGGCGGCAGCGATAATGGCGGCTGCCGTGGAGACGTTGAAAGTTCCCTGGGAGTCGCCGCCGGTTCCGCATGTGTCGAGCACGATGCCTTCGGGCGGCTGGATGCGGAGGGCTTTTTCGCGGAGGACGCGGGCAAAGGCGACGATGTGTTCGACCTTTTCGCCGCGAATGCGCAGGGCGGTAATAAAGGCGGCAATCTGGGCGGGTGTGGCTTCGCCGTTCAATATTTCGCGGGCCACTTCGGCGGCCTGTTCGGTTTCAAAGTCTTCATTGGATACCAGAATATCAATCGCGTCTTGAATCATTTTGTTCCCCGTGTTTGGTGTGTTTATATTTCCATGCCGGATTTGGCGTTGGCAATCTTAGAACAGACTTTCTCCCTCATCGGATGGCAATGAATGCATGGGCGTTGCCGTCGGCTTGGGTTGCTTGTCTGTACTCTTGTATTCCGTTTCCATCCTGGGCAGTTCCACCCTTTGGGGGCTTGTCTGCTGGATTTTTTTCATGTCGTCCAGGGGGTTATACGCCTTCTTTTCCAGCATGGGCCTTTTGACCATTTTCAGGTAGGTGCGGGGATAGGCGTATATCTGTATGTACGCGGGATCGGGTTTGAAAACGCCGCGGCCCTTGTCGGGGTTTTTTATAAAATCGCCGGTTTCTTTTTTCTCCTCTGCCGCTTTGTCCTGTGCGGCAAGGGACAAACTTACCATGATCAGGAGAAGCAGCATGAGAGTGGTGAGGCAGTACTTCATATATTTTACTCCTTTTTCTTCAATAACTCGCGCAATTCGCGAGCCGAATCGGATCCGTCTCTTTCGGCTTCTTCAAGGGTTCTTCGCAGACGGTCCTTTTCCGCTTTCTTTTTGCGTTCGCGGTCACGGATGACCATCCATATGATAACCCCGACGGTAATAGGCAGGCCGGAGAAACCAAAGGCCAGCCACCAGCCTTCAAAAAGCATGATCCTTTCTCCATCCCGGTTGCGGGCGTTGGCAACGTCTATTTATTGGAAGAATCTTCCTCCGCTTCGTCAGCCTGTTTGGATTTTTTGTCGGGATTCAGGCCCATGGTACAGCGGCCTTCCACGCGTGCGCCTTTTTCGATAATGAGGGCGCCGGGCTGGGTTTCCAGGTCGCCATACAATTCTCCGGTAGCCAGCATTTCCAGGCGTTCCTTGATGTGGAGGTTTCCGATGACCTTGCCGCTTACGACCATGGAGTTTGCCTCGACAGTCGCTTCGAGGCGGCCATTGGTTCCCACAATCACCCGGCTGGAGGAGTATATTTCGCCGTTGAATCCCCCATCGATGCGCAGTTCGCACTTGGTTTTTATTTTTCCTTCAACAAGCGTATCGCCTGAGATGAAAGTCTCATTGCCCGACGCGGGAGCCTGGGGACGTGCGGCCGCTTCGTCACTCACCGCGCGCCGTCCCGGTTGGTTTTCTGTCAGCAGGGAACTGCTTGAGTTGCTTTTGGCCATCACTTCCTCCTTTTTCTTTTCCGGTGTGGGAGATGCTTCTTGCTTTGTTTCGGTATTTGCGCCCTGTTGGGGCGGGACCGGTCTTTTAAACAAGGCCATATTTGCGCCTCCTTTGGTTCTTCGAAGCGACAGGGCCATTTTTATGCCTGGCTCCTGTCAAAGCCTGCTGTCTCTTCGATTATTATCATAACGCTTTTCGCGTCGGCATGCATCACAAAATTCAAAATGAGTATCGGCATTAAGCCTTGTAATTTCCAGCTAAAAACACAAGATTGCGAAAAAACGGGAACATCGGGGCAATGGAGACGGTCTGGCTCGCTTTTTTCTTGCACTGCCAAAGCCCGGACGGTTAAAGTTTTGTTTATGGAAGGGCGACAAGGTAGATAAGGCATCTTGTGCCATGCCGCAGATTCAGACAAGGGAGTAACATGTAGTGAGTGCAATCGTCCATTTCTATACCGCGGATCTTCGCGATCTTTTTCAAGTTATCGGCAGCGCCGACCGGGAATTGCTGAGCCAGATAGGGGTGCATATGGGTTTGGAGTTTCGCGCCCTGGCCGATGATGACGATGAAGAGAATTACTTCGAGAGCGATGAGGCCGATACGGAAGACCTGAATTGGGATTATGACGAGATTGAAGCCGACACGGCCAAGGAGATCATCACGAAGATGATCATGGTGGGTCTGCCGGGTGATTTGTCGGAGGATGAGGCCTACGCGGTCCAGGATTTTATGGCGGCCTATTGCCAGGGCGAAGACCGGGTTCAGCCTTTGGACGCGGATGACATTATCGAAAGCTGCGAACTGGAAGATGAAGATATGGCCGAGGCTATTCGCCGCTGTCTGAACCGTGGTGTCGGGCTGGATGAGTTCGAAGATTTTCTGGAATGGATCGTGGAAAACGATGTGTCCCAGGAATTGCGGACGCGCGTGCAGATGCTTTGCCTGGGGCGTTTGCCCGAATCGGAGGATCCGACCTTTCCCGATCCGGAAGAAGCCTATGAAGCCCGGTTCGGCTATCTCTATTCCAACGAAGCGGCGGCGGTTTGCGATGAGCTGGACGAGATTGCCGAAGAAGCATCCGATGAAATCGGAGCATTGCCCCTTATCATGGCCCAGCTTCTCTACTATTGCAATACCCAGTCTATTGACTTGCTGGTTACGATCGAAGAATAAGGCATGACCAAGCCCCAAACCACGATAGCGAAAAAAATCGAATTCAGTGGAAAAGGTATTCACAGCGGAATTGAATGCCATATCTGCATCCAGCCGGAAGAAGCCGATGCCGGTATTTATTTTGTCCGGAGCGACCTGCCGGGTCAGCCGGCCATCCCGGCATCGATCCAATCGCTGACCGAAGAACCCCTCCTGCGCCAGACGGTTCTGCAGTCCCCCGATAACGAATCGGCATCGGTGCAGACGGTGGAGCATATTCTGGCATGTCTTCATGCTTATGGGATTGATAACGCGCGGATAGAAATGACGAGTGGCGAAGCGCCTATCCTGAACGGCAGCGCGGCGGAGCTGGCCCGTATGCTGGCGGAATGCGGAGGCGCGCGGGAATTGGCGGGTACGGAACGTCGTCTTTTTGAGATTACGCGCCCGGTGGCCTTTCAGCCGGGTGAAAGTGATTCGATTGAATTTGCCGCCTGGCCATCCCGGCATCTTATTGTCACCTATTTTCTGGAATACGAGCATCCTGTCATCGGTTCGCAGGCGGTCAGCTTTCGGATTGGCCCGGATGTTTTTCGCGAGGCGATTGCCCCCGCGCGGACCTTTTGCACGAGTGAAGAGGTGGAGTTTTTGCGTTCCCGGAACCTGATCCGGGGTGGAAATGAAAATAATGCTATCATTGTCGGGCCGGATAGCATATTAAATACAGAGCTTCTGTGGCCGGACGAACTGGCCCGGCACAAGCTGCTGGACCTGCTGGGCGACCTGCTGCTGGTGGGTGCTCCCTTGCGGGGGCATATTTTGTCCTATCGGGGCGGTCACCACGCAAATGCCATGTTTATCAAGCACCTGAGAAAGGAATTTGACGCTGCATGACGGAATCTAAAGTGGAAATGAATGTTGAGAAAATTTGTGAGATTATCCCCCATCGCTATCCCTTTTTGCTGGTGGACCGGGTGATCAAATTAAATATGGAAGAGAAAGTGATCATCGCCCTGAAGAACGTCACGATGAATGAGCCTTTTTTCGAGGGGCATTTCCCGGGCGCGCCGGTGATGCCGGGTGTGCTTCAGATCGAGGCGCTTGCCCAGACGGCGGCCATTTATATGTTGAGCATTCCGGAGAACGCGGGCAAGATTCCCTTCTTCGCGGCCATTGATAATGTCAAGTTTCGCCGTCAGGTCGTTCCGGGCGATCAATTGCGCCTTGAGATCAAGTTGCTACGCTTGCGCAGCCGGCTGGCCAAGGCCGAAGCCAAGGCATACGTGGGCGATGAATTGTCGGCCGAAGCCGTATTGACCTGCATGCTCGGGGACAAGGCCGACCAGTAAGTAATCCTTCGAGGAGCAGTTGTGATGGCCCTTTCCCGCAACCCAGAGTCCCAGCCCGCTATTCATCCTACGGCAATTATCGATCCGACCGCCCGGCTTGCTGAAAATGTGACGGTAGGCGCCTATGCGATGATTCACGCCCATGCCATTGTGCAAGAAGGCAACCGCATCGAGGCCCACGCGATTATCGGCCCCAACACGCGCATCGGCAAGCATAACCACATCCATCCCTACGCCATCATCGGAACCGATTCCCAGGACGCCAAGTTTCAGGGTGAAGAAACGGGGCTGATTGTGGGGGATCATAATATTTTCCGGGAGTTTGTCACGATCAACCGGGCCACGGGGCAGGGAAGCGCCACCCGTGTGGGGAGCCATTGCCGATTCCTGGCTTATACGCATATTGCCCATAATTGCGTGGTGGAAGACGGGGTGATCATGGCGAATTGCGCGGAACTTGCCGGTGAGGTCCATATCGAAAAGAACGCGATACTGGGCGGGTTGGTCGGGGTTCACCAATTCTGCCGGATCGGCCGGCACAGTATTGTCGGCGCGTGCAGCAAGGTGACGCAGGATATCCCGCCTTTTATTACAGCCGACGGCCATCCGGCCCGGCCCCGCGGCATCAACAGCATCGGCCTTCGGCGGCATCAGTTTTCGCCGGAGGATATCAAGAAGATCAAGCAGGCTTACAAGATGATTTTTCGTTCCGGCATGCGCCTGGAAGAGGCCCTGGATGTCCTGGAGAAGCAGCAGGGCGAAATGGGTGCTATCCAGGAGTTGGTCAATTTCATCCGCAGTTCCAAACGCAGCATTCCCCGTCCCCGCATTTCCAATGAAGAACCGGAAGACTTCATATAGCCCTTAGTCTCTGGCTTCTTTCACAAGAACAA